>NZ_JBLNNF010000002.1:56080-462961 GCF_047784845.1 Pseudomonas sp. NFX98 | reverse complement strand
GCCGCAGGCTGCGATCTTTTGATCTTGTTTTTAAGGTCAAGATCAAAATATCGCAGCCTGCGGCAGCTCCTACAAGTGATGTGTTAAACGAAAAACAAGTATTCAGGTGATGCAATGATGAAGGTGAAGATCGAAAGGATCGTCGACGAAGCGCTGGATATCCGTTCCTTTCGCCTCGTGCGCAGTGACGGCCAGCCGCTCGACACCTATGAACCGGGTGCCCACGTCGACCTGACCGGGCCGACCGGCGTAACCCGCCAGTATTCGCTGTGCAGCCCGCCACAGGATCGCCGCGCCTACCTGGTGGCGGTGAAGAAAGAAGCGCAGTCGCGCGGGGGGTCGCTGGCACTGCACGAGCAAGTGGAAGAGGGCATGGAGCTGGAAATGGGTGCGCCGCGCAACCAGTTCCGTCTCGATGAAAGCGCCAGCGAACATGTGCTGTTCGCCGCCGGTATCGGCGTCACGCCGCTGCTGAGCATGGCCTACAAACTGGCGGAAAGCGGCCAGCCGTACCGCCTGCATTACTTCGCACGCTCGGCGCAATACGCGGCGTTTACCGAACTGTTGGCGACCAATTTTGCTGATCATGTGGAGTTTCACTACGGCATCGAACCTGCGGATCTCGACGGCGCATTGAGTGCTTGCCTGGATTGCGCCAGCCCTGCGGCCCACGTCTACACCTGTGGCCCGGCACCGTTCATGAACAAAGTGGTGGAAGTCGCGTCGCGCAGTCGCGCTGATGAGGCCATTCACCTGGAACACTTCGCCGCAGACCCGGCCGCCAACAGCGCCCCGGCCGGCACGTTCGAAGTGGAGCTGGCCAGCTCCGGCGTGGTGCTGCAAGTACCGGCCAATTCCAGCCTGGTCGACGTGTTGCAGGCCCACGGTTGCGACATCGACACCGAGTGCCGCGAAGGCATTTGCGGTACCTGCATCGTCGAGGTGCTGGACGGCGTGCCGGAGCACCGCGACAACTGCCTTTCCAACAAGGAAAAGGCCTCCAACAAGCAGATTTGCGCCTGTGTTTCCCGGGCACTTTCCGCTCGTCTGGTATTGGACATCTAAGCGCTTTCTTCACTGGAAAGCTGACGCCGGAGCCTGTTGAATGGCGCCCGGCGACCATCGAGGGAGGCGATGGCTGGAAGACGAAACTTTTTTACCGAACCGCTCGACGAAGCGGACGGCAATAAAAACAAAAAACGTGAGGCTTTGCGGACATGATTACAGCATCGGCGGTGCGCAATGAGGCGTTCGAAAGTTGGTTGAGCCAGGTGAACCAGGCTTGTGGGCGTTTCGATGCCCGCGCGCTGGACACCGACTTCTACGGCGAACTGGCGGAATTTCGCAGCGGTGCGATCAACCTGAGCGTGGTCGACATGGCGCACGTGCATTTGTATCGCACCAGTAAGGACGTCAGCACCAGCAGCGATGGCCACTACTACGCGGTGTTCCAGATGCGTGGCAGCTCACAACTGGAGCAGGGCGACAACCGTGCGCAACTGGGCTGTGGCGACATCGCCCTGATCGACGCCAGCCGTCCGAGTGACATGACCTACAACGACGATTCCCGTCAGTTGTCGTTGATTCTGCCGCGCCAGGTGGTCGAGCGTGGCTCGCACTTCAACGCGGTCAACTGCGCCACCCGCATCGCCGCCAGCAGCCCTCTGGCTTCGATGGCCAACAGGCTGGTACTGGAGACTCGTCAACAAGAAGGCCTGGACATGCAGGAAAGCGAAGCGGTGCTCGACGCCCTCGCGAGCTTGCTGCTGCCGGGCATCAGCGCCCTGGACAACGGCGGTGACGCCCACGAGCGGCAGTTCCGCAAGATCATCGCCTTCATCGACCAGCACATCAGCGACGAAGCCCTGTGCCCCGAGATGATTGCCCGTGAGGTCGGGGTTTCGGTACGCGGGCTGTACCGGATGTTCTCCAAGCGCGGCCTGGTGGTTGCGCAATACATCAAGCACCGCCGCCTGGACTTCTGCGCGGAAAACCTGCGCCGCGCCGATGTCGAGCAGAAGCTCTCGGCGTTGTGTTATGCGTGGGGGTTTTCGGATTCCAGCTACTTTTCGTCGGCGTTCAAATCACGCTTCGGTGTGTCGCCAGGGGCTTATCGCAAGCGGTACAGCCAGATCTGACACTGCACATCCCCTGTAGGAGCTGCCGAAGGCTGCGATCTTTTGATCTTGTTGTTAAAGCAAAATCAAAAGATCGCAGCCTCCGGCAGCTCCTATAGAGATCTCCAGCGAACACAAAACCACTGTGGGAGCTAGCCTGCTAGCGATGGCGGCCTCATGGCCGCCACACATCCCTCAATGCCGCACCGGCTCTTCCACCGGCAAATGCAGCACCTCGCGCACCAGCATGGCAATGCTGGTCACGCCCATCTTTTCCTTGATCTTGGTGCGGTGCACGTCAACGGTTTTCACGCTGATGTTCAGCTCCCGCGCGATCACCTTGCTGGCCTTGCCATCGATCACCAGCATCAACACTTCACGCTCGCGGGTGGTCAGCAGCGCCAGTTTGCCTTGCAGGTTCTGACGCTGCTGCTGATCGGCCTGGGCGTGCACGGCAGTCTTCAGCGCGGCCTGGATGCGGTCGATCATCTGCTGCGGGTTATAGGGCTTCTCGACGAAATCCAGCGCACCGTTCTTCATTGCCGTGACCGACATCGGGATGTCGCCATGGGCCGAGACGAAGATGGTCGGCAAGGTGCTGCCGCGCTGGTTGAGGATCTCCTGCAACTGGAAACCGCTGGTCTCCGGCATGCGCACGTCCAACACCAGGCAGGCGGGCTGCTTGGGGTCGTATTGGCTGAGAAACTCTTCGGCGCCGGCAAAGCACTGCGCCTGCACGCTGACGGACTCCAGCAACCACGCCAGCGAAGTGCGCAGGTCCTTGTCGTCGTCAACGATGTAAACAATCGGTTTGCGGGTTTCCATCAGGGCTGCCACGAAAATTTCTAATTATTGTTTTCGCACGCGAACGCGCGGCACGCATCGGCTCATCTTTGTGAAGCCAGTGTGCAGAATACCCACTGTCGCCGGCCCTTGCGATAAAGAAACCACCTAGTCGACTAGCGGAAACCCAACCTCACCATGGGGATCGTCAGAATGGTTGCGCCGCGCTCGCAGCCTTAGTCTTGTTCCATCACCTACGGGCCGCTTTACGACGCGGTCCTCCTGAAGGAAGGGGCATCGACATGGCCGACCTGAGCCAGCAGCAAATCGACTTTCGCAACGCCATGGCGCAACTGCCTGCTGCGGTGAACATCATCACCACCAACGGCCCCGGCGGTCGTTGCGGTATCACCGCCAGCGCTGTGTGCTCGGTGACCGACTCGCCGCCCACCGTGCTGGTCTGCGTCAACCGCAACAGCGCCACCCACGATGTGTTCCGTACCAATGGCCACCTGTGCGTCAACGTGCTGTGTGGCGAACAGGAAGAACTGGCCCGACACTTCGCCGGCATGACCAAGGTGCCGATGGATGAGCGTTTCGCCTGGGACTTGTGGGACGACGGCGCGGCCGATGTGCCGGTGCTGCGCGACGCTCTGGTGCAACTGGAAGGACGTATCAGCGAGTGCAAGGAAGTGGGTTCGCATTCGGTGATGTTCGTGGAACTGACGAAGGTCGGCGTGCGCGAACCGCGTGACAGCCTGGTGTATTTCAACCGGTTGTTTCATCGTGTTGAGCATGCCAGCGCGGCTTGATTGAGACCGCGTTATCGTTCATCGCGGGCAAGCCTTGCTCCTACAGGATCTCCTGCAAACACAGAGTTTGTGTACGCAGAAGATCCTGTAGGAGCAAGGCTTGCCCGCGATGGCGGTCTATCAGACCTGCAAATACTCCCGAGCCAACAAGCAAGCCCGTTCAATCAACATCGGCGCCATCTCAATCGCCGTCGGCGTGCCCTGGCGGGTGTGAATCCAGCCCAGGTACGTGGTGCCGCGCAGCATCAGGAACAACGCCAGGGTCTTGCGATCCGCCTCGGTCAGTGGCTTGACCGCGTTGTAACCGTCGAGCAGCGCCGCCTTGATCTGCTCGTATCGCGGATCATCCAGACAGAAATACAGCGCCGTCGCCAGTTCGAACATGTGCCAGCCAAACCCGGCGTCGTCGAAGTCGATCAAACGCAGTTGCGGCCCTTCGACCAGCAGGTTCTCCGGCACAAGGTCAGCGTGAATCATGCCGAAGTTGCCCAAGTGCCGACCGTACTGGCGCAGGTCCGTGCGCGCCGTGCGCCGGGCCTGTTGCAACAAATCCCGCTGCTCATCGCTGAGCTGCGCAAGCTCCCAGAAACGCCCCCAGAACGGGTTGGCGCCAATCAAGCCTTCCTCGTCCCAAGCATGTCGGACAAATTCGTCCGGCTGCTGCCAATCCGCCGAATGCAGGTGAATGCGCGCAGCAATTGCACCGGCTTCGTTGAACAGGAAATCGATTTCGGTATCGGCCTGCACGCCAGCCTCGGAGGTGCCAGCGGTGGCGCCGGGTAGCCAGGCGAGCATGTCGATATGACGCGGCTCGCCGATGTCCTGGTGGGTGACTTCGATCAAATGACTTTGATTCTGCGCACGGATGATCTGCGGCACGGTGATACCGGCACCCGCCAGCGCTTCCATCCATTGCAGCTCGGAGCGTAGCGCGGCCTCGCAGTGATAGCCGTTGCGATGAATGCGCAGGGCTACCCGCTGACCGTCATGGCGACGGGCGGAGAACACCGCGTTTTCGCGGAATTTCACCAATTGAATGTCGGCGAACTCGCCGTCCCAATGTTGCAGGGCATGGCGCGCCAGATCGTGCAGCCGGGCGACTTGTTGTTCGTGGTTCAAAGCATGGAAATCAGTCATGGCAAGGCCTCAAATCGCGCTGAGCGCGTGATCCAGCGTGTCAACAAACAGGTCGGCGTGATCGCGGCCGAACACCAGCGGCGGGCGCAACTTGAGAATGTTGTCGCCGGCGCCGATCTTGCTGATCAGCACACCGTTGTCGCGCATGTCGTTCACCACCTTGCGCGCCTCAAGTCCGGCCGGCTCCTTGCTGGCGTGGTCGCGTACCAGTTCCATGGCGAAGAACAGGCCTTTGCCGCGCACGTCGCCGATGATCGAGTGTTTGCCGGCCAGCACTTGCAGCCGTTGCTGTACATAGGCGCCGACGCTTTGCGCATTGCGCAGTAGTTGCTGATCTTCAATCACATCCAGTACCGCCATGCCGACTGCCGCCGCCACGGGCGAACCACCGAAGGTGTTGAAGTACATGGCGTGACGGCCAAACGATTCGACCAAGGCCTTGTGGGTGATCAACCCGGCCAGTGGATAGCCGTTACCCATCGGTTTGCCGAGGGTCACGATGTCCGGCACCACGCCGTGGGCCTGATGGCCCCACAGGTGATCGCCGGTGCGACCGAAACCGGACTGCACTTCGTCAGCGATGAACAAACCGCCCGCCGCGCGGATCAACGCGGCGGCCTTGTTGACGAAACTGGCCGGCACCCGTGGCAGGCCTTCGTTGGCGAACAGGGTGTCGATCAGCAACGCTGCCGGGCGAATCCCTTGGGCCTGCATCGAGGCAATTGCCGCCGCGATGTTGGCCGCATATTCCTCGGCCAGTTGCGCTTCAGTGGTGCCGGCCGCCGCGTGGTACAGGCACGGAATCGGCACCGCACGGGCGTGGGCGGCGAAGGGTTCCGGCGAGGGCAGGGCAGTGGTGACTTCGGCCAGCGACGCCGAGTTGCCGTGGTAGTTGTAGTCGCTGACGATGATGCCGGTGCCGCCGCTGGCGAAACGCGCCAGACGCAGCGCCAGTTCATTGGCCTCGCTGCCGGTGCAGGTGAACATCGCTGTGTCCAGCGGCTCTGCGAAGGTGGCGGTCAGACGTTCGGCGTAACGCACCACTTGCTCATCGAGGTAGCGGGTGTGGATGTTCAGCGTGGTGGCCTGACGGTGCATCGCCTCGGTTACGTGCGGGTTGCAGTGACCGACGCAAGGTACGTTGTTGTAGACGTCGAGGTAGCGGCGACCGTCGACATCGAACAGCCAGACGCCTTCGCCGCGTACCAGGTGCAAGGGTTTGTCGTAGAACAGCGGCGAGGCGCTGCCGAGTACGCGGTGACGGCGTTGCAGGAGAGTGTCTTCAGGCATGGTCTGGAACCTCGATAACGCTGCGGCGAGTGCGCAGCAGGTAATTGAAAATGCACAGGGTGAAGGTCACAGCGAGGGCGATCAGCATCAGCATGTCGAGCTGGAAGCAGGCGGCGATCACCACCAGGGTCAGGGCCAGGCCGAGCCATGCCACCAGTTTTCCGCCGATCAGGGTGAACGGCCGAGGCAAGTCCGGCTGGCTGTTTTTGATGCGCAGGTAAGCACCGAAAATGAACAGGTAGCAAACGTTGAGCAGCAGCACGACCGCGAGCATCACCGTGGCTGGGTCGACTTCGGAAAGCGGCAGGCCGATGGCGCCGATCAGCAGGAGTGCCGGGTACGGCGTGCCGCGCTTGCCGGTCTTGCCCAGCCATTGCGGGAACAAGCCGTCGCGGGCCATGGCGAACAGTTGCCGTGATGCTGCGTAGACCAGCGAAAAGAAGGTCGCGATCAGACCAAACACGCCACCGCAGCCAATCACCTTGGCCAGCCATGAGCCTTCGCCGAACGCGCTGTTGCTGGACATCGCCGCGTACAGCGGGTCGCCCGCCGAGCCCACCAACTCGACACCGCCAGCACCCGGCGCGCACACCAGCACCACCAAAGCAGTCACCAGCAACGTGCCGATGGCCGCGAGAATGCCGCGTGGCATGGTGCGACCGGGGTTTTCCGCCTCTTCCGCCGCCGAGCCGGTTTGCTCGACGGTGATGAACAGCCAGATGGCGAACGGCACGCAGGCGAAGATGCCGCCGAGGCTGACCGGGGTTGTGACATTGGCTGGCAACGCCAGCAGGTTGGCCAGTTCGACATGCGGCGCCATGGCCACGCCGAAGGTCAGCAGGGCGACGACAGCGATCACACCGGCAATGAACGTCAGCCCCATGGCTTCACCGACACCGCGCAGGTGAATGCCGATGATCACCACGAACAGGGCGATCTTCACCGGCCAGCCACCGATGCCGAAAATCGACTCGGTGTAGGCACAAATGAACGTCGCTGCCGCGCCGGTGCCAATGGTCAGGGCCAACGCGCAAGCCACGCCAACCAGATAACCCACGAACGGCCCGAAGGCACTTTGCGCATAGACGAACACACCGCCAGCGCTTGGCAACGCCGTGGACAGTTCCGCCACACACAACGCCAGCCCGCCACAGAGCAGCGCCATCAACAACGTGGCGATCAACATGTTCAACCAGCCCCCGGCCGCCAGCCCGAAGTTCCAGCCGGAAAACTGCCCGGCCACCACCAACGCAATTCCAAGGCCGGCGATCTTTGGCCAGCCCAACGCACTTTTCTTGAGCACAGAAGTCTCCCGCGACCCGAAGGCCGATTTATTGTTTTAGTGAGAAATGAAGGGGGTTCAGCGTTGCTTCGCGCCCACTGGATGGGGCAGTCTCGATACTACGCCGGGGGTGCCGCGCGGCATGTTTGCGTGCATGCCATGTGGTTGGTTGTGGGTGCCAGATTCGACACGAACCCTGTGGGAGCCAGCCAGCCAGCCAGCCAGCCTGCTTGCGATGGCGGGTTGTCAGTCGATAGTGATGTTGGATATGCCGGCCTCATCGCGAGCGGGCTCACTCCTACACGGGATCTTCAGTGAGCACAAAATCTATGTACGACGAAAATCCAATGTAGGAGCGAGCTTGCTCGCGATGGCGGGGTCTCGGTCACCATTAATGTTGAATATATTGGCGTCTTTACGGGTATGCCCGCACTTTCAGGGGAAGCTTGTTGGTTTTGGTAGCTATTGATATGTGGGAGCAACGTTTACCGATGGGCTGAGGAAGTCTATGTGATAGCCAGAAGAGCCATCCCCAATAGCCAAGTGAACTCCACTGATGCCCTCGTTTAATTGAGAGTTGGTTTTGTAGTTGATGCTCGTGGCGATGCTGTCGTTTACTCCAATGGCAAATTCAGTCAGTTTGAGTCCTCGACGGCCCGCGGCTAGATCAAGCAATTTCACATGCTCGTCATCGTTTATTTTTAGTGAGGTAACGGTGTTGTTTTTAACGGATAGCACGGCTCCTTTCTCGGATATCAGATCGCTCAACCACTTTAGAGAGTTTTTTAGCCCGTCAGGTAATTTTGAATTTGGTTTTCTGAGAACTGTAAGTATGCCGGCTATCTTCATGGTTCCATGAAAACAGAATGGACTTGGATTTTGTGAGTTCATGTGGGCGTAATGAACTTCGAAAAATTCTGCTACAGACTGAATAAAATCGATTTCAATATCTTCTGCAATCAACGCGTAGGGCTGTGCGTGAGAAAAAATCGTTACCTGTGCGTCGGCGTCATTTCCCGTCAACGCAAAAGAGTCGTGTGAGTTCAGCATGTTCAGCACCCGTCTCTGTGCAATTAAAGCCCGCTCAAAGTCACTCCTCAATAGGAGGTTCAGGCTATAAAGTGCGCTATCCAGAGTGGGGTCGAATACTTGCACGGCACAAAAAACGATTTTCTTGTTTTCAGTGTTTTTCGCTATCTCAAATACCCGTTTTGCTGCGTCATTGGTGAAAGAAAAAACGATGCTGTTTTTTGGAAGAGCAGCAATATCGGAAATGTTGGCTGTCTTGAATCCAAGCTTTGAGCATTCCTGTAGGAATACTTCAGAGTCAGCGATTATCGAAGGTTCCTCTGTGCCGAAGAGCGTTTTTATCATTGTTGATGTTGACATGAATACCTCCTTGTTTAATCGATGGGCGGCAAGATTTCTCTTGGCGCCCATTGGCATCATTTATCCTTCAATGTGAGCCCAGGCTAACGGAGCCCAACCAAAGTTCTCCGGACCAGAAGCGATGCGGTTGAGTTTTTCTTTAGACGTGATTTTGTTAGTCATTTGATCATCCTTTTTCATTTTGTTGGTTTGTGCTACCCCGTTGATTTGCAGGGGCGGAATAATTAATACAGATTTTCTTGATGTATTAAATGATTAATTTTGAACTTTTTAGACTTAATAATGCTTTGGAAAGCTCGTATACGGCGTTGTGAGTTATTTGTGTAGTTCGCAGCTGTAGTCCACTTCTGAAAACTGAGTGTTTCGCCGCATTTTGGTTGTAGCTGTAGAGCCGAAATCGTTAGTTTGATTGATGGGGTCGGTTTTTAGGGGATCTCAAACTCCAACGGTTAATAAGGAGCTTTTCAGTGCAGGAATCGAAGAAATATCTGACGGAAATGTCCATACAAAAAGCCTTGTTGCTGGCTGACTTAACAGAACCTGCCACACCCGATCACGCCGTCCGGTTATTGCTGAATGAAATCCTTCAAGGATTGGCTAATCAGGGTTGGCCAAAAGCGCAAGTGCAGACAGGAGCGAGAATTGTCTCGGCGGAAGAAAACTACGGTTTGCTTGGTTATGACCCATCTGAAATCACCCTTGGAAGTGCGCATACCCGGTGGGTTGACGCGTGCTCTCTGCTGCGCACGCAAACCACTAGCCAAATTCCGGTAGCGCTTCAGCGAGCGGCCAAAATACGACAGCCAGGTCAGACAATATTGCTAGCCGCGCCCGGCATCACTTTCCGTCGCGATAGCCGTGACCGTTGGCATTGTGCGGAGCCGCATCAGATGGACATTTGGGTTCTGGGTGATCCCGAGTTGGCGACCCCTGAACACTTGTTGCGCCTGGTAAGCGATATTCTCAAATCTGCCGTGCCTGACAAAGCCTGGATCTACAGCGACAGCCCCCACCACTACACCGAGGGCGGGATCGAAGTGAATGTGCTGAATGATGGTGTCCCGGTGGAGGTCCTGGAGTGCGGTCGAATTGCCAAATCCTTGTTGGAACGGCTGGAAATCGATCCTTCGCTTCATGGAGGACTGGCCTTGGGAATGGGCCTGGATCGCCTGACCATGCTGCGCAAAGGCATCCCGGATATTCGCTTGTTGCGTGACCAGAACGAACGAGTGAGGGCGCAAATGCAGGATTTGAATCCTTGGAACGCTGTCTCACGTCTGCCTTCGATTGCCCGTGACATTTCGTTAGCTGTAACGCCGGGACAAAGCGAAGAAGTATTGACCGAAAAAATGCTGCAGGCTGCTGGCGATTGTTCTGACTGGATCGAAGAGATGCAGGTAAGGGGACGGTGGAAAATCTCTGATCTGCCATCGCAGGCCATTGATCGACTGGGGATGTTACCGGGGCAGGAGAATGTTCTGCTGCGCGTTGTACTGCGTGATTGTTCGCGGTCAATCACCACAGCCGAGGCAAATACCTTGTACTCAAAAATCCAGGCGGCGCTGCATGAGGGCACGCCGGGAGCGGGTTACAAAATGGATCTTCCCGCTGTTTAACGGGCATTGGTGTTGCCAGTGTCGGCCTCATCGCGGGCAAGCCCGCTCCCACAGGTTTCTGCGGTGACTGCAAAAATTGCATTCATCACAAATCACTGTGGGAGCGGGCTTGCCCGCGATGGTGGCCGGTCAGACACCATCAAATTCAGATGCGAAAACTCCCCACCAACTGATTCAACCTTGCCGCCTGTTGCTCCAGCTCGGTACACGCGCGCAATGTCGCTTGCAGGTTTTCCACGCCTTGCTGGTTCAGCGTGTTGATCTGGGTGATGTCGACGTTCAGCGCTTCGACCACGGCAGTCTGTTCTTCGGTGGCGGCGGCGACGGACTGGTTGACGTTGTCGATCTCGCCGATGCGTTGGGTGACGCTGCCCAGGCGGGTGCCGGCGAGGTTGGCGATGGTGACGCTTTCTTCGCTGTGTTGCTGGCTTTCGGTCATGGTGATGACCGAGTCGCGGGCGCCGACTTGCAGCTCTTCGATCATCTGCTGGATCTCCAATGCCGAGGCCTGGGTGCGTCCGGCGAGGCTGCGCACTTCGTCCGCCACCACGGCAAAACCACGTCCCGCTTCACCGGCGCGGGCCGCTTCGATCGCGGCGTTGAGCGCCAGCAGGTTGGTCTGCTGGGAGATGCCCTTGATCACTTCGAGGATCTGCCCGATGTTCACGGTCTTGTCGTTGAGCACTTCGATGTTGGTGCACGACGCACTGATCTTGCCCGACAACTCGTTCATCACCTCGATCGTGCGTTGCACCACCTGGCGACCGTCTTCGGCTTGTTGCCGGGCGCTGGACGCCTGATGCGAAGCGTCGGAGGCGTTGTTGGCGATTTCCTGGGCAGCGGCGCCCAATTGATTGATCGCGGCGGCCACGCTGTTGGTGCGGCTGGATTGATCGTCGAAATTGCTCAGCGACGAGTTGGACGCGTCCAGCACGCGGCGGGCGCCTTCGTTGACGCCGAGGGCCGCTGACGACACCTCGCGCATCGAATGGTGAATGCGCTCGACGAAGCGGTTGAACGCCGTCGCCAGTTGGCCGATCTCATCCCGCGATTGCACCTGCAGGCGTCGGGTCAGGTCGCCTTCGCCCAGGGAAATGTCTTCCATGACCCGCGTCAGCACTTGCAGCGGCCGGGTGATGCGTTGCGCGGTGTACCAGATCAATAGCAGGCCGAGCAGTGCCGAGCCGCCACCGAGCAGCAGTTCCAGCGCCGTGCTCTGCACGCCTTGGGCGTCGAGTTCCTTTTGCAGCGTCGCGACCGGCGCCAGCAACACGTCTTGCGGCACGCCCACCAACACTCCCCACGGCGCGGCGCCGGCAATCGGCGGCAGTGGTTCGAGGACCTTGATCTGTTGCGGGTCGACAAACACCTTTGGCTGGCCCTGACGCAAGACGTCCATCACCTCGGTATTGTCCATCGGTTGGCCGAGGCGGCTGACATTCTGACTGTCGGCGGAGATCACGCCACGGGGGCTGACGATGCTGATCTGACCGTGACCGTCGAACAGTTCAAGCGCACTGGCTTCGCTGTTCTTTTGCAATGCGGCGAGGTTGATGTCGAGGCCGACCACGGCGATGACCTTGCCGTTTTCCATCAGCGGGAAGGCGACGCTGGTCACCAGTTTTCGACTGCCGGAGGCCTCGTCGAAATAGGGCTCCAGCACACAGGCCTGACGGGTGTCGCGGGCGCAGGTGTAGAAGGCGTTGTACGGTGCGCCGCTCGGGCCGGGCTCGGTGTTGGCCAGCAGGCCTTCGTCGCCGATCACCGCTTGCAGTTCGCCGGGTTTGCTCTGCACCCAGTACAGGGAGAAACGACCGGTTTCGTTGCTGCCCAGATCCGCTTTGTCGACGAAACCAGCGTCGGCGCCGTCCAGGGCATCGGGTTCAAAAATGACGTAAAGCCCGAGCAGGTCGGGCTTGTCGATCAGGGCCTGGTGAAGCTGGGTACTCAGCTCCTGGCGCAGTTGTTGGCGGGTCAGATTGCCCTGATGTTGAAGTTGCCTGAGGTACAGCAGATACCGCGACAACCCCTGGCCGAATTCGTGGGTTTGCATGAAGGTGCGTTGCACCTGCATGGCCTGCACTTTGCCCAGCGCCTGCATGTGTTCCTTGGCGGCGTCGGCGAGCATTTCACCGCTGGCCTCGGCCACTTGCTGGCTGCTTTTGTGCGTCTGGTAGAGCGACAACCCCATCAGCAAACCGACCACCAACAACAGGCAGAGGCCGGCGAGCAGGGCGATCTTGCTCTGGATCGTGAGGAAACTTTTCTGCATTGGAAATACCTTTTTCCTTGGAGAACAATGGCGCTGCCGTCACGACCTTGTAGGAGCTGCCGCTGGATGCGATATTTTGACTTTTAAAAACAGGGTCAAAAGATCGCAGCCTGCGGCAGCTCCTACAGGGCGTGTGTGACCGCCGGCGAGTTTAGAAAGTGGTGGCGAAAATCAGCTGGCTGTAGAGGTTCTTGTCGTTGTTGCCCAGCTGCGTACCGCCCTGATCAGCGCTCTTGTCCGGCTGGAACAGACCCACCAGCGGCATGACCGTGATGTGGTCGTTGAGGTGCCATTCGGCGTACAGGTCGATTTCGTGGCCGTCGGTGTTGCCCAGGTCGCGGTCGATGGTGTCGAAGTTGAAGTACATCGCGCCGACGGTCAGGTTCTCCAGCGGCGAGACAGTGAACTTGAGTTGCTGGATGCGCGAGTTGCTGTTGAACGGGCCGGCGTAGTTGCCCGCCACTTCACCCTGGAACCAGGTGCCGAAGCCACGGCTGAAACCGTAGAACAGGGTGTCGTAGCCTTCCGAGAAACGGCTGTAGCGGTAGCCGGCATACGGCGTCCACGGTGCGTCGGAAAAGGTCCAGCCAGCTTCCAGATACCAGGCGTCTTCGGTAGCGGTGTGCGGTTTGTCCTGCTTGGCGTATTCGCCGGAGAGGAACAGGTCCTTGACCCCGGCGTTGCCGGTCGCGCGCAGGCTGTAGGTTTTCATGCCGTCGCGTTCGAGTTGCGCGGGGGAGGCGTACTGCTCGTCGATGTCTTTGGTGTCGACGTAGGTCAAGCCGACGGTGCCGGCTTCGGACACGTGCTCCAGGGTGCCGACGTACATTTCGGTCATGGCCTGGGCGCGGTTGTTGGATTTGAGCCACATCAGGTCGCTGCGCCAGCCTTCCTTGCCGCCGATCCGCAGCACTGCCGTTTCGTCGAAGGCCTTGCGCGCGGCCAGCCAGTAGGCGCCGCCACGGTTGAACTCGCCGTCGGCCAGGCCTTTACCCATGTTCAAAGCGTCGCCGTCAATCAGGAAGCCGTCGCCGACCACAATGTTCTGGCGACCGAACGACAGGTCGATGCCATCGGCACCCAGGACCGGGAACAGGTCAGCCGAGCGCCAGCCGAGGTAGGCGTCTTCGAACTTGGTGGTGCGTTCCGAACCATCGCTGAAACCTGCGGCATCGCCGTCGCCCCAGGTGCCGGAGCTGAGCATGTTCGCCGCGCCGTAAGCGGTGCCGACACCGCCCAGGCCTTGGTCGAAACTCAGGCCGTACTTGATGTAGCCCTCGCGCCACGACGACGAACCTTCGTCGAGACGACCCGACAGAGCATAGTTTTCCTGGCTGTGGAACACGCCGAAAACCGCTTCCAGCGTGGCGTTCAGGTGACTGTCGTCATCGGCGTAGAGTTCGTAGGCTCCGGCCTGGCCAGCGCTGATCATCAGCGCGAGAGTCGAAAGGCGAAGCAAGGGGGACTTGAGCATGGTGTGGCATCCGTTCTTGTTCTTGAGCGCAGGTTTGCGATCTGCCCGGATACTAAGTCGCGGCTTTTTTCCAGCCTTTTGCCTGTTTGCCAATTAGTTGGTCGTGCGTGCCAGATTGGTCGGTTTGGCAGAAGCGCCAACACAACTGGCACGCAGGGCAAAACCTGCAAGCCAATGACCACCGACAATCCCGCTCAACCTGCCGAAGCACCGTGGTGCCGGCATCTTCAGTGTTGGCGTTCGTCTGCTGGCGAACGCGTGGATTTTCAAGGTCGTTTCTTATGTTCACCGCCCTGCGTTTGCCCCTCATTGGTTTGTTGTCTTTCACCCTGGCCCAGGCCGCACTGGCGGCCGATTGCGCACCGGTCAAAAGCCGTGGCGCCGAAGTCTTCGCCAATGAATGCGGGGTTTGCCATGCCGTGAGCAAAGGCACGGCCGGCATGATGGGGCCAAACCTGGCGGGTGTGGTCGGGCGCAAGTCCGGCTCGCTGGAAGGCTTCAACTACTCGCAAGCCATGCGCAACAAGAACATCGACTGGCAAGCCGAGAACATCGAACAACTCATCACCCAACCCCAGGCCTATGTGCCTGGCACCTACATGCCCTACATGGGCATGGCCTCGGCAGATGATCGCCAAGCGGTCGTGTGCTTCCTCAAAGAACAAAAGTAATCAGCCGGATCACCGACTGAACAACTCATCTGCATGAAAGGTGATTTATGAGCAACGTTGAAATTCTGCCGCAGGTCGCTGCATTCCTGGATCGTCGTCACGGCTGCTTCATTGATGGGCAGTGGGTGTTTGCCGAAGGCGAGAGCATTGCCGTGGTCAACCCGGCCACCGGGCAAACCCTGTGCGAAACCCTGGACGCGCCGCTGGAAATCGTCGAGCGCGCCGTGCAGTCGTCGCACAAAGCGTTCAAGTCCGGTGTGTGGTCTGCGCTGCGCCCGGCTGATCGCGAGCGCATCCTGCTGAACTTCACCCGTCTGGTAGAAGAACACGCCGAAGAGCTGGCGCAACTGGAAACCCTGAGCCAGGGTAAGTCGATCAACATGGCTCGCGCCCTGGATTTGAACGCCACCGTGGAGTTCATGCGCTACATGTCCGGATGGGCAACCAAGATCGAAGGCCAGACCTTCGATGTGTCGATCCCGCTGCCGCCAGGTGCCAAATTCACTGCGTTCACCAAGCGTGAGCCGGTGGGTGTAGTCGTTGGCATCGTGCCGTGGAACTTCCCACTGCTGATCGCTGCCTGGAAACTGATGCCGGCGCTGGCCACCGGTTGCACCGTCATCATCAAACCAGCCATGGAAACCCCGCTGACCGCCATGCGTCTGGCTGAACTGGCGCTCGAAGCCGGGATTCCCGCAGGCGTGTTCAACGTCGTGACCGGCGGCGGTGCTTCGGTCGGTGGCGTGCTGACTTCGCATCCGCTGGTGAGCAAAGTGTCGTTCACTGGCTCCACCGCCGTGGGCAAAAGCATCGGTGTGGCGTGCATGGAAAACATGACGCGCTTCTCTCTGGAACTGGGCGGCAAGAACCCGATGATCGTGCTCGCCGATGCCGATATCGAAAAAGCCGTGCAGGGCGCGATCCTAGGCGGCCTGCTGAACAACGGTCAGGTGTGTGCGGCGGCCTCGCGTTTCTATGTGCATCGTTCGATTCACGACAAATTCGTCGAAGCGCTCGCCGCGGCAGTCTCGGCCATGCCGATTGGCGACGGCATGAACTGCGACGCAGCGATCAACCCGCTGGTGTCGCGCAAGCAGCAACAAAGCGTGCTCAAGCACATTGAACTGGCCCGTCAGGAAGGCGCTCGGGTCGTGACCGGTGGCGAGTTGCTGGAAGGCGATGGCTTCTTCGTGCAGCCGACCATCCTGGCCGATATCGACCACAGCATGGCCGTGGCCCGCGAAGAAGTGTTCGGTCCGGTGCTGGGCGTGATGCCGTTCGACGATGAAGATGCCGTCATCGAACTGGCCAACGACAACCGCTACGGTCTGGCCGCCAGCCTGTGGACCAACGATCTGGGCAAAGCGATGAACCTGGTGCCGCGCATCGAGGCCGGTACGGTTTGGGTCAACGCCCACGTGCTGCTCGACCCGGCGATGCCATTCGGTGGCGTCAAGCAGTCGGGCATGGGCCGCGAGTTCGGCCGCGCGGTGATCGAGGCTTACACCGAGCTCAAGTCGGTGTGCATCGCGCATTGATGTTCGACTTGTAGGAGCTGCCGAAGGCTGCGATCTTTTGATTTTGGTTTTTCGAAACCAGATCAAAAGATCGCAGCCTCGTTGCACTCGACAGCTCCTACAGGATTGGCGTCACGCCGCAGGCGGTTTCGCCAGTTCTATCCCGGCGGCGCTCAGCCGCTTGAGAATTTCGAACAGCAGCTCGCTCTTGATCGCGGTGACCATGCGCGGGCTGCTGACATAACCGGTGATGGTCAGGGTAATGCCTTCAGGCTTGAGCTGGCTGAAACGCACCATCGGTGCCGGTTTGTCCAGAATGGTTTCGTGCTCGATGTAGGTGTTGTACAGCAGGTTGCGCACTTGCTCGGGGTCGATGTCCAGCGGGAACATCAGTTCGAGTGTCGCCACCCCTTGGGCGCTGCCGCCGAGGGTGACGTTGCGCAGGTTCTGCGAGATCAACTGCGAGTTGGGCACGATCACGATCGAGCGGTCGGCCAGTTGTATTTCCGTGGCCCGCACGTTGATCCGGCGGATGTCACCCTCGACCCCGCTGATGCTGATCAGGTCGCCAACCTTCACCGGGCGTTCGGTCAACAGGATGATGCCGGAGACGAAGTTCTTGACGATTTCCTGCAAACCGAAGCCGATCCCCACCGACAAGGCGCTGACGATCCAGGCCAGATTCGTCCACTTGACCCCCAGCGACGACAGCATCAGCAGAATCACCAAGGCGTAGCCGATGTTGGAGAACAAGGTGCTGAGCGAGGCGCACATGCCGGGGTCCATTTCGGTTTTCGGCAGGAATTCATTGTCCAGCCAGCGGCGCAATGAGCGGATCAGGTAGATGCCGATGATCAGCGCGAGCAAGGCTTGCAACAGGTTGGCCGGGACGATGTTCAGTTTGCGCAGGCCGTCGCCCCCGAGGATGGCGAGGATGTTGGTGGCCAGTTGGCCGAGCGTCGACCCGACCCCACCCACCACCAGCGTGATCAGCGCCAACAGCAACAGCATGGCGCGGCCGAAACCGGACAGCAGGATCGAAATCTGCTCCAGGCGCGTGTCACCAATGCCCAGTAATTGCTTGAGGGCCTTGCCCGTGGAATAGCGGGGCGAAAACAGGAATTCGCAACCGTCCTTCACGATCTGGATCAACAAGTAGAAGCCGGCAAAAATGATGAAGAACCACACCAGCTCGTAAGTGATGAAGCGCGACAGCGACACATAGCCGATAAGCAAGGCAACGAGCGAAACCACAATCGCTATGCTGGCGAACGAATAAATCACTCCGGCCAGCGTCCGACCCGCTTCCGGGGCGACGCCGGCAATGACCATGGCTCGGCGGGTTTTGCTGACGCGCAACAGCAGCAACGCGATCAATGACGAGACAATCAGTGCAACCAGTCCCCGGACAGAGATCACCATCTGCGAGCTCATGCCGGTGGCATTGGTCATTTGTGCCAGCGATACCAACACCAGCAGCGCAAAGGACAACCGTACCGGGTAGGGTTTGATGGCCAGGGCGAGTGGGTCGGCAAAGGCCGGCAGTCGCCACGAAGGGTGTTGCGTGGACAGCAGCGCGCGGCTCAGACCGGTGATCAGCACACAGGTATAAACGATCTTTTCGAAGTCTTGGGAAAACCCCAGCAGTTGCGGCGTCAGGGGCAGTTCTCGGGTAACGGTAAAGAACAGCAACTGCAGGGCAATCCAGGCAGACAGGATCGTGGCCACGACCGAGGCCAGCGCCAGGGCACTGCGCCGCAGGCGACCTTCAGGCATTCGATGAACGCACAACCAGGTCAGCCCGCGTTCGGCCACCCTGCGACCGAAGATCCAGAAAACCAGGGCCACGGCGAGCAACAGGCTGGTCAGCAGGCGTTCGCCGGGTTGCCAGGTGGCGCCTAGCGTGGTGCCGATCTGCTGGATGAATGCGCTGAATTTTTGCCGGTCTTCCTGCGGCGGATTGAACAGGGGGGCCCAGAACCAGGGATTGAGCACGCTCCGGGTTTGCTGGGTCACTTCGGTTTCCAGCAGGCTGCGGCGGATGGCGGCGATCTGGAGCAGCAGTTCGGCGGCGCTGGTTTTGAGGGTCGCCAGGGTTTTGAGCCGGGAGTCGATGCGGTTTTTCTGCTCGGTCAGGGCCGTTCTCTGATTGGCGATTTCGGATTTTTCCGACGCGGCCTCTGCCAGCGGGGTTGGCCCCAACACACCCAGTTGCGCCTGCAATTGAGCCTGTTCGGGCAACAGCAGTGCCGTCAGCCGATCAACTTCCCGGATCAGTGCCTGGACCAGATCCTGCGGGCCTTCGAGCTGGCTGTAGTTGCTGACCAGGGACACCTGCTGTTTCAGGTTGCCGAGCTGGTTGAGCAGCGCATCCAGATCGCCTTCGGAAACGCTGGCGGGGGCTCTCGTGAGGCTGTCGGCCGGAGCGTCTGGTACGGGCGCCGCCGCGAGCATCGCGGCGCTCGACGCGAACAGCAGCAACGCCATGACCATCATTAACTTCAATGCATTACGCATAGGAGCGCTCGACTGGTTGTTTGTCACTCAGCCTATGAGGTTAGGTCATGACTCACGTTATCGAGGCTTTTTTGATCGGATGCGCTACAGCAAGAGCAAAAGATCGCAGCCTGCGGCAGCTCCTACAGGAGATCGCATTCCAATGTAGGTGCTGCCGCAGGCTGCGATCTTTTGACTTTTCAGGCGTTATTCACCTGGCCGCCGCGCCGGGAAAACCAGCTCAAAACAGGTAACGCCATCAGCGCTGCTGACGCTGTACGCGCCGTTGTGCAACTGCATGATCGTCGCCACTATCGACAGGCCCAGGCCGTTGGATTGCGCCGAGCGTTCGCGGGATTCGTCGACCCGGTAGAAGCGTTCGAACAGCCTGGGCAGGTGCTCGGCAGGAATGGTCTGGCCGTGGTTGCGCACTTGCAGGTGGATGCCGTCGGCCTGCGGTGCGGCGTGGATGTGCAGCGCCGAGTCAGGCGCGCCGTACTTGATCGCATTGGCGCACAGGTTGGCCAGGGCGCGGCGCAGCAGCATCGGTTCGGCCCAGATCACGCCGCTGCCCCGGGCATCGATGCGGATTCCGACATCCGCCGCGAGCCCTTCGAAATAGTCGGCCATGCGTTCCATCTCGTCGGCGGCGTCCAGCTCCTGGCGTTGACGCAGGGCGCTGGCCGGGTCGGTGCGCGCGAGGAACAGCATGTTGTCGAGCATGCGCGCCAGGCGTTCGAGTTCCTCGACATTGGACGCGAGCAACTGTTGATAGGCCTCGATGCTGCGGTTCTGCTGCAAGGCGACCTGGGTTTCGCCGAGCAGATTATTGATCGGCGTGCGCAGCTCATGGGCCATGTCGGTCGACACTTGTCCCAGTTGCACGAAGCCTCTGCCGAGGCGATCGAGCATGGCATTGAAGGCGTCGATCATCGGCAGCAGTTCCAGCGGTGCACCCTGGCTGTTGAGGCGCTCACCGAGGTTGCCCACGCCGATGCCTTGGGCATGTTGGGCCACGCGCCGCACCGGCAGCAGACCGCGCTGCACCAGCACGTAGCCGGACAGTGCCAGCAGAATCGCCGCCACGCTGGCGAACAGATAGACGTTGAGCCGATAGTTGGCGAGCACCGCCGTGCGCTCGGTCATCAGGCGCGCGGTGACCACTTCCAGGGTGCCCTGGTCGCCGGAGTCGATGGTCGCCGCCAGTGCCGAAAAAGGCACGCCGTTGATGCTGGGCAAGTGATGCACGTCGCCAAGGCTCAGCGGGTGATTGAGAGGCATCGGCGCCAGCGTTGGCATGCTCAGGTTGCCCGGATTGACCACCAGCAACGGTGTTTGGCCGGGCGCGCCTATGGTCAGAAGGGCCTCGCGGTTGCCCAGCATGTTCTGGAACAGCGCCGGTTTGGTGCGGATAAGCTCCAGGGTGTTGCTGTCGTTGAGGAACGTGCGCAGTTGATCGATGCGGGTGATCAGGGCGGCATCGTCGCGACGGATCAATTCGTGCTCCAGGTCGTGGTACAACGCCACGCCCAATGCGGTCAGTGAAACAAACGCGAGAAACGCAAACACCAGCGCCAGATGCAGCGTCAGGGAATGGCGCAGACGCGACAGGCGGTTCATGGCTGCGTATCGAAGCGGTAGCCGATACCACGCACGCTGTGGATCAACTTGAGCTGGAACGGGTCGTCGATCTTCAGCCGCAACCGGCGAACCGCTACATCCACCACGTTGGTGTCACTGTCGAAGTTCATGTCCCAGACCCGCGAGGCGATCATCGAGCGCGACAGCACTTCACCCTGATGCGTGGCGAACAGGTGCAGCAGGGCGAATTCCTTGTTGGTCAGGGTAATGCGCGTGCCGGCGCGGGTGACGCGGCGCTTGAGCACGTCGATTTGCAGGTTTTCGATCTGCAACTGTTCTTCTTCACGGGTGGGACCGCGGCGGGTCAGGGTGCGCAGGCGGGCGACCAGTTCGGCAAAGGAAAACGGCTTGATCAGGTAATCGTCGGCGCCCAGTTCCAGGCCCTTGATGCGGTCGGCGATGTCATCGCGGGCGGTGAGGAACAGCACCGGTGTGTCGGCTTCCTTGCGCAGGCGGCGCAGGACTTCCCAGCCGTCCATTTTCGGCATCATCACGTCCAGCACGATCACATCGAAATCGTGCTCCAGCGCCAGGTGCAAGCCATCGACGCCATCGCGGGCCAGGCTCACGGTGTAACCGAGTTCCTGCAAGCCGTTGAGCAGGTAATTACCGGCCTTGGGTTCATCTTCGACGACGAGAATGTTCATGGGGTTCTGCCAGGTGTGGGGTCAGCAAGGTTCAGCGCCGAGCAGGCGGGCTACAGCGGCATGTCCGTGCCGCCAGTGTAGCCCGTTCATCTGCCGATACGCAGGGATGACGATCAATGCTCATTGGTGCAACCGCTGCCCTGGACCAGGTAATCCAGCTCGTGCTGGCGACCCTGATGGTCGAGGTAGCTCAGCTCGGCGGGGATGATGCCGCATTGCTGCGAAATGTCGGTTTCGCCGGTGACTTTGGCGATGTCGAGGTGGACGAACGCAGCGTCTTTGTCGTGGATCACTGGCGCGGTGCTTTGGGTATCGGCAAAGGCCGAACCGGTGGCGAGGAGGGCAGCGAAACCGAGGATGTACATTTTCATGATAAGTCTCTCTTTTAAAGGTGGTGGTGGCTGTCGGCGAGTGGGCCTGGCAGTGAGTTCAGGTTAACCAGGCGATCCGAACAGCCAGCCAACAGCTTGATGACAAAGTTGTAATAAACCGGCGGCGGGTTATGACTGGCGACCGGCGGCAGCGAGGATCAGGTCGGCGATTTCCTTGGAGTGGGACACCAGCGACAAGTGGCTCGACGGCAATTCGATAGTGGTCGCACCCATGCGCTTGGCGAGGAAGCGTTCCAGGTCCGGATTGATCGTCTGGTCCAGGCTCGACACCGCGTACCACGACGGCTTGGTGTGCCAGGCTGCGGCGGTGATGCGCTCGCTGAACAGGGTCTTGGCGATCGGTTGCTGCACGGCGAACAGCTCCATGGCCCTGTCGTGGGGCACGTCGCTGGCGAAATACTTGAGGAAGGCGTCTTGTTTGAGGCTTACATAACCGTCGTGTTCTTCAGTGCCGGCACGCACGGGCATGGTCGGGTACTTGGCCGAGAGAGCGACGAAATCTTCCCCGGCATCCGGTGCCCGCGCGGCGACATACACCAGCGAACTGACCTTCGGATTGACCCCGGCCTCGCTGACCACGGTGCCGGCGTAGGAGTGGCCGACCAGTACCGTCGGGCCATCCTGCTGATCGAGTACACGCTGGGTGGCGGCGACGTCGTCAGCAACTGAAGTCAGCGGGTTTTGTACGGCGGTGACGTGCAGGCCGGCAGCCTGCAAACGGGAAATCACGTCCGACCAGCTGGAGCCATCGGCCCAGGAACCGTGCACCAGCACGACGTTGTTGGCCTTGACCGGAGCAGTCGCGGTGGCAGCCATGGCGGAGCCGGTGCCCAACACGAACAGGCTGGCGGCGATCAGGCAGAGTTTGCTCAATGGATTCATGGTATCGACCCTTGTGATCATCAGTGGATGGCGTGTCACCCGGTGTGGGTGACTGACGACTCCACTGTACGAAGCGAGGGTGCTGGCTTCGCTGACAACTCAATGACAAGTTTGTAATGAACTGCTTTTTGTAGGAACACGGCTTGCCGGCGATGCCGTTCTCAAGGGCGCCATCGCCGGCAAGCCGTGCTCCTACAGGTGATAGGCGGCATGCAGGTTTAGGTGTACGCCAGCAATCGGCCGCAAAGGATCACGCTGACCCAGATCACGATGGAAACCAGCGCCTGCAACTTGGCCACGCCGGGTGCCGGGGCGTCGGTATTCCAGGACGTGACGGATCGGTATACGCCGACATGGAACAGCACGGCGTTCAGACCCGCCGTGGCAATCAGGCTCAGCTTGAGGATGAAAATGTCATTGGAGGCGAAGTCGTGCGGGTGGGCGGAAAACATCATCAGCCCGGCCGGGACGATCAACAGCAGGGCCGCCACGGACCACGGCAGGAGATGGCGGGCGAGGGCGGTCACCTGAATAGTGCGCGAAACCCCGAGCACCCGCAGGTCGAACATCACCACCGAACCGACCAGGATCGCGAAGCCGAGAATGTGCACCACCTCGACCAGCGGGTACAGCCACAAATCGCCGCGCATGGCAGCCCCAAGCGACGAGTCATTCAGCCAGTCCATCCAGCCCGCTTCGGTTGGCATCAGCGCAACTCGGTGGTTTTGTCGCCGATGGTGATGCGTTCTGCGCGCAACTCATCAGGTTTGTTGCGGTTCTGATAGCCGACCACGGTGGCTTGATTGCCGACCGCCAGCATGTCCTTCGATAGCCCTCGGTTTTCCATGCGCGAAGGCGGCGCGAGGACCACGTTCCAAGTCTTGTCCGCCGTTTTCAGGTTCACGAAGCCGTGGGGATGGGAATAGCCGGCTTCTTCGATGGTGCCGCTCAGTTGCAAGGGCTTGCTGGAGTCGTACTCGCTCCAGCCGTGATGGGCGAAGGCCGCCGTGGCCATTAGCAGCAATGACACGCCGATGCACTTGAGCATGATGTTCATGGCAGGGATCTCCTGTTTGCGTCGTTGTTATTCAGGATAGTTGGCGCATTTCGAGGGCTGGAACACCCTGATCAAAAGAATGTTTCAGTCTGTGACGCAAGACCCGCAAGACCCGGCAGGCCTTCGACGGAACCATGTTCTACGCTTACCCGCAAACGGCACCCATAAAAACAATGCTAAAGGGAGATACACCATGTCCGCTTTGTTTCGTCGCGTCGGTCATAGCCTGGCTGTGGGCCTTGTCGCTGCCGCACTCACCACACCTGCGCTGGCGCTGGACACCGTCAAGTTCATGGCCCCCGGTTCCGTGGGCGGCGGCTACGACCAGACTGCCCGAGTGCTGGGCAAGGCCCTGATCGAGGCCAATGTCGCCAAGGCCGTCACCTTTGAAAACAAGGGTGGCGCGGGTGGCACGCTGGGGCTGGCGCAGTTTGCCAACAGCACCAAGGGTGATCCGAATGCGCTGCTGGTGGTCGGCGCGATCATGGTCGCGGGCATCGAACAGAACAAACCGCAAATCAGCTTGAAGGACGTAACGCCGATCGCCCGGTTGTTTACCGAATACAACGTGATCGCCGTGCGCAAGGAATCTCCGTACAAGACCCTCGACGACCTGATCAAGGACTTCAAGGCCAAACCCTCCAGCATCACCTGGGGCGGTGGCTCCAAGGGTTCCATCGACCACATCGGCATTGCCGAACTGGCCGGCAAGCTGGATGTGCCGGTCAACAAGGTGAATTACATCGCCACCGGCGGTGGCGGTGAAATCGTGGCCCAAACCCTGGGCGGGCAAATCAAAGTGCTGACCGGTGGCTATGCCGAACTGGGTCAATACATCAAGAACGGCCAGATCCGCGTACTGGCCATCGGCGCCCCGGAGCGCGTTCCGGAGATCGACGCGCCCACCCTCAAGGAAAGCGGCTACGACGTGGTGATCGGCAACTGGCGGGGTGTGTATGGTGCCGCCAACCTCACACCGGAGCAGCGCAAAGAAGTGACCGATGCCGTGCTGGCCGCCAGCAAAAGCAAGGTCTGGCAGGACAACATCCGTATCAATGCCTGGACGGAAAGCGTGCTGACCGGTGATGACTTCGGCAAATTTGTCGATGAAGAACACGTGCGGTTGCGCGCGATGCTGGTCAAGGTCGGGCTGCTCTGAAATGGCCGGCGCGCGTGCAGTCGTGCCGGTGCAACTGGCGATCGGCATTGGCCTGATCGCCCTCAGCGTCGTGTTGGCGGTGGGTGCTTTTCGGTTCCCGCCCGAGATGGGCTTCGTGATTCTGCCGGCATACGTCTATCCCTACGTGGTCGCGGGGTTTCTCTGCGCGGTGGGCGTGTTGCTGAGTTATCAGGCGTTAACTGGCGGATTTCGCGAACTGGACAGCGGCAATCCCGGCATTGCTGGCGGAAAAACCGGTGCGGCCTGGGTGACCGGCGGGTTGGTGGGTGTGGCATTGCTGATCAACCTGATCGGCTTCGTGCTGGCCGCAGGCTTGCTGTTTGCCTGTGCGGCCCGGGGTTTCGGCAGTCGTCATCCGCTGCGCGACCTGGCCATCGGCATAGCCTTGACCCTGCCGATCTACTGGCTGTTCAACGCCGGGCTGGGGGTTTCCCTGCCGCCGCTGGTCAACGCCTGGATCTGACTCGGGCCGAAGGAGATCGACATCTTGGACATTCTCGCAAGCCTGGCGATGGGGTTTTCCGCAGCGTTGACGCCGATCAATCTAATGTGGGGTTTCATCGGCTGTTTGCTCGGCACCGCCATTGGCGTCTTGCCGGGTATCGGGCCGGCGCTGACGGTGGCGTTGTTGTTGCCGATCACCGCCAAGGTCGACCCGACCGGTGCGCTGATCATGTTTGCCGGGATCTACTACGGCGCGCAGTTCGGCGGTTCAACGACCTCGATTTTGCTCAACACGCCCGGTGAATCGTCCTCCATGGTCACGGCGCTCGAGGGCAACCGCATGGCGCGCAATGGCCGGGCGGGACCAGCGCTGGCGACGGCGGCGATTGGCTCGTTCGTGGCCGGCACCATCGCGACGATTCTGTTGACCTTGTTCGCCCCAATCGTGGCCAGGCTGGCGCTGAACTTTGGCCCGGCCGAGTATTTCGCGATCCTGGTGCTGTCGTTCACTACGGTGTCGGCGGTGCTCGGCGCGTCAATGCTACGCGGCTTTGCTTCGCTGGGGATCGGTTTGACTATCGGCCTGATCGGCCTGGATTCGACCTCGGGCATTGCCCGTTACACCATGGGCGTTCCCGAACTGGTGGATGGCATCGAAGTGGTGCTGGTGGCGGTTGGCTTGTTTGCGGTCGGCGAAGCGTTGTACAGCCTGCTTTATCAATCCGAACAGGCAGAAGGGCGGCATCGCCTGACCTCGTTGTGGATGACCCGCGCTGACTGGAAACGCTCGGTGCCCGCCTGGCTGCGGGGCACGCTGATCGGCTTTCCGTTTGGCTCGATTCCGGCCGGTGGTGCGGAGATTCCGACGTTCCTGTCTTATTCCGCCGAGCGCAAACTCAGCAAATATCCGAAAGAGTTCTCGGCCAACAAAGGCGAGGGTGCCATTGAAGGTGTGGCCGGCCCGGAAGCGGCGAACAACGCCAGCGCAACGGGTTCGCTGGTGCCATTGCTGACGCTCGGCATTCCAACGTCCGCCACGGCGGCGATCCTGTTGGCCGCGTTCCAGAACTACAACCTGCAACCGGGGCCGATGCTGTTTGAAACCTCCGCCGATCTGGTCTGGACCCTGGTGGCCTCGCTGTACATCGGCAACGTCATCCTGTTGGTGCTGAACCTGCCGTTGGTGGGCCTGTGGGTCAAGCTGCTGCAAATTCCCAGGCCTTACCTGAACGCCGGCATTCTGGTGTTTGCCACCATCGGCGTGTACGGCATGCGTCATTCTTCCTTCGACCTGCTGCTGATGCTCGCGATCGGTTGGGCCGGAGTGTTGATGCGCCGCTTCGATTTCCCCGTGGCGCCGGTGATCGTTGGCATGCTGCTGGGGCCGATGGCCGAGAAGCAACTGCGCAACGCCTTGTCTATCAGCGAAGGCGACTGGACGATATTTTTCACCCAACCGATCTCGGCGGTTTTCATGGCCCTGACCTTGCTGGTGCTGTTGGTGCCGTACCTGCTGCACAAGCGTGGGATCAAGTTGCACGAAGACGACTGAGCGTACGCAACAACTGTGGGAGCGGGCTTGCCCACGAAAGCGTCGGCTCAGTCACATCAATATTGAATGTGCCGACGTCTTCGCGGGCAAGCCCGCTCCCACAGGGTTTGGCGTTGTTCACAAAATCGAGCAGGCAGGTTCGCTCCTATAGGTTCAGGCCAGCATCGACATCAACCCACCCTGGCGATCCAGTTTTGCCAGGTCATCAAAGCCGCCGATGTGCGCGTCACCGATGAAAATCTGCGGCACGCTGCGACGACCGCTGCGCTCAAGCATTTCCTCAAGTTTGCCCGGCTCACGCTGAATGTTGATCTCGTGCATCGTCACGCCTTTGCTGGCCAGCAGTGATTTGGCGCTGCGGCAGTAAGGGCAGGTGTCAGTGGTGTAAAGGGTCACGGTGTTCATGCTCATTTTCTCCGCAGCGGGGTTGATCAGGCGTTGATGGCCGGGAAGTCGATATCGGTCAGGGCGACATTGTTCAGGTAGTTGGTCAGCGTCTGCGAGGCCACGTGGGCGATCACTTCGATGATCTTCGTGTCATTGATCCCGGCGGCGCGGGCGGCGGCGATCTGATCGCTGCTCAGGTGGCCACGGCTTTCAGTGACTTGCTTGGCCAGCAGGGCATAGGCGTCGAGTTGGCCTTCACGGGCGCTGAGGATTTCCTGGCTGGAGAGCCCGGCCTTGCCGGCAAACAGCGTGTGCGCCGCCAGGCAGTAATCGCAGCCGTTGACCTGCGAGGTGGCGAGGAAGATCGCTTCCTTCTCCGTAGCGCTCAAGGATGTCTTGCCCAGTGCCGCCGAGTTTTGCAGGTACGAGGCCAGCACGGCGGGGGCGAGAGCCAACACGCGGAAGACGTTGGGCAGGAAACCGATTTTCTTCTGCACGCCTTCCAGGAGCGGGAGGGTGGCGTCGGTGGCGTGTTCGAGGCTGACAGGGACAATGCGGGTCATGGTGACTCTCCGAGGATTCAAGCGCGACAGGCGCTGGGTACGGAGTCCATGCTAGTGATTCGCTCTGGTCAATTGGATGCAAATCGTCGACGATATGCGACAGATCGTCCAGAACTGCTCCCGGGAGCCTCCCCATGGATCGCTTGTCCACCTTGCTCACGCATTTCGGTGTCAATGCCGGCACCTTCCACAGCGGCACGTTTTGCGGCACGACCGCCTTCGATGGCACTCAGGTGTGCGGGCATGTGCACTTGCTGCAGGCCGGCGAGGTCGCGCTGAAGCTGGGTGACGAGCGCGAGTTGCAACTGACCGAGCCGACACTGATCTTTTTTCCTCGGCCGTACCGCCATCGATTGTTCGCTTCAGAGGCGTCCGCCACGCAACTGGTGTGCGCATCGCTGAATTTCGATGGCGGCTCGGGCAATGCACTCGCTTCGGCATTGCCGGAGTATCTGGTGCTCAAGCTTGATGAAATCCCCACGATGGCCAGCACGTTGCAATGGCTGTTCGACGAAGCTTTCGCCGGCACCTGTGGCCGTGAAGCGGTGATGGATCGGCTGTTCGAACTGGTGGTGATCCTGTTGTTGCGGCACATCCTCACCAGCCGCAATCAACAGCCGGGCATGATGGCCGGCCTCGCCGATCCACGGCTGGCACGCCCCTTGAACCTGATGCACGAAGCACCGGGCAAGCCTTGGAGCGTGGCCGAATTATCAGCGGCGGCCAATATGTCCCGCGCCAGCTTTGCGGAACATTTCAAGCGAGTAGTGGGGCAGGCACCGGTGGATTATCTGGTGAGCTGGCGCATCAGCCTGGCGCAGAAACGCTTGCGCGAAGGCAAGCCGATTGCGCTGATCGCCGAAGAGGTCGGCTACGAAAGCCCTTCGGCGCTGGCCCGCGCATTTCGCCGCAAGACCGGCGTCAGCCCGCGCGAGTGGAGAGGATAAATTTCCGGATTATTGATCGGCGAAAATGACTTCCTCACGATACAAACGTAATCTCGCCAGTTCGCTGACCAAAAACAAAAAATCAGGAGTCATTGATGCAACCGATCCGTCTCGGTCTGGTGGGCTACGGCAAGATTGCCCAGGATCAGCACGTTCCCGCGATCAACGCCAACCCCGCGTTCCAGTTGGTGGCTGTCGCCACGCAAGGACAGCCCTGCGCCGGGGTGGAGAACTTTCAGTCCCTTGGCGAGCTGCTCGAAAACGGCCCGCAGGTCGATGCGATTGCGTTTTGCACGCCGCCGCAAGGGCGATTCGCCTTGGTGCAACAAGCGCTCGCCGCGGGCAAACACGTGCTGGTAGAAAAACCACCGTGCGCCACCCTGGGTGAAGCGATGGCGTTGGTGAGCCAGGCAGAGGCGCAAGGTGTCAGCGGTCTGTTCGCCTGGCATTCCCGCTACGCGCCCGGCATCGAAGCCGCCCGCGACTGGCTGGCCAGCCGCACCGTGCAAAGCGTACAGATCGACTGGAAGGAAGACGTGCGCAAGTGGCACCCCGGCCAGGCGTGGATCTGGCAACCCGGCGGCCTGGGTGTCTTCGATCCGGGCATCAATGCCTTGTCGATTGCAACCCATCTGCTGGCGCTGCCGCTGTTTGTCGAGTACGCCGAACTGCGCGTCCCGAGCAATTGCCAGTCACCGATTGCCGCTTCCATCAAAATGTCTGACGCGCGCCACCTCGACGTCCGCGCGGAATTCGATTTCGACCATGGTCATGACGAACTCTGGAGCCTCGAGATTCGCTGCGCCGAAGGCGTCCTGCGACTGGACAACGGTGGCGCACTGTTGAGCATCGACGGCGTGCGCCAAGCCGTATCGGAAGAGGGCGAGTACGCGGCGGTGTATCGACACTTTCAACAGCTGATCGGCGACCAGGCCAGTGACCTGGACCTCCAGCCGCTGCGACTGGTGGCCGACAGTTTTTTTGTTGGCAGTCGTGTTTCGGTTGGGGCGTTTTACGATTAACGGCAGGGTTGGCCGTAATTAAATGCACTTTGGCACAAAAAGGAAGTAAACACCCCCACAGGGTCGCTTGATCCTCGTTACCCTGATGTTCATCGGGTGCCGAGCGTGGGGGCAAATCCGATTCACGTGATGCTTGATCTCGAAGTTTCCCGTCAGGTTTTACCCACCTACCACCAACGAGAGAGCCAACCGAGCGGCAGGGATGACCGTGAATTCGCGAGAGAATCACATGATGAACATGAGAAAACTGAAACACGTCCTTGCCGGTTTAACCCTGTCATTTGGCGCTGTGCATGCGCACGCCGAAGAGGCCAAAAAAGTCGATGTACTGCTGATCGGTGGCGGCATCATGAGTGCGACGTTGGGCGTCTGGCTGCATGAGCTGGAGCCCGGGCTCTCCATGGAAATGGTCGAGCGCCTCGACGGTGTAGCACTGGAAAGCTCCAATGGCTGGAACAACGCAGGTACAGGCCATTCGGCATTGGCCGAGTTGAACTACACGCCGCAGGACGAAAACGGAAAAGTCACGATCAACAAGGCTGTTGAAGTCAACGAAGGCTTTCAGCTGACCCGGCAATTCTGGGCCTGGCAGGTCAGGCAAGGCGTGCTGAAGAACCCGCGCTCGTTCATCAATTCCACGCCGCACATGAGCTTCGTCTGGGGCGAGGACAACGTGCGCTTTCTGAAAAAGCGTTATGAAGCGTTGCAGGCCAGCCCGTTGTTCCGCGGCATGCAGTACTCCGAAGACCCGGCTGTCATCAAAAAATGGGTTCCGCTGATGATAGAAGGGCGTGATCCGAAGCAGAAAATCGCCGCCACGTGGAACCCCAATGGCACCGACGTGAATTTTGGCGAAGTGACCCGGCAACTGGTCGGTTACCTGCAAACCTCGCCGGGTTTTGCCCTGAAGCTGTCCAGCGAAGTGCAGGACATCACCCATAACAACGATGGCAGTTGGCGCGTCAGCTACAAAAACCTCAAGGATGGTAGCGAATCCGTCACCGATGCCCGGTTCCTGTTCATTGGTGCGGGCGGCGGCGCGCTGAAGCTGTTGCAGAAGTCGGGCATTCCCGAAGCCAGGGAATATGCGGGCTTTCCGGTGGGCGGCTCATTCCTGGTCACGGAAAATCCGGCCATTACCGAGCGCCATCTCGCCAAGGCCTACGGTCAGGCTTCAGTGGGAGCGCCACCGATGTCGGTTCCGCATCTGGACACCCGCGTACTGGATGGCAAGCGCCTGATCCTGTTTGGCCCGTTCGCCACCTTCAGCACCAAGTTCCTCAAGCAGGGTTCTTATCTCGACCTGTTGAGTACCACCACCACAGACAATGCGTGGCCGATGACCCGCGTTGGCATCAAACAGTATCCACTGGTCCAGTATCTGGCGGGTCAACTGATGCTGTCGGACGAGGATCGTATCAATGCCTTGAAGGAATACTTCCCCAACGCCAAAGCCGAGGATTGGCGTCTGTGGCAGGCAGGCCAGCGCGTACAGGTGATCAAACGTGACGAAGCGGCCGGTGGCGTGCTGAAACTGGGCACCGAGATTGTCACATCCCAGGATGGCACCATTGCCGGGCTGCTGGGTGCTTCCCCCGGCGCGTCGACCGCCGTCCCGATCATGGTGAGCCTGCTGCAGAAAGTCTTCAAAGACAAAGTCGCGACGCCGGCATGGCAGGAGAAACTCCACCAGATCCTGCCGAGCTACGGCACCCAGCTCAATGACGATCCGGAAAAAGTGGCGCAGGAGTGGGCCTATACCGCCAAGGTGCTGGAACTGATGCCGCCACCGGCGATCAGCCAGGTCGCCACACCGGATGTTGAAAAAGAAGCGACCCGTCCCGCAAAGGACAATGCGTCGGCTGACATGGCGCTGTGATCAAAAAGCCCTCTGGCAGCCGACCCGCAAGGTCAGCGCCAGCCTCCCGCCCACTCAAGCATGGGCGGGAGGCTGGCTTATCAATGAGGCAGTCCTTTCACTTCTTCTCATCAATTTTTGCATCCACTGCCGCGCGGATCTGATCGATGCTGAAACTGGCCGGTTTTTGGCTCGGTGGATAGTCGATGAAGGTCTGCAGGAATGCAGCTGATTTCATCACGGCCAATTCGGTCAGATAAACGTTCTTGGTGGACCAGTCATAATATTGATCGGATACCACGTCGGCACGTTCATACGGGTCCATGCGCAGGTTGAAGATTTTCGGCACCCTCAGGCACACGAAGGGTTCGCTCCAGACTTTGAACCCACCCGGTTCACGCTGTTCACAGAAGACTGCTTTCCAGTTGCCATAGCGCATGGAAACCAGCACGCCGTCGTCGTTGAAGTAGTAGAACTCCTTGCGCTCGCCCTTGGGCTGCTGGCCTGTCAGGTACGGCAATTGGTTATAGCCGTCCAGATGCACCTTGAAGGTGGCGTCGCCGGAAACCGGTGCCCAACCCTTGAGCAGCTTGTCCTTCACGCTGGTGTCGCCAGCGGCAGCCAGCAAGGTGGGGAACCAGTCCAGGCCGGAGAATATCTCGTTCGAAACCTCTCCCGGTTTGATCTTTCCCGGCCAGCGGATCATCGCCGGCACCCGGAATGCGCCTTCCCAGTTGGAGTTTTTCTCGTTGCGGAAGGGCGTGGTCGCGGCGTCCGGCCAGCCGAACTGGTTCGGGCCATTGTCGGTGGTGTAGACGACGATGGTGTTGTCGGCGATTTTCAAGTCGTCGAGGGTTTTCAGCAGCTTGCCGACGTCACCGTCGTGCTCGAGCATGCCGTCGGCGTACTCGTTGCCGGGCATGCCGCTTTGTCCCAGCATCGAATCGCGTACGTGGGTGTATGCGTGCATCCGGGTGGTATTCATCCAGACAAAGAAAGGTTTGTCGGCTTTGGCCTGCTTCTCGATGAACGCCTGCGCAGCGGCGGTGGTCTCGTCGTCGATGGTTTCCATGCGCTTGGCGGTCAGGGCCCCGGTGTCTTCGATCTTGCCGTCGGCGAAGCTGTGGATCACCCCGCGAGGAGAGGCAGCCTTGACGAACTCGGCATCATCCTTCGGCCAGTAGGGCCGTTCCGGTTCTTCTTCGGCGTTGAGGTGGTAGAGGTTGCCAAAGAATTCGTCGAAGCCGTGGTTGGTCGGCAGGTATTCGTCCCGGTCGCCCAGGTGGTTCTTGCCGAACTGGCCGGTAGCGTAACCCTGGGACTTGAGGGCCTGGGCGATAGTGATGTCACGCTTTTGCAGACCGACAGTCGAGCCTGGCATACCCACTTTGGTCAGGCCGGTACGTAACGGTGCCTGGCCGGTAATGAAGGACGAGCGTCCGGCGGTGCAACTGTTCTCTGCGTAATAGTCGGTGAATAGCATGCCTTCCTTGGCAATGCGGTCGATGTTTGGCGTCTTGTAGCCGACCACACCCATGGAATAGGCGCTGATGTTGGTCTGGCCAACGTCGTCACCGAAGATCACCAGAATGTTGGGTTTTTCCGCGGCTGCGGCAGTTGCCGAAATAGCCATCACCGAGACGACCACCAGCGCATACCCCGTTAGCCACTTGCGTTTACGGGTCATATTGGCTGCTCCCTTAAACTTGAGTTGAGGTTGATCACTAACCTTGGGAGGTAGCACTAACTCAAGGGCACAAGCGTCAATGCGACCAGACAAGTGCAATGCGGACAGCGTTTTTACGGTACTCCAATTGAGCTTTCCAACTTCATTAACCGATGGCTGGTTTGCTTTACCCCCCATTGAGGGTAGCCCCCGTAACCGTGGTGCTCAGTAAGCTGTTGCTGATGCGCGGTATACGGATTCCCTGCGAATGGAGTGGCAATGAAAAACCAGAAAAAACCAAAGGTGCACCCTGAGCGACCGGCTATCGGTATGCCTCGCGTGTTGCGCGCACATCAACCCGACCGTGAGGCGCGTGCATTCCTGCGTCTGGCCAACCTCTCCATGAGCCTGCGCCGCGCAGAAGATTACTCGCTGCCCAAACTGCGCCTGGGCTGGCGGTTGGCGGCGCTGGCGCTCGGGCGCAATCCGACCGTGGGCTCCGTGACTGAGCAACTGATCGACGGACCGGATGGCGACATCGCCCTGCGCATCTTCAAACCAGACAATGCGCAGCAACTGCGACCTGCGTTCATGTGGTTTTTCGGTGGCGGATTCATCATCGGCGATCTGGATACCGCCGACGGCATCTGCCGCAGTATTGCGCTGGCCGCCAACTGCATCGTCATTGCCGTGCGCTACCGACTGGCGCCGGAGCACGACCTGTCTGCGGGCCGTGCCGATGCCCTCGCGGCATTCGAGTGGATGGCAAAAAACGGCGCGCAGTTGGGTATCGATACGACGCGCCTGGCGATTGGCGGCGATTCAGCGGGCGGCAATCTCTGTGCTGCCGTTGCCCAGGAAAGTCTGCGCCGCGGCGGCCCGTCACTCAGCCTGCAAGTGCTGGTTTACCCGGCCACCGAACTGGTGGAGAAATTCCCGTCCTACGCGGAGAACGCCTACGGGCATGTACTGCTGACCGATCATGCAATTCAATGGATCGAGCAGACCCTGGCCCCTTCGCTCGATACGCTGGACCTGCTTGATCCCTGGTACTCCCCGCGCCGCAGCCCGGACCTGCGCGGCCTGGCGCCGGCAATCGTCGTCAGTGCCGGTTTCGATCCGATCCGCGATGACGGCCTGGACTATGCCGCTCGCTTGCGAGCAGCCGACGTGCCGGTGGAGCTGTTGCATTACGGGGGCCAGTTCCACGGATTCCTCAATTTTGATTCGGTCAATAGTGCCAGCCGCGATGCGTTGCAGCGCATCGGCAATGCACTGACGACGGCGTTCGCCCGACAACCGGCTGCGGACAGGACGATCGAGATCGCCGACAGAGGGCCACGCAGGCATTCGCGCCTGCGCGCTACTGCCGACGAGCTGGCAACCGCCACCTTGACCACTTGGGTAGTCACCGAACGGTGGGGCATCGCTTTGTTGCGGCTGCTATCGCCAAAAGCGGCCGGTGCCTGCCGGTTGTTGATCAGGCCTTGGCTCCTGCCCACCGTCATCATCCGGCGAAGAGCCATTTCCAGCCTTGACCGGCTGGCCGCGCGCCAAACCTGGCCGGCAGATAAAAACTGCACTGTGAAACCTTGATCGAGGACTACGTCATGGCATTACCGGATCCGTTCAAATTGTATCGCGAGGCCATCACCCGGTTCGAAAACGGCGTCAATGCCCTGGCCGCCCGTAACGTCGATTCGAAAGAAGTCGGTCTTGTGATCGATCAATATGCGAAGGTCACCCTCGGCTTGCAGCACCTGTCGCAAACATCGCTGGAGCGTTTGCACAAGCGCATGGGCCTGCCCAGCCGCGCCGAAGTCAATGCCCTGGCCGCCGCTTTACGGCGCGTAGAGGACAAGCTCGATCAATTGCTTCCCGCCCACACCAGTCCGGCGATTGCACCGCAACCGCCACGCACGCGGCGCCCATTGGCTGAAGTGCCCCCGGCGCCGCTCAAAGCGGCATCCAAGCGCAAAAGAAAGGCAGGAGGCAACGATGAGCCGGCCGCATGACAACAAGATCGCTGACAGGTCGGTGGCTGACAGACTCCGTTCGGAGGTCGGCATGATGGTCCAGCGCGGCCTCAAGGGCCTCGAATACCTGAGCACTCCGCCACCAACGGTGGGCTTGACGCCCAAGACACTCCTGCACCGTCGCGGCACTTTGAGCCTGTACCACTATCACGCAACTGCGGACGAGATCTATCGCGTGCCGTTGCTGTTTGTCATGGCGACGACCAGCAAGGCGGCCATTTTCGACCTGACAAAGGGGCAGAGCCTGATCGAGTTTCTGCTCGCAAAGGGCTACGACGTCTATGTCATGGACTGGAATGCGCCGAGCCGGGAAGAGGCCCATCTGAAGCTTGACCACTACGTGCTCGACTTCATTCCGGACTGCATTCGCCGCGTGCAGCAAGACTCGGGCGTGGAAGACATCACCTTGATCGGCTACTGCATGGGTGGCGTCCTGTCGACGCTTTACGCCGCTCTGCATCCCGGCGGCCCGTTGAAGAACCTGGTGTGTTTCACGACGCCCATCGACTGGACGAAGATGCCCCTGACCAAACAACGCCACTTCAAGGCCGAACGCTTGATCGATGCGACGGGCCTGGTCCCGCCAGAGGCGATTATCAAGGCGATCGAACTGCATCGTCCCGCCGGCCGAATTGCCGGCCAGGCCCGGCTCTGGGACAACATGTGGAACGACGACTACGTCAGGGGATACCGCATGATGGCGCGTTTCAATGACGAAACCTTGCCGCTTCCCGGCGAGTTTTTCCGGCAGATCCATCAAGAGTTCGGGCTAAAGAATTCGCTGTACGAAGGTGGCTTGCGCATCGGCGGTAAAGAGGTCGATTTGAAAAGCATCGAGGCATCGCTGCTGCACATCATCGCGCAATACGATTCCCTGGTGCCGCCCGATTGTGCGCAGCCTCTGGTGGCCCGCGTGGGTTCGCGCGACAAGGAAGAGCTGATGCTTCCGGGCGGGCATGTCAGCCTGGTAGCGGGACCGGCCGCGGTCAAGCGGATGTGGCCCAGGCTCGATCAATGGTTGGGAGGGCGATCCGTATGAACCTCTCGAGGATGTGGCGCAGGGCGTGAACGGGTAGGGGTGGGAGGTTCCACCCATAGGGAGTGGGGTCGGCATGGTTCCGTACCTCTAGTGTCTTGAGCCGCAGCGAACAGCCTTCCTATCACAAAAGAGAACCCTGAGATGCCCGGACCTTTGGCAGGTGTGAAAGTAGTGGAAATGAATGCGATCGGCCCCGCGCCGTTCGCCGCCATGGTGCTGGCGGACATGGGCGCGGAGGTCATTCGCGTTGATCGTCATGCGGCCGGGTTTCTCAATGCCGACGGCAGCCTGCTCGGGCGCGGACGTCGCAGCATTGCGATTGATCCGCGTAAACCCGGCGCCACTGAAGTGTTGTTGCAACTCATCGACGACGCCGACGTGCTGATCGAAGGTTTCCGCCCCGGCGTCATGGAGCGCCTTGGCCTGGGGCCGCAAGTCTGCCTTGAACGTAATCCGAGGTTGATCTACGGGCGCATGACCGGTTGGGGTCAAAGCGGGCCGCTGGCACATGCGGCAGGGCATGACCTCAATTACATCGCGCTGTCAGGCGTGCTCAACGCTATGGGCCATGCCGATCGGCCACCGACGCCGCCACTGCATCTGGTGGGCGACATGGGGGGTGGGGCGATGTTTCTGGTGACAGGCATTCTGGCAGGGCTGTTCGAGGCGCAGAAATCCGGTCTGGGGCAGGTGGTGGACGCTGCCATCTGCGACGGCGCGAACTTGCTCGGCAGTATGTATTACGACTGGCGCCATCAGGGGCAGTGGGACGACCAGCGCCAGCACAACATGCTTGATGGCGGTGCGCCTTTCTATGGTTGCTACACCTGCGCCGACGGCAAATTCGTGTCGATTGGCGCCATCGAACCGCAGTTTTATCAGTTGCTGCTGGAGTTGTGCGGTATCGACGATCCTGACTTCCAACAGCAATGGCAGAAGCAGAACTGGCCGGTGCTTCGCCAGAAGCTCGAGACGTTATTCGTGACTCGCACCCGCGATGCCTGGAGTCAACTGCTGGAAGGCACTGATGCCTGCTTCGCTCCGGTACTGGATTTCAGCGAAGCCTTTACCCACCCGCACAACCGCGCTCGCGGCCTGTTCATGGAAACGGCCGGCGTAATGCACCCGTCACCGGCTCCGCGTCTGAGCCGTACGCCAGTGGAGGCAGGACGGGTGGTAAAGAATGGCGAAAATACCTTGGAAATCCTTGAGCAACTCGGTTTGAGCATCGAGCAGATCGACGACCTGCGCAACGTCGGCGCGATTGTTTGAAATGGCTGCCAATCAAGCGATACAAAACTGTCGTCTCAAGTTCTCCCCCCAATAATGTAGAGGATTCATGAAATGGGCACTTTTTCTGGTCAGGTGGCTTTGGTTACCGGTGCCGCTGCCGGCATTGGTCGCGCAACGCGGTATGCCCAGGCGTGATCGACACCGATATGTTCCGTCGTGCTTATGAGTCCGATCCCAAAAAAGGCGAGTTCGCCGCTGCCGTGCATCCGGTTGGCCGCTTCGGCAAGGTCGAGGAAATCGCCGTCTGGCATCCGGTGTTTGCGAGTGGCCATGAGCGGTCACCGCTTTCTTCATGTTCCTAAGAGGCTGTGCAATGAGTCAGGATCACTTGAACGCGCCGACACGGCAATTGCTGCATACCCGCAATGTGACCTGTACCGGCTATCTTCGCAGCGATGGTTTATTCGACATTGAGGCCCGGTTGCTGGACACCAAAGGAGTCGATACACAGCTTTCCTACGGAACCATTCCGGCCGGCGGTGTACTGCATCAGATGGTCATGATCATGACGGTAAATTTGCAATTGGAAATCCAGCACATCGAAGCGCGCTCCGAAGTGACACCCACTCCGCTGTGCGCAGAGATATCCGCGGCCTATGCGAAACTGAAGGGTATTCGGATCGGTCCCGGGTTGAAGAAACAAGTGGCCGAGCGGGTGGGTGGCATACAGGGCTGCACGCACCTGACCGAATTGCTTGGCCCCATGGCGACCACCGCAGTTCAGATCGTCGGGCCAATTGTGCAGAAGGAATTGCTCGAGCGTGCTGCCCGCGATCCTGGCTTCAAAATGCCTGAGCAAAAGATTATTGGCACCTGCCACGCCTTTCAACCGGGTGGGGAACCCGCGCGCCGTCTTACCGAATGGCGCCCGCATGTGCTGACAGGAAAAAATGTCGAGAGTGAATGAACAACTCGACCGGATTTGGCGATCCAGTGCATGCGCCTGCAAAGCCCCCCTTCCGTGGGGGGGGAGGTCATGCTGATCAATCTTCTAACGTGGTTGCCAGTGGGTCAGTCGAACTGTCCTTGCCCACTTTCAGCCGAATGTGAGGAGTACATCAGTGGACATCCAATTCACCCCTGCCGAAGTGGCCTTCCGCGAGGAAGTCCGGGCGTTTTTGCGTGACAGATTGCCGGTCGATATCGCAGCGCGTGGTCGCCAAGGCAAGCGTTTCAACAAAGAAGACCAGGTCACCTGGATGCGCCTGCTCAATGAGCGCGGATGGTTGGCAGCCAGTTGGCCTGTGGAGTTTGGCGGCACTGGCTGGGGAGCGGTGGAGAAACATATCTTCGACGAAGAATGCTACGCGTTCGGCGCACCGTGGATCGTGCCGTTCGGCGTCAACATGGTTGCCCCGGTGATTATCAAGTTCGGCACGCCTGAACAGCAGGCGCGCTTCTTGCCCCGAATTCTCAACGCTGAAGACTGGTGGTGTCAGGGCTATTCCGAGCCGGGCGCCGGTTCTGATCTGGCTGCTGTCAAGACGCGCGCCGTACGTGATGGCGACCACTACGTGGTCAATGGCCAGAAGACCTGGACCACTCTGGCCCATTACGCCGACTGGATCTTCTGCCTGGTGCGCACCGACCCCGAAGCGCAACAACAGCGGGGCATCAGTTTCCTGTTGATCGACATGAAATCGCCCGGCATCACCGTGCGCCCGATCATCACCCTCGATGGCGAGCACGAAGTCAACGAAGTGTTCTTCGACAACGTGCGCGTGCCGGTGGAAAACCTGGTGGGCGAGGAGAACAAGGGCTGGACCTGCGCCAAGTACCTGCTCACCCACGAGCGCACCAGTATTGCCGGGATTGGCCAGGCCAAGGAGATGCTGGGGCGGCTCAAGCGCATCGCCAGCCAGGAGCAACGCGACGGCCTGCCGCTGATCGATGACATCCAGCTGCGCATGCAGATCGTCGAGTTGGAAATCCAGCTGATGGCGATCGAAATGAGCAACCTGCGCATTGTTGCCGCTGCCCGCGACGGCGGAGTGCCCGGTACCGAGAGCTCGTTCCTGAAGATCAAGGGCAGTGAAATCCGTCAGGCCATCACCTACTTGATGAGCAAGGTTCTGGGGCCGTATGCCATGCCCTTCATTGAAGAAGAGCTGGGCTATGGCAAGCAAGCGGATCTATACCGCGACTACAGCGCCACGCCTGCCAGCCAATACCTGGATATGCGCAAGACTTCGGTTTACGGCGGTTCCAATGAAATCCAGAAGAACATCATCGCCAAGATGATTCTAGAGCTGTAAGGGGAATAGCGATCATGGACTTCAAACTTACCGAAGAGCAGCAAATGCTGCAGGACACCGCCGTTCGCCTGGTGCGTGACAATTACGCGTTCGAAGCGCGCGAGCAGTTCGCCAAGAGTGAGCTGGGCTATAGCCTTGCGTTTTGGCGTCAACTGGGCGAGCTGGGCCTGACCGCCGTGCCATTTGCCGAGGAACTCGGTGGCTTTGATGGCAGCGGCGTGGAGACGCTGCTGATCATGACCGAGCTGGGACGCGGTCTGTGCCTTGAACCCTATCTGCATTCGGTGATTTTCGCCGGTGGCCTGCTGACCCAATCAGGCAGTGACGAACAACGCAACGAATTACTGCCGGCGGTTGCCAGCGGGCAATTGCAACTGGCAGTGGCCGTGGACGAGCCGACCAGCCATTACCAGTTGCACGATGTGCGCACCCGCGCCGAAGCCGAGGATGGAGGCTGGCGTCTGAACGGGCGTAAATCGGTGGTGGTCGCGGGGCACAGTGCAGGGTTGATTATCGTGTCTGCGCGAACCTCAGGCAGCGATCGTGACGAAACCGGCATCAGCCTGTTCCTGCTCGATCCGCGCGCGCCGGGTGTCAGCCGCCGCGTCTATCCGACCATGGATGGACGCAATGCGTGCGAGCTGTATCTGGACGATGTGTTCGTCAGTGCCGCCAGTGTGCTCGGTGAGCCCGGCCAGGCCCTGGCCGCGCTGCGTTATCAGCAGGGCCGCGCGATTGCGGCGCAGTGCGCCGAAGCGGTGGGCAGCATGGAAGCGGTGTGCGACCTGACCCTCGATTACCTCAAGACCCGCCAGCAGTTCGGCCAGGCGATCGGCAAGTTCCAGGCTCTCCAGCACCGCATGGTGGACATGCGCATCGAACTGGATCAGGCGAACTCCATGGCCATCCTCGCCGCGTGCGCAGCCGACGCGCCGGACAGTGACGAACGCAGTCGCACCCTGGCCGCCGCCAAGGTATTGATCGTGCGTGCCGGCCGGTTCATTGCCGAGCAGGGTATCCAGCTGCACGGCGGCATCGGCTTGACCTGGGAATACGTGCTTTCGCACCACGCCAAGCACTTGCTGATGCTCAGCCACCAGTTCGGCAACGACGACCATCACCTCAAGACCTACAGTCGGCTGCTGCAGGTCGACTGAGAAACGACGGAATGCCCATCCGTTAGGAGATCGACCTGTGCGGATTAACCCGTGGCGAGAGAGCAAGCTCCCTCGCCACGGGCTCGTATTCCCCACGGGAAAGAAATTGAGCCGTAGCATTTCTACCCCTGACGGGCCAGCTCTTGGCGCAAACCCAGTTGCCAGGCGGCCCGGTGTTTTTTTGCGGCAACCTGAATCTCGCCTGCTTCACCTCATCGCTTATTTATCCATCCCCCCCGTTTTCCCCCTCCTGCGGGTGGGCGTGCCAACCGGTCCGACTCTTAGGATCGAACCGCTCTAAATACAAAAACTACAAGAAACATTTCGCACAATCGGAGTGCCGCATGACAAAAACAATAATGCAGGGTGGCTTTCGCCCCCAACTGCTGGCGGCTGCTGTTGCCATCGGCATGAGCACCCAGGCCAATGCCGTCAACTTCGAAATCGGGGAAATCAAGGGGCAGTTCGATACGTCAATTTCCATGGGCGCCAGTTGGGCGCTGCGCGGAGGTGATCCAGACTTCATTTCCCCTTTCAACTCGCAAGGTGCGCGCGGCAATTCGTCGTCCCGGCTATCTGACGACAACCGCCTGAACTTCAAGAAGGGCGAAACCTTTTCGAAGATATTCAAGGGCATCCATGACCTGGAGTTGAAGTACGGCGACAGCGGAATCTTCGTACGTGGCAAGTACTGGTACGACTTCGAGCTGAAGGACGAGCACCGGATGTTCTATGACATCGACGACAGTGGTCGCAATGACATGGCCAAGGCGTCCGGCGCCGAATTCCTCGATGCCTTTGTCTATCACAGCTACAACATCGGTGAATTGCCGGGCAACGTGCGCCTGGGCAAGCAGGTGGTGAGCTGGGGCGAGAGCACGTTCATCGGCAACAGCATCAACTCGATCAACCCGATCGATGTGGCCGCATTGCGTCGTCCCGGTGCCGAGGTCAAGGAAGGTCTGATCCCGGTGAACATGTTCTACATGTCGCAGAACATCACCGAGAACTTCAGCGCCGAGGCTTTCTATCAGCTGGAGTGGGAGAGCACTGTCGTTGACAACTGCGGCACCTTCTTCGGCGCCGACCCGCTGGCCAAAGGGTGCAACGACCGCCAGGTCGGCGCGGGGCTGGATCTGGCACCGGGACTGGCCAACAACACGGCCAATCCGCCTGGTTTCAACAACAATACCGACGACGCCTACACGCCGCGGGTGAAGGATAACGATGCCCGTGACAGCGGTCAGTATGGCCTGGCGTTGCGCTGGTTCGTGCCAGAGCTCCACGACACCGAGTTTGGTGCGTACGTAATGAATTACCACAGCCGTGGCCCTTATTTGAGCGCCCTGCGTTCGAGCGTGGCTTTCAATCCCGCCAACCCGGTCCCGGCGGTTCGCGCTTCGCGCTATTTCGTCGATTACCCCGAAGATATCCGTCTGTATGGCCTGAGTTTCCAGACCAACGTCAACGGCACCTCACTGGGCGGCGAAATCAGTTACCGGCCGAACATGCCACTGCAGATCAACACCATCGACATGGCGGGTGCCACGACCGGTAACCCAACGGCGCTGTTGAACCGTATCGGTTATGCCACCACGACCCTGGGCGGCGAGATCAACGGGTACAAACGCATGCCGGTGCTGCAGACGCAGATGTCCGCCACCCAGTTTTTCGAGCAGGTCATGGGGGCCAGTCGCCTGACCCTGGTGGGTGAGGTGGGTTACAACCGCATCAATGGGCTGAGCGATGCCGACGGCACCGATCTGCGCTTCGGTCGCAGCGGGATTTTCGGGGTCGGCGTCCAGCCTGGGGCCGCGAATGCCGCGTGCCTGAATACGACCAATAACCCACAACAGGAATGCAACGACAAGGGCTTCTACACCACCAGTTCCTGGGGCTATCGCGCCCGCGCTCGTCTGGACTATCCGAACGTATTCGCTGGCATCAACCTGGCGCCGAACCTGGCGTGGTCGCATGACGTCGATGGCACCGGCCCGAACTTCGAAGAAGGGCTCAAGGCCGTCAGCCTCGGCGTCGATGCCGATTACAAAAACAGCTACACCGCGAGCCTCAGTTACACCGACTTCTTCGGTGGTCATTTCAACACCAATGGTGACCGTGACTTCGTTGCGCTCAGTTTTGGCGTGAACTTCTAAACAGAAGACAGACGAGAGAAAGCAAGCATGAAAACAACAACAATGATGCATATAGGCGCACTCGCGCTGACCCTGCTGGCCGGCCAGGTGATGGCGGCAGTTTCTCAGGAAGAGGCGGCAAAACTGGGTACTACCCTGACCCCGCTCGGCGCGCAGAAGGAAGGCAATGCCGATGGCAGCATTCCGGCCTGGACAGGTGGCTTGAAGCCCGGCGCGGCGCCGGTCAGCCATCGATTCCTGGGCGATCCGTTCAGCGCTGAAAAGCCGATCCTGACGATCACACCGGCCAACGCCGAACAGTACAAGGACAAGCTCACCGCCGGCCAGTTGGCCATGTTCAAGCGTTACCCCAACACCTACAAGATTCCGGTGTACAAGACCCATCGCACAGCTGCTGCCCCGCAGGAGATCTACGACGCCACGAAAAAAAGTGCTTTGAACACCCAGCCGGTCGATGGCGGCAATGGCTTGAGTAATTTCAGTGATTCCCGCAATTTCGCGTTCCCGATCCCGAAGAACGGCGTTGAAGTACTCTGGAACCACCTGACGCGCTATCGTGGTCTCAACCAGCGACGTCAGATGGTCCAGGCCACGCCGCAGGTCGATGGTTCGTTCACCATCGTCGAGTTCGAAGATGAAATGGCGTTCCCGCAATACATGACCGGTGACGACAAGGAGAGCACCGCCAACATTTTTGCCTACTACAAGCAACGCGTGACAGCGCCGGCACGCCTGGCCGGTAACGTCGTGTTGCTGCATGAGACCATCGATCAAGTGAAGGAACCACGTCTGGCGTGGGTCTACAACGCCGGTCAGCGTCGCGTGCGACGTGCTCCGCAGATCGCCTACGATGGGCCGGGAACAGCCTCGGACGGCATGCGCACTTCGGACAACGGCGACCTGTTCAATGGTGCCCCGGATCGCTACGACTGGAAGCTGATTGGCAAGAAGGAGATGTACATTCCGTACAACAACTATCGCCTGGCTTCGCCTTCGCTGAAATACGCCGACATTCTCAAGGCCGGTCACATCAATCAGGACCTCACCCGCTACGAGCTGCACCGTGTGTGGGAAGTGGAAGGCACCCTGAAACCCGGTGAGCGTCACATCTACGCCAAGCGTCATATGTACTTCGATGAGGACACCTGGCAACTGGCCGAGGTCGACCATTACGACGGTCGTGGGCAGTTGTGGCGTGTCGCCGAAGGCATGGCCATGAACGACTATGAACAAGGCGTCGGAACCTACGCCGGCCAGGTGCTGTATGACCTGATCGCCGGACGCTACCTGGCCATGGCACTGGGTAATGAATACAAGGAAGGGATCGAATACGGCGTGAAGCCGAACCTGGCTGAATTCACTCCGGCCGCCTTGCGCAACGCGGGTATTCGCTGATTCATGCAATCCCCTGTAGGAGCGAGCTTGCTCGCTCCTACAAATTCCCCTTATTGCTCAGCCCTTTGCCGTAAGGCAGTCAGTGCCTCATAACGGGACGACACACCGAGCTTGGTGTAGATGTTCTTGAAGTTCCACTTGATGGTTTCCTGACTGAGATTCAGCGTCTGTGCAATGCGCTTGTTGGGCATCGACTGCTCAAGCAGGCTGATGATTTCCAGTTCTCGCTTGGTAAACAGCGAGTGCTCACCCGCCGCCGAATCCTTCGCCACGCGGGCCGATGCCGGGCCGGTGCTGGCGCAGTTCAGCGGCACGGCAGCCAGTCGACTGCGATAGCTGTCCAGAACCGGATCGTCCCGGCAATCCAGGTTGGCCAATAGCGCCAGCAGGGAAGGGCCTTCATCCAGCAGGGTGCGCACCAGGCCAAGTCCATAGCTTTCGCCCACGACAGCACGCAACAGTACAGCGGACTCCGACGGGCGCCCCAGGTCATTGAGCGCCACCGCGCGCAACAGGTTCGACTGGACTCGCCATTTGCCTCGACTGTAGCGGCTGGCGAATTGCTCGACGATGTCCAGCGCCAGTAGCGCCCGGTCCGGCTCTTGCCGGGCCAGGCAGATGCGCGCGCGCGACAAGGCCGCAAGGGCGCTGATTTCGTGCGCCAGCGGAGTGTCGCCGCAGTGCCGGTGAGTCAGCGCATCGAGGCCGGCTCTCTGGCTTTCACACTGTCGCCAGTCGCCATTGCCCAGCAGAATGCGGACTTGCTCGGTCAGGTTGTGGGCCAGCGCACGATCGAAACCTCTGGCGCGAAATTCCCCGGCCATTTTGGTCAGGTACGTCAGCGCACTGGCCGACGACTCCTGCAGGTAACTCATACGGGCGACGCTGATCATCGCCGAGATGCTCACCGATGGCGGGGCGAAGCGCAAAAGATCGAGGCGGTTGCTCAAGGCTTCGCGCACGTCGTCGATGCGGTCCATTTCGTAGTGCGCCTCGGCAACCGCCACGGCGCAGGTGCAGGCGCTGACCGAGCGACGACCGTGTTTGTTCTCGGCCAGAAGCAGGACATCGATGAGATGCCGCGAGGCCTCCAGCACATTCCCGCACAGCAGAATGCCATGGGCGGTGGTGGCGACGATCATCAGCGCCAGCTCGTCATGGCTGGTGCGCAGCGTTTCGCATTCGGGGCCGTTGAGGTATTGCCAGGCCTGCTGTTGCTCGCCGAGGTAGACCAGGCAGTTGATCAACAGGCAAACGCGCATTCGTTCATTGAATGGATGGCTAAAGGTTCGCTCGCGTAAACCCTGAACAAGCTGGCTGCAGCGTGCCAGGTCATCGTGTTGCAGGGCGATCGCGGCCCTGACGAGATCGATGTGGGGTCTCCAGGTGGAAGGGTCCGCCGTGCTTTTTTCGAGAACCTCTATCCAGGTTTCCGCCTTGCTGGTCAGCATCGTCAACAGGCAGCCCCAAGCGCCTTGCAGAAGTACCTTCGGGTGCTGTGTCAGCTGCTCCAAGGGAACACAATCGAGCCAGCGCATGAACTGGCCAAGATGGCTCAGGCCGTGATAGGTCGGCTGTTTGCGCTCCAGCAGGCGCACCAGTTCCTCGAGGTTTTCGCTCAGCACGGCATGGCGTGTCGCCTCGCTCACCATCCCGGCCTGTTCGAACCACTGCGCGGCGCGCAGGTGCAGCCGGGACATGTCGACGTCCGAGGCGGTCAGGCGTTGTTGCAGGAACTCGGCGAACAGCGGGTGCAACCGATACCACTGCTGTTGGCTCTCCATGTCGACAGGCAGGATGAACAGGTTGTGGGCCTCGATGCTGGCGATGAGGTCAACCGCTTGCGGCGTCTGGCTGACATGCTCCGCTACCTGCGCATTGAAACGGCGCAGGATCGAAATTTTCTCGAGGAACCCGATGACCTCTGCCGGCAATCCGTCCATCACGTCTTCAGCCAGATAGTCCCGCAGGTCGCTGTTGCCCGGTAGCAGTCGATGGATTTTCGCTTCCTTGCGCGGGTTGGCCTTGAGAGAGATGGACATCAATTGCAGGCCGATGGGCCAGCCGTCCGTATTGTCGTGGATGGCGTGCGCCAGCTCCATGTCGATGCCGTCGTCCAGATAGGCCTTGAGGAAGGCCAGGGACTCGTTGAAATCAAAGCCAAGCTCGGTAGCGCCGATCTCACAGAGCTCAGCCATTGCGCGCAGCCGGCCGAGTTTCAGATTGGCATTGACCCGGGAGGCCAGCACGATGTGAAGTTGGGTCGGGGCGCCATCCACCACCAGCTGTACCAGGCGCGAAATGCGTGGATCGGTGGCGAAATGGAAGTCATCGATCATCAAATACAGCGGTGCACTGACCCGCGCCAGCGTATTGATCATGACCGAAGCGAGGGCGAGCAGACCGTCCAGTGACTCGCGCTCGATCAACAGCAGCAGGTCATCCTCAAGGGGCACGCCGGCGTTTTGCAGGGTGCAGATGAGGTTCGCGCAGAAAGACTCCAGCGCGGCGTCTTCCTGCGCCAGAGACAACCATACAACGCTGTTGCCGTCCTTGATCAGGCTTTGTCGCCACTGCGCCATCAGCGTGGTCTTGCCGAAACCTGCGCTGCCGTTGATCAGGATCAGCCGGCAATCCCGAGCCGCCTGCAGGCGGGCCAGAAGCAACTCGCGCAGCACCGCGTGACTGCTGATGCGTGGCGGCGAGAATCGGGTGGTGATTGGCGGGGCATTCGGAGGCATGGCTAATCCAGTCTGCAACGGATTTGAAGGGCCTTGGTGAAAGGGTCCCACTGCGTTGTTATGTTTTGCAGGATTTTAGGCCGATTACCGAGCGTTTGTGCAACGACAAAATTGATCGCGGGCGAACACTGGTCGGAGCGAGGGTGGGGGGGCCACCCCTTTACCCCCCGTAGCGAGCGGGTACAGCCTGCAACGGCTTCGCAACGATGGCAGTCCGGATAGTTCGGGCGGTCGGGCAGTAGAGCAAGACGCCGAAGCAGGGCCTAATTTTTATGGAGAATGTGATGTCGCACAAACCGTATGTTGCCGGGGTTGGCATGATCCCGTTCCTGAAGCCCGGTGCCAGTGGGTCCTATATCCAGATGGGCGCTGAAGCGACTCGCCAGGCATTGAAAGATGCAGGCCTGGACTACCATCTGGTTCAGCAGGCTTATGTCGGATATGTCTATGGCGACTCGACCTGCGGTCAATCGGCGCTCTACGAAGTGGGCATGAGTGGCGTGCCGGTGGTGAACGTCAACAACAACTGTTCCACCGGTTCCACGGCCCTGTACCTGGCGCGTCAGGCAGTGGAAAGCGGGGCGGTTGAATGTGCTCTGGCCCTGGGTTTCGAGCAGATGCAGCCGGGTGCCCTGGGGGCGGTGTTTACCGATCGCCCGGCGTGCATGGGCAAGCATCTGCACGTGTCGGACGAACTGACCGCCGATGCCGGCGCGATCGGCGTGCCGATGACCCTTCGCCAGTTCGGCGGTGCCGGTCGTGAACACATGCAACGCTACGGCACCGAGCTCAGTACCTTCGCCGCGATCCGCGCCAAGGCCAGTCGTCATGCAGCCAACAACCCACTGGCACTGTTCCGCAAAATCATCACCACCGAGGACGTGATGAACGATCAGGTGCTCTGGCCTGACGTGATGACGCGTCTGATGGCGTGCCCGCCGACCTGTGGCGCGGCTGCCGCGATCATTTGCAGCGAAGCGTTTGCCAAAAAGCACGGTTTGCGCACCGATGTGGTGATCCTGGCGCAGTCGATGACCACCGACCGCGGGATTTCCTTCGAACCGGCGTCGATGATCCAGGCGGTCGGTTTCGACATGACCCAGCGCGCCGCCAGCGAGGTCTACGAGAAGGCCGGCGTCGGTCCGCAGGACATCCTGGTCGCCGAGATGCATGATTGCTTCGCCCAGAATGAATTGCTGACCTATGAGTCGTTGGGCTTTTGCCCGGTAGGCGGCGCCGAGAAGTTCGTGCTCGATGGCGACAACACCTACGGCGGGCGCGTAGTGACCAACCCGTCCGGTGGCCTGCTTTCCAAGGGTCACCCGCTGGGCGCCACGGGGCTTGCCCAGTGCTATGAACTGACCCATCAGTTGCGCGGCACCGCCGACAAACGCCAGGTCGAAGGGGTGAATCTTGCCCTGCAGCACAACCTTGGGCTGGGCGGGGCCTGCGTCGTTACGCTGTACGGGCGCGCCTGATGTCACGTGCGTGCGCGCCATGGCGCGCACGCGCGTTGCGATTGTGAATCAGCCTTACGTTCACCCTGTATTAGACTTGTACTTGATCAAGATTGTCTGCGGAATTCAGTCGATGCCCAATCCACCCTCAGGCTCCAAGCTCCATCTGCCTGCCGACCGGGTGCTTCAGCTAATCCCTGACACCAAGGTCATTCCCCCTCGCGGTGCGCGCCAACTGATGCCACGCGCGGCACTGATGAGCCGCCTGATGGAGGCGCGTCGGCAGCGCTGCGTGGCAATCCAGGGTCCGGCAGGGAGCGGCAAGACCAGCACCTTGCTGGCCTGGCGCCGCGAACTGATAGCGATCGACTTCGACGTCGCCTGGTTATCGCTGACCGGTGAGGACAACGACCCGGCGCGGTTGACCAATTGCCTGCTGGCCAGCGTTGCCGAAGTCGATGCCGCACTGGCCCGCGAAGCGACCCTGCTGTTCGGCGAGGGTGCCGGCGAGTTGGCGCTCGAACACTGGATCATCGTCCTGCTCCAGGCGATTGCCGGTCACGCCAACGACCTGGTGTTGATGATCGATGACGTGCATCACCTCAACGACCCTGACATCTTCAAACTGCTGGGCTGGCTGCTCGACTATGCGCCGCCGAACCTGCACCTGGTGCTCGGCACGCGCAGCGCTTTACCTGCCACGCTTCCGCTGGCCCGTCTGCGCACTCAGGGCCAGTTGACCGAGTATGACTTGCAGGACTTGCGCTTTACCGTTGAAGAATCGGGGCGCTACCTGCGGCAGTTCGGCGAAATCAGCCATCACGATGCCGAGCTCTTGCACGACTTGACCGACGGCTGGGTGGCTGGCCTGCAATTGTTCGCGATTGACTTGAAATCCAAACATGGCGCCGGCTTCAGTCGTATGCAGGTACGTGGTGCCGGCGCTTTCGCGCAGTATTTTGAACAGGAAGTGCTGGTCCATTTGCCCCTCGCGGATCTGCAGTTGTTGACTCACTCTTCGATCTGCAGCCGATTCACCGCCCCGCTATGTGCCAGGCTTGTCGGCAAGCCGCATGCGATTGCCGGGATGATGAGCCAGTTGACCCGACTGGACAGCGACAATCTGTTCATCACGCAGATCAAGAGCCACGACAAAGAAACCTGGTACCGACTGCATCCGTTATTGCGCGAGGTTCTGCGTGATCACCTCAGTCGTCAGCCAGAAGAGGAGCAGAAAAAACTCCATGCGCTGGCTCGGGACTGGCTGTTTGAGCAAGGTCATATCGACGAGGCGGTGCGTCACGCGGTCCTGGCCGGCGACTTTCAGATCGCCGCCGAGATTGTCGAAGCCTGTGCGCACGAGCTGATGGCGCGTGGCTCCCTGAGTCAGTTGCCCAACCTGCTGCGCAAGTTGCCCCAAGAGCAGATGCGTGAGCGCTACAGTCTGCAATTGGTGATGGCCCAGTTGCAGCTCCATGCGCATAACTTCACCGAAGGGCAACAGATACTCGACCATCTGGAGGCGCAACAGTATCGGCTCAACACCCAGCAACGTCAGGGGCTGCTGGTCACCCGTGGCACCCTGGCCATGCAACGCGACCTGACGGAGGTGGCGTGGTCACTCGCTCCTGAACTGGAGGCGATACCTGACGATGCCGATGACCTGATTCTGACCGGTCGTGCCTCCATTCTGGCGTGGCTGTATCTGTTCAGTGGCGATCACGAGCGAGTGCGCGAGATCATCCAGCACAGCGACCGCCCGAATACTTCACCGCGCCGGACCCTGATCGGCCGTTGTATCTATGGCGTGAGCCTGGTCCACGAGGGCCGCATCAGCGAAGCGGAAAATATCTTTCGCAATACCCTGGATGAGGCAAAACCGCACGGCAGCAGTGCGGCGGTCGCCGGCCATGCTGCCGCGGCGTTCCTGGCCAGCCTGTTGTACGAACAGAGCAATCTGGCCGAAGTCTGCCAATTGCTCGAACCTCGCCTCGACGCCCTGGAGCGGATTTCCCTGCCCAACATCGTTCTGCACAGTCTGCTGGCGCTGAGTCGGGCTTACTGGCTCAAAGGTGAGCAAATCCAGGCGCTGGCCTATCTGGACCGCCTGCAAGAATACGCACAGCGCTATGACCTGGGCCGACTGCTTGCCTGGGCGCTGTATGTGCGCATACGTTGGCACCTGGAAAAATACCAGACCTCGCAGGCCGAGGTCCTTCTCGCAGAGCTTCAGGCGCTCGCTGACAAGCATGCCGGCATCCTGCGCGGCACCCCGTTGATCATCCATTTGCTGGCCATGCGGGCGGCGGTCGAGATGAGTTTGTATCAGCGTGAGTTCGGCCAGGCAATCCAGCAAATTGCACCACTGATCACTCTCTGCGAATCGGCCAGGCACTGGCAGTTAGCCGCGATTGTGCGACTGCAACTGTCTATGGCCGAAAAAGGTCGAGGGCACGACGAGCAAGCGCTTGAGCAACTGATGGAAGTCTTGCGAGAGGGACACAGGCTGGGCTTGGTACGCAGCCTGCTCGACGTTGCACCGCAACTGCCTCGAATGCTCAACGACCTGCTGCAAGACAACGCGCTTGACCCGGTGCTCGCCTTCTACGCGCAGCGGCTGATCGCTGCCGCCAGGCCAACAGAGAACGCCGAACGCAAGGTGACTTCGCCGATGGCAAGCCTGAGCGAGCGAGAGACCGAGGTGTTGCAGTTGATGGCGCAAGCCATGACCAACAAGAAGATCGCCCGCACCCTCGGCGTGTCACCGGAAACGGTGAAATGGCACATCAAGAATCTGTTCGCCAAGCTCAATGTGGCCGGCAGGGTAGAAGCGATTGCCAAATGGCGTGATTTGAACATCGACTAATTAAAAACCACCGCCATCCTTGTAGGAGCCGAGCTTGCTCGCGATGGCGGCATCATATTCAACATTGATGTTGACTGGCCTACCGCTATCGCGAGCAAGCTCGGCTCCTACAGGGTTACGTCTGTGTTTCTGTTTCAGGTCAATTGACGTTACTCAGGCGGTCTTCCCAAAACGGTTTGCGCAGTTCGTTCTTCAGCACCTTGCCGACGCTGGACATCGGCAAGGAAGTGCGAAACTCGATGCTGCGGGGCACCTTGTAGCCGGCAATCATTGCCCGACAATGGGCGACCACTTCATCTTCGGCGACGCTGGCGCCAGGCTTGAGGATGATCACCGCATGCACGGTCTCCCCCCATTTAACGCAGGGAATGCCAATCACAGCCGCTTGGGCAACAGCCGGATGGCTGACAATGGCGTTCTCGACTTCGGCGGTGAAGATGTTCTCCCCACCGCTGACGATCATGTCCTTGAGACGGTCGCAGATGTAGATGAAGCCATCGTCGTCCATGTAGCCGCCGTCACCGGTATGCATCCAGCCGCCACGTAGCGCCTCGGCGGTGGCTTCCGGTTTGTTCCAGTAACCGAGCATGACGTTGGGGCCACGCACCAGGATTTCGCCGATCGTGCCACGGGGCACCTCGCGATCCTCGGTATCGGCGATGCGGATTTCCACGCAGCTGATGGGCAGCCCGGCTGAGTACATCTTGCCGCTGCGCTGATGTTCTTCGCAGTGGTACTCGGCGCCCAGCATGGTGATGCCGGGGGCCATTTCGGTCATGCCATAGCCTTGGGCGAATTGGGCCGAAGGGAAGGTCTGACGGGCACGTTGCAGCAGGACGGGGGTAATCGGCGAGGCGCCGTAGGTAATTTCCCGAAGCGAGCTCAGGTCCAGTGCCGTAAGGGGCGGATTTGCCTGGTGCCAGTCGAGGATCATCTGCAGCATGGTGGGCGCTAGAAAGGTGTCGGTGACTTGCTCCCGGCTGATCTGCTCGATGACCTCTTGCGCTTTGAAGGCGGGCAGCACGATATGCATGCCACCGCTGAGGAATAGCACGACCATCGCGGCCAGGTCGGCCAGATGGAACATCGGCATGGCATGCAGGTAGCGCGTCTGTGCGCCATAGCCCACACGATCCTGGTTGGCGAGGGCGGAGATTCCGATGTTGTTATGGCTGAGCATCACGCCCTTGGGGAAACCGGTGGTGCCGCCGGTGTAGAAAATGCCCAGCAGGGAGTCGCCGCAACGGTGTGCGTCTTCAACCGGTTCATTCTCGGCGATCAGGGTTTCGTAGTTGAGCATGCCCTCGGGCGTTTCGCCGTCACCGGCATAGATCACCAACCGGATGCTCTTGGCAGCAACGGCCACTTGGGTGCCCAGTTTCTGAAAGGCGTCATCGACGATCAGCACGCAAGTCTGCGAGTCATCCAGTGAGTAGATGATCTCAGCCGCGCTCCAGCGGATGTTCACCGGATTGAGCACGGCATCGGCCCACGGCACTGCCTGGTAATACTCGATGTAGCGTTGAGAGTTGAGCGAGAGCATCGCGACGCGCTCGCCACTGGTCACGCCCAGACGCTTGAGCGCGCCAGCCAGCCGGGCAACGCGATCACCCAACTGGGCGAAGGTCACACTGCGGCCCTGATAACGGATTGCCGTGGCATTGGGGCGCTGCTGCCGGTGGCGCTGCAGCCCTTGGGTCATGTACATCGAAACCTCCAATCTTGTTTTTGTAGGGAGTCCACTTGCGAGGTGTCAGGCCGTGGTCTCATTGTCCGGGCATTCTTCCCACTGTGGGAGGGAAGAATGCCCGCAGAGACGAACGGCGGCTTACAGGCTGCCGTAGCCGCCGCCGCAGACCAGGGCCTGACCGGTGACGTAGTTGGCTTCCGGCAGGCACAGCATCACCACCGAACCGGCCGCTTCTTCGGCTGTGCCAGGGCGTCCCAAGGGAATCGCAGAACTGGCGGTATCGATGCGTTCCTGTTGAACGCCGACCTTGATTTCACGACCTTCAATGTTGATGGTCTTGCTCTCGTCGCCGGCCAGCGCCTGGGTCAGTCGGGTATCAATGAAACCGAACGCCACGGCGTTGACGTTGACTTTCAGACGGCCCCACTCCTTGGCCAGGGTCTTGGTCATGCCGATGATTCCGGCCTTGGCGGCGGAGTAGTTGGATTGTCCGGCGTTACCGCCAGCAGCGACCGAGGAAATGTTGACGATCTTGCGCAATACTTCGCGGCCTTCGGCGGCGTCTTTCTTGGCCTGGGCGCTGATGATCGGCTGGGCCGCCCGCAGGATGCGGAACGGTGCGGTCAGGTGGCAGTCGATGATCGCGTACCACTGTTCGTCGGTCATTTTCTGGATGACGTTGTCCCAGGTGTAGCCGGCGTTGTTGATGATGATGTCGATGCCGCCATAGCTCTGGACTGCGGTCTGCACGAAACGCTCAGCAAAATCGGCGGCGGTTACGCTGCCGACGCAAGCGACAGCTTCGCCACCGGCCTGGCGAATTTCAGCCACGACTTCTTCGGCCGGTGCCGAGTCCAGATCGTTGACCACGACTTTGGCGCCGTAAGCTGCCAGTTGCAGTGCGACGCTACGACCGATACCACGACCGGAACCGGTGACCAGGGCGACTTTGCCTTCAAGCTTTTTCATTGAAATTGTTCCTTGGGCTTTTGGTTGAAATATCAGGCGAGGGCTACAACGGCTTCGCCGGCCAGCTTCTCTTCGCCGTACTGGTTGGCGCAGCGAAGCGCCAGGCGCACGCGCTGCTCGCCGGCATCGATGAACTTCTCGATGACCTTGCCGGTACAGGTCGGGATGTGGCCGAGCTGAGTGATGCCGGTGAAACGAACCGACAGGCTGCGCACCTGGCTTTGCGGCACCCAGGTGGTCAGCAGGCGACCGAAATACGCCGCGGACAACATGCCGTGGGCGAACACATCGTCCATCCCCGACTTGCGGGCGAAGTCGAGGTCGACATGGATCGGGTTGTGATCACCCGAAGCGCCGCAGTACAAGGCGAGGGTGGTGCGGTTGACCGGCTGCAGCTTGAGCAGCGGGATCTCGTCACCGACCTGGATATCGGAAAATTGAATGCTCATGACGATTCCTTAGCGCTGCACAAGGGAGGAGCGGATATCGGCGATGTGCTCACCATTCTGATTGGTCACTCGTGCCTCCATGACCACGAATTGCAGGGCGCCACCCTTCTTTTCGTAGAGGTCGGAGATGAAGCCGTCGAACGTCAGCACATCACCGGCATAGGCCATCTTGTGGTAGACGAAGGACTGCTCGGCGTGAAGAACCCGGCCCAGGTCAAAGCCAACCAGATTGAGCAGTTCCACCACGTCGCGGCCTTCGCTTTCCAGGCACTTGAGGAAGGTCGGAGGGACCGGCAAGGATTTGTGGCCGGCCGCCTTTGCGGCGGCTTCGTCGATGTAGACCGGATCGGTTTCGCCGATGGCCTTGGCGAAGAAGCGCAGGCGACCCTTTTCAACGTCGACGCTGTACACGCCGGTTTTGTGCCCGATCAGATTTTTGTCTGCCATGTTCACTTGGCTCCTATGTCAAAACGCGCCTGAACAGGGCGATCAGTTTTTACCAAACAGCGTGACGACGCAGGCGCCACCCAGGCCCAGGTTGTGTTGCAGGGCAATCTCCACACCTTCCACCTGGCGCTTGTTGGCGGTGCCACGCAGTTGGTGGGTCAGCTCATAGCACTGGGCAAGGCCGGTCGCGCCCAGCGGGTGGCCCTTGGAGAGCAGGCCGCCGGACGGGTTGGTCACAACCTGGCCGCCGTAGGTGTTGTCGCCATCGAGGATGAAACGTTCGGCCTCGCCGATCGGGCATAACCCCAGGGCTTCATAGGTCAGCAGTTCGTTGTGGGCGAAGCAGTCGTGCAGCTCGACCACGCGGATATCTTCCGGGCCAATGCCGGCTTGTTCGTAGACTTGGCTGGCGGCAGCCTGGGCCATGTGAAAACCGGCAAAGCTGATCATCGACGGCGGATCGAAGGACTCGACTACGTCGGTGGTCATCGACTGGGCGAGGATCGCCACGTCGGTGCGCAGGCCGTGTTTTTTGGCAAAGGCTTCGCTGCAGACAATCGCAGCGGCGCCACCGCAGGTCGGCGGGCATGCCATCAGGCGAGTCATGACGCCGGGCCAGATGACCTTGTCGTTCATCACTTCTTCGGTGGTGACCACGTTCTTGAACAGCGCCAGCGGGTTGTTGGCGGCGTGGCGACTGGCCTTGGCGCGGATCGCGGCGAAGGCCTCCATCGAGGTGCCGTAGCGTTGCATGTGCTCGCGACCGGCACCGCCGAAACCACGCAAGGCTTGAGGAATGTCCGCCGCATCGGCGGTGAGCGATTCGAGTACGTGCAGGAAGCGTGCGCGGGGGCGAGGACGGTCATCCCAATGCGATCTCAGTGCGCCGGCCTGCATCTGCTCGAAGCCCAGTGCCAGGGCGCAATCGACCTGACCGCTCGCCACGGCGGCACGGGCCAGATACAGCGCAGTAGAACCGGTGGAGCAGTTGTTGTTGACGTTGACCACCGGAATACCGGTCAGGCCCACTTCGTACAGGGCGGTCTGGCCACTGGTGGAGTCGCCGAACACGTAGCCGGTGAAGGCCATCTGGATCTTGTCGTAGCCAATCCCGGCGTCCTTCAACGCAAGGCGCAAGGCTTCTGCACCCATTTCGGTGTAGGTCGGGCTCGCGCCCGGCTTGCTGAACGGAATCATGCCGACGCCGGCAACGATAACTTTGTCGCTCATGTCTTTGCTCTCGGTAGAAGAGAAGGGGGGTTAAAGTTTGCGGGCGATCAGTTCGCGCTGGACTTCGTTGGTGCCACCGAAGACCCGGGATATGCGCAGGTCGACAAAGGCGCGGGCAATCGGATACTCGAGCATGTAGCCGTAACCACCGTGCAACTGGACCATGTCGTCCAGGTGCTTCCACAGGGTTTCGGTGGCGAACAGCTTGGCGATGGCAGCCTCTTCCACGGTCAACTTGCGACGCATGTGCTCGCTGATGTAGTAGTCGATCATGGTGCGTACCGCGACGGAGGCGGCCTTGGCATCGGCGAGTTTGAATTTGGTGTTCTGGAAATCCCACACCGACTGGCCGAAGGCCTTGCGGTCCTTGACGTATTCGATGGTCAGGTCAAGCAGTCGCTCCAGGTGAATGGCGGCATAGATGGCGATACCCAGCCGTTCCTGTGGCAGCTCCTGCATCATGTAGGCGAAGCCTTTGCCTTCCTCGCCCAGCAGGTTGCCGACGGGGACGCGCAAATCGTCGAAAAACATCTCCGCGGTGTCGGAAGCGCGCTGGCCGACCTTGTCGAGCTTGCGGCCACGACGGAAGCCTTCGCGACTGGTTTCTACCATGATCAGGCTGATTCCCTTGGAACCCGCCGTCAGGTCGGTCCGACAGGCCAGCAGGACCATGTCGCAATTGATGCCATTGCTGATAAAAGTCTTGCTGCCATTGATGACGTATTCGTCGCCATCGCGGATCGCGGTGGTGCGCCCGGCCTTCAGGTCACTGCCGCTGCCCGGCTCGGTCATGCCCAGGGCAAGGATGGTTTCGCCACTGCAGATGCTCGGCAGCCAGCGATGTTTTTGCTCTTCGGTGCCGAAGCGCACGATGTACATCGCAATGATGTCCGAGTGCAGGCCAAAACTGACGCCCGAGACGCCGGCGCGGTGCATTTCTTCGTTGATGACAGTCGCGTGGCCGAAGTCGCCGCCGCCACCGCCATACACCGCAGGCACCATGGAACACAACAAACCTTCGCGGCCGGCCTTGAGCCAGGTCTGGCGGTCGACCTTGCCGGCCTCATCCCATTCGGCCTGACGGGGCACGCATTCGCGCTCGAAGAAGCGGCGGGCGGTTTCGCGGAACATTTCATGGTCTTCGCGAAAGATGGATCGTTGAATGTGCATTACGGACTCCAGTGTCTGTAAAAGGATCGGCAGGCGACTCCTGGGGGGTGAGCCTTGTGTCCGAGGGACTGGAGGAATGCTGCCGGGGCGGCTGTCGCGGGATCCCTCCCCACGGTGGGGGGGGATGAAAGTTGCGGGAATTCACGGTGGAGCCTTACCGCTCAGGCCATCGGCGGTGACCTACTCATCGTGGGGGGGGGAGTGAGTGAACGGGGCTTCGTAGGCTCTGCGTCGCAGGTGTTGCTCCAGCGCGTTTAGCGCCTTGGCACCGAGTTCATTCCTTCAAGGAGTTGCACAATGAGAAGCATAACAATCACAAAGCTTCGCTTCGCACAGTTGGGCGCGGGCCTGGCGCTGGCGGGTTTGTCCGTCATGGCAATGGCCCAGACTGCGCCTCCCATGAACCCTTATCTGGCCCAGAGCTTCAGCAATCAGGCGCATTGGAACAGCGCGCAGACCGACAGCACCGAGATTGCGGTGCCGCGTGGTTCCTACGAGCTGACGCCGGAGTCGGTGACGTACCTGCCCAGCGATGCGGGCGGCATGCCGCATTTTGTCGACAAGGTCGGTGACACCATGGTCACGTGGTGGTGGTCCGGCCTCGGCTTGCGTAAATACAACAGGGTCGATGGCAAGCTGGTTGAAGTGGCACGCACCGAAATGCCGCTGAAGTTGCCTGAGTTTCAGAAGGTCAGCGACGCTCAACGCCTGAAGCAGACGCAGGATGTCCAGCGATTGCTCGACAACAAGGACGAGCAGGGGTTGCTCGACTACATGCGCGGACAGCCGAACCGAGTGATCAGCAGCATCAACGATCAGTTGCGTGGCGGCGCCCTCTATTCGATGTTGACCCGCGAAGATGCCTTCATCGGTGCGGGTGGCCGGCAGATCTTCCGCGTCGATCAACTCGATCCGAAAAAACCGGACTCGGGCATGGGAGCACCGTTGGTGCGTGTGTTGCCGGAAACTCTGTATGACAACGAAAAGGTCAAGCGTGGCACGGATTTCCCGGTCGACTTCAACTTCGGCATGGGTATGACCTTCAACGGCTATCTGGTCCTCAACACCGTCGGCGGCAAAGTCATCACCCTCGACCCGAAGACCCTGGAAATCGTCGACACCTATGCCGTCGATGGCGCGGACGAATTGTTCCTCAACGGTTTTGCCAATGGCGATGAGGCGGGTGGCGGGGCAGTCTATGTGGCCTCGAACCAGAACATGTACCGCCTGGTGGTCGATGCCAAGGGCAAGATTCACAGCGACGAGGCCAGCGGCGCCTGGAAAGCAGCCTATGACCGTGGCATCCGTATCTCCGCCTTGAAAGTCGCCGACGGTACGGGCTCGACTCCGACGTTGATGGGCTTCGGACCGGACGAAGACAAACTCGTGGTGATCACCGATGGCGCGCAGAAAATGCGTCTGGTGGCTTTCTGGCGCGACCAGTTGCCGGCCGGCTGGAAGCAGAAGCCCGGCACGCTCTCGGCACGCATTGCTGACCAACAGCAAGTGGACATGGGCGCCGACGTGGAAACCGTGCAGTCCGAGCAATCGGTGTCGACCTATGGCGACTACGCCTTCGTGGTCAACAACATCATCAGCAAGGATGCCCCGTACCTGGCGCGCGACAACTACTACGTGAGCATGCTCAATGGTGCGACGCGTCCGGGACCGAAGGGTGTCGCGATGCTGAAGTGGGATCAGGACAGCAATGGCTGGAAGCAGCTGTGGATGCGCAACGACGTGTCGTCGATCTCCACGGTGCCGATGATCAGTGGTGGCGGCCGGATGGCGATCATCGATGGTTACTTCACCCGCGACTGGAACGACCGCTATCACATTGGTATGGACCTCGACAGCGGCGACACCGTGTTGAAGATCCATACCGGCAGCGACCCGCGTTTCAATGGCATGTACTCGGCAATCAAGGTCAATGAAACCGGTGCGATTCAGTACGGCATGGCCTTCGGCCTGGTCCGTCTGGATACCACCAAAATGAAAAAACTCGATTGACCTGTAGCGGCGCGGGAGCAGTGCCCCGCGCCGACCCCCAAAGGTCGTATCAACCCACAATGAGAAGGTAAACCCTCCAATGAGCAACATCGAACACCCTGAAGTGGTGCGCATGCGTGGAATCCTCGCCATGCAGCGGACCGCTTATCTGTCGAATGACATCTGGACCGCCGAGAAACGCTGCGAATTGTTCGATCGCCTGATCGGCATGCTGGTCGAGTACAAGCAGGAAATCGTTGAGGCGACGGCGGCCGACTTCGGCCATCGCAGCCACGACCTGACGCGCATCATCGACTTGTTGGGCCCGCTCTCGTCGTTAAAGAAAACCAGGGCCAGGATTGCCGAGTGGATGCAGCCCGAGCAGCGTGCTGCCGACCGTAGCGAGGCCTGGATTCAGTATCAGCCGCTGGGCGTGGTGGGTATCGTTACGGCCTGGAACTTCCCGGTGGGCATGGTCATCCAGGGACTGGCCAGTGCGCTGTCGGCCGGGAACCGAGCGATGGTCAAAGTCTCTGAGTTGACCCCCAAATGTGCCGAACTGATGCAACGAATGTTCCGCGCCACCTTCGCCGAGGACGAGATCGCCATCGTCACCGGTGACGCGCAGGTCGGCCAGGCGTTTTGCAGTCTGCCATTCGACCATCTGCTGTTCACCGGGGCGAGCAGCGTAGGCAAACATGTGATGCGCGCCGCCGCCGAGAACCTGGTGCCGGTTACCCTGGAACTGGGTGGGAAGTCGCCAGCCATTGTGTCGCGCTCTGCCGATCTAAAATCCGCTACGAGCAAAATCCTGGCGGGCAAGCTATTGAATGCCGGCCAGGTCTGTCTTGCGCCGGATCATGTGTTTGTTCCCGAAGAGTCGCTGGAGGAATTCATCGAGCATGCCAAAGCGGCGGTCGGCAAATTCTATCCGAGCCTCAAGGACAATTCGGATTACACCTCGGTGATCAACACCCGCCACTACGAACGCCTGCTGGGCTACCTTGAAGAGGCCCGCGCGGCTGGCGTCGAGTTGGTCGAGCTGAACCCTGCGCAGGAAGATTTCGCCGACCAGCCTCATCACAAGATGATCCCGACGTTGCTGTGCGATCCGGGGGACGAGCTGAAAATCATGCAGGACGAGATCTTCGGGCCACTGTTGCCGATCAAGCCTTACAAGGACATGCGCGAGGTGGTTGCCTACATCAACGCTCATCCGCGTCCGCTGGGGCTGTACTACTTCGGTAACGATGCGGCCGAGGAGAAGTTTGTCCTCGAACGCACCGTTTCCGGCGGGGTGACGATCAATAACGTCGCGCTCCACGCCAGTGTCGACAGCCTGCCGTTTGGCGGGGTTGGCAACAGCGGCATGGGCAGCTATCTGGGTCATCAGGGCTTTGTTACCTTCAGCCATCCGAAACCGGTACTGCGCGCCGCAGACGGTCCGGATATCACCCGACCTCCGTTCACCGATCAGGTGCGGCAGATGGTGGACGCGATGATCAAGCGATAAGCCTTGAGGGTATGGCGCCCACCGGTGAGAACCGGTGGGCGTTTTTTATTGACGCGGGTTAATCGCAGGGCGAGGTCAGCAGGGTCTTGATGAGTCGAAGCAGTTGTTTATGCAACAGCGCCGGTTCAGACGTCGATGGATCGAGCAGCAACTGAAGAATCATGCCGCGCATCGTGCCAATCAGCACAGTGGCGGTTGTCAGCGGATCGTTGTCGGAATGGATTTCGCCGTTAGCGATGCCGATTTCGATTTGTTTGGCGAGGGTCATTCGCACTGAGTTGTTGTACTCGGCCAGTATCGCTGCGGATTCCGACTCCACTGTCACGCCCTCTGCCATCAAGGCGAGCAAAGCGCGGGCGTTGGTCCATTCGGCATCGTCACGCAGGAAGTACGCATCGATGTAGCCGAGCAAGGTATCCAGCCCTGGCTGGCGCTGGGGTGCCTTGTCGTCGACCACACCCATGAACCTGGTGTTCACGAACCCGGCCAAGGCACGCAGCAATCCGGCTTTGGTGCCGAAGTGATGCGCTGCCAGGCCGCGACTGTAACCGGCCTGCAGACCCACTTCAGCCAGGGTGATGCCAATCCAGCCCTTGCGCGCGACGATCTGCCGTGCGGCCTCCAGCATGCATTGTTCAGCTTCGGTGCGTCGTTCCACCTGGGTTCGACGGGTGCTGCTGGGGGTGTTCTGGTTGGGAGTGTCCATAGACGATTTATCAGTTACCGGTGAATTCAGGATCGCGACGTTCGCGCATCGCCTTGTTGCCCTCGGCAAAGTCGTTGGTGAGGACCTGCCACTCTTGTTCGGAGGCCTCGCGGTCGATGATCGCATCCACTGCATCGGCGAGACCGGCGCGTAGCGTCTGGCGGCTCGACATGACGGCAAGGGGTGCGCTCTTGGCGATTTCTTCAGCCAGGGCGCGGGCAGCCTGACGCTCTTCGCCAGGTTCGGCCAGCACATCTGCCAAACCGATGCGGACGGCTTGCGCGCCATCGATACGACGGCCGGTGGCGATCAACAGAGAGGCCATCTGGATGCCGACGACGCGCGGCAGCGTAACAGAAATGCCGAAACCCTGGTGCATGCCCAGGCGATTGAAATTGGCGGAGAAACGAGCCTTTTCGCTGGTGACGCGGTAGTCGCCCACCAGCGCCAGGCCCAGGCCTCCACCGATGGCTGCACCCTCTACCACGACGATCAGTGGCTTGGCCGTGCGGAACAGGCGCACGGCGTGTTTGTACAACTCGCGCGGCAGAATTTTTTCACCGTTCTGCCCCAATCCACTGAAGTCGGCGCCGGCACAGAAGGTCTTGCCTTCGGCCTGCAGGATAACGACGCGGCACGCCGATGATTGGTCCAGATAGTCCAGCGCGGCCACCAGATCAATGATCAATTCCTGATCGAAGAAGTTCAGTGGCGGACGGCTGAACTCGAGGATAGCCACGTGACCTTGCAGATCAAGCGTCAAGCCACGGCCGGGAGTGAAGGGTTCGAAAGTAGTCATCGGATGCTCCGTAAGGCTTAAGAAATCGACGGGATCGATGGTGCTTGATCCCATTGCGAGAATGCTGATAGCTTAGTTGCTTGCTGGTCGACCAACAAGTGATTTGATCGGCTACTTCTAAAAATCCAATGAGCAGAAACCATGCAGGCACTCGATATCAGGCCTTGTAGGCTGGACGCCAAGACGCAGGCGCTGCGTGCAGAAGTGCGTACATTTCTCGCCGAAGAGCTCAAGCATTATTCACCGTCCGATCGCGCCAAAGGGCTCGTCGGTCTCGTCCCGGAATTCACCCGCAAGCTGGGCGAACGTGGTTGGCTGGGCATGACCTGGCCTAAACGCTACGGCGGTCACGAACGTAGTGCGCTGGAGCGCTACGTGGTGTTGGAGGAACTACTCGCGGCAGGTGCCCCGGTGGGCGCACACTGGGTCGCGGAACGCCAGAGCGGCCCGTTGCTGATCAAGTTTTCTCCGGAAGTCCTGGCCCCGCAGATCGTCCCGGGCATCACCCGCGGCGAAACGCTTCTGGCGATCGGCATGAGCGAACCCGACGTCGGTTCCGACCTGGCGGCCGTGCGTACCCGCGCGGAAAAAACTGACGGCGGCTGGATCGTCAACGGCAGCAAGGTCTGGACCTCGGGCGCGCATTTGGCCCACTACATGATCACGTTGCTGCGCACCGGACCGAAGGAGGAGGGCAATCGTCGTGCGGGCCTGTCGCAACTGCTGATTGACCTAAAGGCCCCCGGCGTGACCGTGCGTCCGATCTACAACATGCTCGGCGAGCATGATTTCAATGAAGTGTTCCTGGAAAACGTCTTCGTTCCCGATGATTTTGTCATTGGCGAGTTGGGCAATGGCTGGCTGCAGGTCACTGCAGAGCTGGCGTTGGAGCGCAGCGGTCCGGAACGCTATTTGAGCAGTACCCAGCTGTATCTGGCGATGCTCGACGAGGCCGACCCGCAAGACACCCGGCATGCGGTGAGTCTCGGCCGTCTGGCGGCACGCTATGCGGCGCTGCGGCAGATGTCGCTGGGCGTCGCCGGCATGCTCGCCCGTGGGGAAAATCCGGCGATCCCGGCGACGGTGGTCAAGGACCAGGGCGCCTTGCTCGAACAGGCCATTCCGGAAGTCGCTCACGATCTGTTCGGTGATCAGCGTGAACGCGGCTCCGACCTCGATCAGGTGATGCGCTTTCTGACTCAGAGCGCGCCGTCCTTCTCGTTGCGAGGCGGCACTCGTGAAATTCTGCGCGGCATTATTGCCGGAGGCCTTGGTCTGCGATGAATACAACAATGAATCAAGAGGGTGCGGACGACGGCATCCCATCCGAAATGCAAAGCATGATCGCCGACAGCGTCGAACGTCTGTTCGCCAAACAAGTCACCCGTGAACTGCTCGAACGCTTCGATGACGGCCACCGTGCCGATTCGCTATGGCAGATGGTTGTCGACAATGGTTTGCCCGGCGCGCTGGTAGCAGAAGCCGCGGGTGGCAGCGGTGCCAGTTGGCTCGACGCCAGCCCGGTGCTGCACGCCATCGGCTATTGGCAGGCGCCTTTGCCGTTGGCGGAAACCATGCTCGGTGCTGCACTGCTGTCTTACGCCGGGATGGAAGTACCGGAAGGGCCGATCACGCTGATTCAGACCGGCCGCCTGGGCGATCTGCAACTGGATAAAGAGGGGACGCATCTGCAGGGCCGAGCCGTCAACGTGCCGTGGGCGCGCAGTTGTCGGTGGGCCGTCGTTGCCGATGGTCAGCGTCTGGCACTAGTCGACTTGCGTCAGGCGACCATTACTTTGACCGCTGGTAGCAATTTTGCCGATGAAGAGCGCGATACGCTGGTTTTCGCCAACGCCAGCTGTCAGGCCACGGGTCGACTGCAACTGGCCGATCTGCAAGATCCGGTCTGGCATCTCGGTGCATTGGTGCGCGCTTGCACGCTGGTAGGCACGCTTGAAGCCGTGGTCGACAAGGCGGTGCTGTACGCCAATGAGCGTGTGCAGTTCGGCAAGCCAATCGGCAAGCAACAGGTATTGCAGCAATACCTGGCACAGATGGCCGGTGCCACCGGCGCAGCGCGAATGGCTGTGCAAGTCGCCTTGCGCAGCGCGAGCGACCTGTTCCTCGGGACGGCAGGCAATCACAGCACCCTGGCGTTCGACATCGCAGTGGCCAAGGTGTGTACCGGCGAGGCCGCGACGCTGGCCGCGTCGGTGGTGCATCAGGTGCACGGCGCTATCGGTTTTACCCATGAACACACTCTGCATTTCGCCACGCGTCGCCTTTGGTCCTGGCGTGAGGAGTTCGGCAGTGATGCGCATTGGGCCAAGGTGCTGGGGCAGGCGGCAATTGCCGCAGGCTCCGAGGGTTTCTGGGCCGGGTTGACCGATCGAAGTTTGTGACGATTTTTCCCGTTCCGTCGTAACGCGAGCGGTCTGTGCGCTTGCGTAACCAAAACAAGAACAACAATTTTTTCATCGAGGTAAATCATGAAAGCAGCCGTATTCCACACGCCGGGTTCTCCTTTGACCATCGAGAACGTCGGGATCAGCAAACCAGGCCCACGTGAAGTCCTTGTGCGCACTGTCGCCGTAGGCGTTTGCCATTCGGACCTGCATGTCGTCGACGGGATGTACCCGCATCCGGCCCCCGTGGTGCTCGGTCACGAGGCCGCCGGCATTGTCGAACAAGTGGGTTCGGACGTACGCACCGTCAAGCCGGGTGATCATGTGGTCACGTGCCTGTCGGTCTACTGCGGCCATTGCGCTCATTGCGTCACTGGCCGCTTGTCGCTATGCGTATCGCCGGAAACGCGCCGCAGCAAGGGCGATGAGCCACGCCTGACCTACGTGCAAAAACCCATGCCGCAATTTGCCAATCTGTCCGCCTATGCCGAACAGATGCTGGTCCATGAACATGCGCTGGTCGCCATTCGCCGCGACATGCCGCTCGACCGCGCCGCGCTGCTTGGTTGCGCTGTTACCACAGGCACCGGCGCGGTATTCAACACCGCCAAAGTGCGCCCGGGCGAGACCGTGGCGGTACTGGGTTGCGGCGGTATTGGTCTGGCTGCAATCAATGGTGCGGTACTGGCCGGTGCCGGTCGCATCATTGCCATCGACATGCTCGATTCGAAGCTGGAACTGGCCCGGCAGTTTGGCGCCACCGATGTCATCAATGCGAAGAATGGTGATACGGCCCAACAGGTGATTGAACTGACCAGAGGCGGCGTCGATCACTCGTTCGAATGCATTGGCCTCAAGCAGACGGCCGAGCAGGCATTCGGCATGCTCAAACGCGGCGGCTGCGCGACGATCATCGGCATGATGAAACCGGGCACCAAGCTTGAAATCGATCCTTTCCAGCTACTGCAAGCCCGTCGCATTCAAGGGTCAATCATGGGGTCGAACCGTTTTCCGGTCGATCTGCCGAGCCTGACCGACTTCTACATGCAGGGGCGGCTCAAGCTCGACGAGATGATCTCGCAACGCATCAAACTGGAAGACATCAATATTGCCTTTGACGAGATGCGTCGTGGCGAGTTGGCGCGGTCGGTGATCGTCTTCGATCAGTGAGTTTCAGGTGAAAGGGCGGGCGGGGCCAGCTAATCCTGGTCCCGCCCGGCGTCGTGTGAGTGAGTGAAACCATAATAGCCACAATAATAAAAACGCTATCGAGGAATTTGCATGACTGTATTGACCGCTACTGCACCTGTTGAATGGGTGAATGCCGATTGCCTGTACCGCAAAGTCACCATTCGGCTTCTGCCGTTCCTTTTTATTTGTTATGTCGTCAACTATATCGATCGCGCGAACATCGGCTATGCCAAGTTGCAGTTTACCCAGGACTTGGGTTTCTCTGACGCGGTGTATGGCTTGGGGGCCGGTCTCTTTTACATCAGCTATTTATTGTTCGAAGTGCCAAGCAATCTGTATCTGCAAAAGATCGGCGCACGTGCAACGCTTACCCGCATCATGGTCATCTGGGGCATCGCCTCAGGAATGACGTGTCTGGTCACTACGCCAATGCAATTGTATGTAGCACGCTTTGTGCTCGGTGCTGCCGAAGCAGGTTTTTTTCCCGGCGTTGTTTTATATCTCAGCTATTGGTTCCCGGCCGCGCGGCGTGGGCGCATCAGCTCGATCCTGTTAATGGCGGTAGCCACCGCTGGTTTGCTGGGGGGGCTGGTCTCCGGGTGGATCATGCACGAGGCCGATGGACTGCTCGGTCTGCGTGGCTGGCAGGCGTTATTTATCATCGAAGCAATCCCGGCGGTGTTGCTCGGGCTGGCAGTGTATTGGGTACTCGACGATTCGCCGCAAAAAGCCAAATGGTTATCGCCGGCCGAAAAGGAAATGATACGTCAGGATCTGGAAAACGATCAGGCGGCCAAGGCTGAAACCGGGCATTCCGGTGTGTTCAGCGCCTTGCGCGATATGCGAGTTTATCTTTTGGCCCTGGTTTATTGTGGGGTTTGCGCAGGTTCTGGAGTGATCAGCATCTGGGGACCGTCGATAATTAAAAACGCCGGGGTTACTGATCTTAAACACGTCGGCTTTTTGATGATGCTCCCGTTCGCAACGGCAACTATCGTAATGTATTTGGTTGCCCTCAACTCCGATCGCATGCTGGAGCGTCGCTGGCATGTAACAGTGCCGTCCCTGGCGGCAGCGGTTGCCTTTTTCGTGCTCAGTCTGCCTGATCTCGGCGCACCGGTAACCGTTGTGATGTTGTGTCTGGCGACGGCGGGCGTGTACTCGGCCTCGTCAATTTTCTGGGCTATCCCGCCCACCTATCTTGGCAAGAATACCGCAGCAACCGGAATCGCCTTTATCAGCAGTGTCGGCGCAGGCGTCGCGGGGTTCGGTGCTGCTGCTTTGCTGGGTTGGATCAAAACAGAAACGGGCAGCTTGAGTGTTGGCTTGTCTTCAGTCGGCGTCCTCATCGTCCTGGGATGCTGGCTTTTAATGGTTGGCATGCCCGTTCATTTACTTGGGCTCAAGCGTGCATAACCTCTCCGGTGCTTCTCTATAGATGCCTCTGGCAGAACATCGGAAGTTGAGGTTTGGCGAGTCGCACCGAGGGCCCCAGTCGACGAAATCAAAGTAGCAGGCAAAAAAAAGCCCGCGATGGGGAGTGCGGGCCGGGAATCACAAAAGGAGTGGGATCTACCGTACGCCGACGGTTGTGAAAATATTGTGAGAGGAGTTGAGCAAGGCGAGGCACAGAGCCTGGCCACCTCTATCGCACGGCGATCAACCTGTTGCTGGACAAGCAGCGACAGGATACGACCCATGGCCGTTACCTTGGCGAAATCGAGTTGGCCGAAGAAGTGGAGTGCCCGTTGTCACCACCGGACACGGCTGCCGGGATTCGTCAGGAACTGGAAAGACTGTCCGACGCGCTGGACGATCTGCCGGAAAAATACCGCGCAGTTTTTCTGCTCTCCCGTTGCGAAGGATTCATCCTGCGTGAGATCGCTATGCAGTTGGATATCAAGGAGCGCACCATCGAAAAGCAGATCGCCAAAGGGATGCAGCACTGTCGTGCCCGCCTGATCGGGGCATAACGGTACCTGGCTCGGTGAAAGCCGCCGGTCACCAGTGCCGACGGTTTCCATCAATCGGCCCATTCATCCTGTGGCTTACTTCAGCAGCGAGAGGGACTTGAGCAGGTCGAGCAGGCCTTCAGGCACCAAAGGGGAGGCGGGGCTGAAGTTCGTGCTGTCGCACCATTTGGCATGGAAAACCGCCCCGTTGCTTTCCTGACCTTCTATCTCGTTTTTTTCGTAGACAAGCATGTCGTCGAATGTTGCGTCGCATCAGCACCTCTCTCGCCAAATTCGATGCCGCCGCCGATGGGGCGATAGAGGGTTCGTTGTTCCTCGGTATCGTGGAACTGATTGACCAGGATCTTGCCACGATGATGAAAGATGCAGAGGGCGAGGGGGCGAATGCGATGTTCAGACACCGGGAAAATTCCTTTTTATAAAGAGGTTTGTGAAAGTCCAGGTAAGCAACCCATCTGGGGTTGTAATCATTAATTCTGGAATCTAGCGTTCCAGATTGAGAGTCGCCTGAACATGAGCGGGCAGGGCGGCCAGAAACGCGGAGTAGTTGATTCAATGAGCCCGGTGCGCCAGATTGCCTCAATCTTTTAGCGGGTTTTTATCGTTTGGTGTTTTCCGAGTACGGCGATTTATGCCACGGATAGCCCTTTACGCTGAGTTGAAAGGCGTAATCGAATAGACGCTTCATGTACTCGCCATCGAATTTCCGCAGGTGCGGAAAGTTAAAGTCGGAGTCAATGTACGCAAGATTGAAATCCGCTCCATCCTGCTGCGCCATACGGTAAATTCGCTCCAGGTCACTGATCCCCTGAGTTTGAATCAACGCACTGATGGCGCGACCGCCGATGCTCAATGTACGGCGTTTGGTCCCGGACCACTGTGGCTCCAGTGTCCCGTTGCGAATGACATAGAAATGGCGGTCGAGTCGCAAAGGGGCTCCGACGGCTTTGCTCAGCGCCATCACCGTGTTAGGTGGGTATAGAAACACTTGCGTGATGACCCCGCCGTCCACGTGCATTTCCTGAAACTGTTTGCCGTCAACCTCCACATCGATCATGACGGGTGAGACTGCACCGGGAATACTCATGGAAGCGAGCATGATGCTGCGAAAGAGTTCGAGCGCTCCCGGTGCTTTGCTTGCGGCAATAGCGCCCATGTTCCAGGTGACTGGCCGCCCTGAATCAAGGTCAGTGGTGCCGATCAGCAGAATTCGACCTTTGGAATACTCCAGCGCAATCGCCGCAAGAATCTCTGCCGTGACGTATTTTGCGATGAGCCGCGACAGTGGCTTGCTGTCCGCGATACCGTCGCTGGCAAAACGCGTTAACACGTTTCGCGAATGAAAAATGTCTTTTGGACCGATAGCGTTGGAGACGTAACGAATCACGCCGTCGTATTCAGACCCCAGGTAGGCAAACGGGGCGACGAGGGCGCCCGCGCTAATGCCTGTGACGACCTTGAAAATGGGGCGGGTCCCGTGCGTGGTCCATCCAGCAATCAGTCCCGCTGCGAATGCGCCTGCATCTCCACCGCCGGAAACTGCCAGCATGTGTGCCAGCGGCAGGACATCGTTCGGTTTCCCGGCCTCGGCGAGCAACAGGCTCTCACGTTTGTTGGACTGAACCGCATCCTCAATGAAAGGCGTCTGGTCATGGTCCAGCCTGTAGCGAGCATCAGGGATGCCCGTGATGATGGCTTTTTCCGTCAAGGTGGGCGGCACCGCGTCTCGGCGAGGCAGACACGCTTGAAGAAACATGTCCAAAGAGGCACCAGGTCTGAGCGGAAATGGTTTCAAATTGCCTCCTCCGGCCCTGCCGGTCGACAGCCAATGCGCTCATCGTGAAGCCCGCAGCTATCCTACGTTAGTTGAAGTCTCTCTAATGCGTAATCCTTACCTGTCAAGGTAAGTTCAAAAGTGGTGGCGCCGAACGTGCCTCTTGTCACTTGTTGCTTCACAAGACGTTTAGCCTGGAGTTGCTTCAGACCGGCTTCAACGTCCAATGTGCTGAGCGAGACAAGTTTGCAAATCGAGTCCAGGTTTGCAACTTTTCTGAAGTTCGCATGATAGGCCAAAGCTTCCATCAGCAGCGTTTGGTTATCTGTCAACTTTGGAAATTGAGGGTTGTTCTTTTTGTAAATTTTTCGCTCTATCTCGTGCAGCTCGCCGTAAGTTCCATCAGTGATGCGGGCGTAATAAATCGCTGCAGACAAAGTGCCGATTAAAATCGCGATAATCATCAGCGACCAATTCGGTATTGGCGTTTCCAGCAAAAGCCAATCCCAAAAACGCAGCAGCCAGCCTGTGGCATCTGCCAACAACGTCAGGTCGAAGTGAGTGTCGAGCAGCTTTATGACAGCCCAAGCGACAAGGAAAATTCCAGCCGGGTAGGCCATTACCTTGAACCTGAACGGGGAATGCCTGCCTTGTGCTGCCATGGTGATCGTCTCTAGTGCAGAAACAGATGCAATCAGCATAGCAGTGGAAAAATGGCCCTATGGCAGACGACCTGCAAGGTGCCAAATGCGGTCAGTCAGCGCAGTGGATGCGACCTGTTTGTACTGTAAGCGACACGCCATCGAACTCTGCCTGGGGTTTCCTGTCGACCCATCACCCGTTTCTCAACACGCTCGGCGGTGACTTCAAACACGATCACGATTAGCTCGCGACCGTCTGACACACACTCCCGGCTATGGTGATCGCGATGAATTGTCTTATATGTGTCGGTACTGCGCAGCGCATTCAATGTCACGGCCCCTGGGAAGAGCGGGATTGTCCGGAGTGTGGTCGCTATCGCGTGTCGGATGAGCTCCTCATGATGCTGATGGAGCAAGGTCAAATATTCGATGTGATCAAAACCAGGCGTTGGCTCGATAGTCAACGAGGGGAGGGGACTGTTCCTTCAATCGAAATCCATGAAGCGCTTCTACGGCCCTGAAGTCAGGGGTATCAGTCGACCTTCGCTGGTGAGGCCATGGCATCGCTTGATCCGACACTCATTTTATTTGCGTCCCGGGCACGAAAAGTTTACCGGGGTCATCGAACTCCTTCAGGTCAATCAACGCTCGGCAAACGCAATGCGAGAACTGTTTCTGCAGCGTATCGGGGTCTTTCCAGGCTATTTGCGATGCTTGCAAATGCTTATTCTCGGGCGATTTATAGCAGACACAATTGTCGAGTCGAGTGATGCCGTCATTTGTGCTCTGACAAGCTGTGGTCAGCAAAGAGATCGCGATGAGCATTGCATAGCGTTTCATTGGCTCCCCTCCGAGACGATTGCGAAGGACTTACCAAGCAAAACGCAATCTGCTCGATAAGCCCGAAATTAGAAAGAAGCTTAGCTGTCATTTTCCAACGCTGGCAGAATCCCCTTAACTTGATCGTTTTGGAGAACAACATGCTTCGTGCGTTTGAACGAAGACTCGACCCTTTCCCGCCCGACGAGGTGCCACCGCCACCCAACGGCCTGGCTCGATTCCTGTGGGCCTGTACGCGGGGCGCCCGCGGTTACATCCTTGCGCTTACGTTGCTCAGTGCCGCTGTGTCGATCTACGAAGCCTGGCTGTTTTCTTTCCTCGGGCAGGTCGTGGACCTGCTTTCGACCTGGCAGGCAGGTGGCGAGGCGGCTGCGCAGGAAACCCGCGTGTTGTGGGGCATGGGCATCGTCATGGTGACCAGTGTCGGGCTGGTGGCGTTGCGCACCATGGTGCAGCACCAGATATTGGCGATTAACTTGCCGTTGCGACTGCGCTGGGATTTCCATCGCCTGATGCTGAGGCAGAGCCTTTCGTTTTTTTCCGATGAGTTTTCCGGCCGGGTCACCACCAAGGTGATGCAGACTGCGCTAGCGGTGCGCGATGTGCTATTCACCCTGATCGAGATCGCCCCCGGGATCGGGGTGTATTTCATCGCGATCATCGCATTGGCCGGCGGCTTCGCACTGAAGCTGATGCTGCCTTTCGTTGCCTGGGTCGTGTTGTTCGGGCTGGCCATGCTGTACTTCGTGCCGCGCTTGGGGAAAGTCGGCCAGGAACAAGCCAATGCGCGGTCGCTGATGACCGGGCGTATCTCGGACGCCTACACCAACATCACGACGGTGAAACTGTTCTCCCACTCCAATCGCGAAGCGCACTTCGCGCGAGCAGCGATGGAGGATTTCAAGCAAACCGGCTTTCGCCAGATGCGTCTGGTCAGCCAGTTCGAGATCGTCAACCAGGCATTGGTGGTGGCGTTGATCATGGCCGCCGGCGGTTATGCGTTGTGGTTATGGCATCAGGGCGAGGTCGGCGCAGGTGCCGTGGCGGCAATCACCGCCATGGCGTTGCGCATCAATGGCATGTCGCACTGGATCATGTGGCAAATGACCTCCCTGTTCGAGAGCATCGGCACCGTGCAGGATGGCATGGCGACGTTTACCCGCGGCCCCAAGGTGCAAGATGCGCCGGACGCGGGCGTGCTGGTGACCTCCGGCGGTGCGGTCACTTTCGATAAGGTGAGCTTCAACTACAGTGGCGAACGCCAGGTGCTCGATGGCCTGAGCCTGAACATTCGTGCGGGCGAAAAAATCGGCCTGGTTGGCCGCTCAGGCGCGGGCAAATCCACGCTGATCAACCTGCTGCTGCGCTTCTATGATGTCGACAGCGGGCAGATTCGTATCGACGGACAAGACATCGCAAAAGTGACACAAGACAGCCTGCGCGGTGCCATCGGCATGGTCACCCAGGACACTTCCCTGCTGCACCGTTCAATTCGCGACAACATCGCCTACGGCCGTCCAGATGCGACCGACGCACAGATCCGCAGCGCCGCGGCCAGCGCCCAGGCCCATGAATTCATCAGCCAACTGAGCGACCGGCAAGGCCACACTGGCTACGACACCCTGGTGGGGGAGCGCGGCATCAAGTTGTCGGGCGGCCAGCGCCAGCGCGTCGCGATTGCCCGAGTGATGCTCAAAAACGCCCCGATCCTGCTGCTTGACGAGGCCACCAGCGCGCTGGATTCGGAAGTCGAAGTGGCTATTCAGGAAAGCCTTGATGAAATGATGGAGGGTAAAACCGTGATCGCCATCGCCCATCGGCTGTCCACGATTGCGGCGATGGATCGACTGGTTGTCATGGATGACGGACGCATCATCGAACAGGGCACCCACAGCGAATTGCTCGCGAAGAACGGCATCTATGCGCGGCTTTGGCAGCATCAGAGTGGCGGATTTCTGGGTGAGGATCAGGGCGTGGTCGAGGCGATGGATCAGGTGTGAGGGTGAAGGGTGCGCGGGGTTCGATCGTTGTCAGTCGGGGAGCTAACGATCCGAAGCGGACATTCACGAAGGTCTGCTTTCGGCTATCAATGACATTACCGTGTTTGCCCTGCGCTCGCTGCACGCTGCCAACCTCGTCGGCATTGGTTCGCTTTTTTAGCTTGCTGAAACGTTTCATCAAGTTTATAAAAATGGCACAACTCCAAGAAAGGCTGCCGCCATGACCCCGCTCAAACTCTTTGTTGCCCTCAGCACAGTGTCCGCTGCCTCCCACGCCATGGCCTGGGATTACGTTCTGCTCGACACCGAAAAAGCCGCCCAGAACTGGCAGATCACCAGCCAGCAACTCGGAATAAAAACCGACAAACCCTTCAGCGTCACCCTGCGCACCTTGCACGGCGGTCGGCAGGAGGGCGTCAGCATCGTCGACATCGATAACGGCACGATGAAACTCTCGGTAGTGCCGACTCGCGGAATGAACGTCTTGCAGGCCTCGGTCGGCAATGTGCGCATGGGCTGGGATTCGCCGGTCAAGGAAGTGGTCAATCCGTCCTTCATCGAACTCAATGGCCGCGGTGGTCTGGGCTGGTTGGAAGGATTCAATGAGCTGGTCACCCGCTGCGGATACGAATGGGTCGGCCACCCCGGCGTCGACAACGGCGAACTGCTGACCCTGCACGGTCGGGCCGCCAACATTCCTGCGAACAACGTGACCCTGCATATCGATGAAAAACCACCGTACGCCATCACCCTGCGCGGCGAACTGAAAGAGCAGGCGTTCAAGAAGGTCGACTTCTCGGTCGCGACCGAACTGGTCACCGAACCCGGCAGCGTCGTCTTCGCCCTCAACGACACCCTGACCAACAACGGCGACTATCCAAAGGAATACCAGGCGCTGTATCACAGCAACTTCAGCACCCCGTTCCTGGAGCAGGGCGCTCGTTTCGCCGCGCCGGTGAAACAGGTGTCGCCGTTCAACGACAAGGCCAAGGGCGATCTGCCCGACTGGCAAACCTACCGCGCACCGACCAGGGACTACGACGAAACGGTTTACAACGTGGTGCCGTATGCCGATGCCAAGGGCGATACGTTGACCGTGTTGCATAACAAGGCCGGCAGCCTGGGCGTTTCGGTCGGCTTCAATACCCAGACACTGCCCGTGTTTTCCCTGTGGAAAAACACCGATACCCAAGGCCAGGGCTATGTCACGGGGCTGGAGCCGGGGACAAGTTTTTCCTACAACCGCCGTTATCAGCGGCCACTGAACCTGGTACCGACAATTGGGCCCAAGGAACACAAGCAGTTCCGCATCAGCTACAGCTTGTTGGCGGATAAGGCGGCGGTGGATAAGGCCTTGAAGCAGGTGAGCGAGATTCAGGATGGGCGGGAGACTGAGGTGCGGCAGGCGCCGCTGGTTGATCTGACCAAGGGGTGACACCGGCTGGAGCATTGTCGGCCGATATTGCAGCCCCTCGGCCAAATGTTCGTATCTGATCCCATCGCCTAGTTACAGGTCCGCCAGCGAGCGCGCGACCTTGAGCAGTCGATGGGCTGCTCGCGACGATTTGGTCACTGTTCGCTCCTGGCCGCTTTCTGCCATCGCGAGAGGCAGAAAGCGACCCAATAGACGGTCGCGAACGTAAGAAACCCAGGGGTGAAGTTGACGCGGTTTAAAGCTTGGCTATCACCGATTCCCAGTGCGCTTATTGGCCAATCTTTGAATGGCTGTAACAAATCTGATTCCCTGGCCAGCGGCGGCTCACCAGGGCCGTCCGCTGGATACAGTTGTCAGCGCGTCATGTACTTTGACGATCCGCGGTGGACTCCATGTCCCTTTGCCAGGAGGCAGGATGGAAGGTGTTTCCGTCTTCGGCCAATACAGGCGCATCACCATGTAGATCAGATCATTTGGTGCGGGCAGCCAGTTGCTTTCCTTGTCTGCGCCGGGTGAATCCTTCTGGATGTACAGCGTCAGCGAGCCGTCGGCGTTCTTCTTCATATCGGGTAGCATCGGCGCGTTGATTAGGTAGCGGTTGATCGGATTCTTGATCAGCAGTTGCGACTTGCCGTCGTACATCGTCACCGACCAGAAGGCATTGACTGGCGGGAGTTGCCCGGCAGGAAAGGTGATCGTGTAGTTGTGCTTGCTGCCGTCGAGTTGCTCGCCATTGGGTAAGGTGCTGGTTATTGGATACGTAGCCTCATCGGCATCGTTGGCGTAGATGCCCGCTTGCGCGACGGCGGCGCGCTTCAGCCAGTCACCGTTATAAAAGGCACGGTTGCCTCCGGCACCGGCAATGTTCCAGCCGTTGATCTTCGTGCCGAGGTTCTTGATCCCATCCTCGACTTTCGCGTGCCCAGCCTGCATGCCCTGAACGATGGCGGCCTTCTGCTCGGCCGATAGAGCCTGGAAGCTAAAATCCTTACCTACGCCAATTCGGGCAAGTTTCTCGCGGATCGCCACTTCATCCGGTGCGGCGGGATCAAACTGCAAGGCGAAGCCCAGGTACTTGAAGAAGTCGGTCTTGACCAGGTCTTTGTCGATCTTCGGGAAGTCAATCGGCGGCGCGGCAGGTGGTGCGGGTTGCTTGAGGTAGGCGGAAAGCGGTTGTGCCTTGTAGCCGGACTGGATCTTTTCGACGTTCGACATATCAGTTGGGTTGAACAGCTGAGTTCGGTAGATCGCGAAGGGCAGTTGCGTGCGGGAATGGAACACCTTCTTGATGCCCGGCGGAGTCGCGCCTTTCCAATCGGGGCCGACCACCATGTAATCGCCGGCTTCATTGCCGGTGGTACGGTTGCCGATGTAACCGAAGTTGTAAGTATTGCCGTCGATGAGCTGCACAGAGTAGTAGCGCGGTTTCTCTACCGTTGGCACCGAGAGCACGACTGGCTCGCTACGCACGTCCATGAACATCAGGGAATAGGGCGTGTCGCTGTTCGGTGAGATGATGGCCGTGTCCTGGTAGGTAGCGACGTGATGCAGGCTATGGATCTGGTTGAACGGCGCCTTGAACTGGCTAGAGTTCTTGTCCACCGCGTATTCGTACATGATCGCGTAGTTCATCACGATGGGCAGGCCGTAGACGTAGCCATCCTCGGCGATGGCTTTCGTTTCGGCGGGAGTGATGTCCGTTGCGTAGGTGAGGGTCGATGTAATCGAGGTGAGCAATAACATCGCACAGCCAACGGCTCTCGGTAGTGGGTTTTTCATGAACCTGCTTCTCCATTCCTTGAATCGGATAGTGAGTCGATAAACTAACCACTAATCAGGCGATACGAAGGGTCGCGCTGTTCACGACCTGATGACACATCGCGCTTCTTGTCTTCCTGTACGTCTTTGTCTGGCCCGAAAATATCACTCCGGACGCGACACTGTGCGAGGAGAATTCGACATGGATGGCAAACCCAGGCTGCTCGATCAGTATAAGCGGCAATTCAAATAACGCCGCGGAGATGCTAGCCGCTTTTCCAGGCACTGCTAGGCAGTTCATATCCGGGCATGGCTAAAGCGACACCCAGGCACTTTCGACTGGCTGCTATTGGCCGTTTTCTGCCTGTCGTGAAGGACTGTTTCCAACCCATTGCAAACATTCGTGAGATTAAAAATCTGGCTGGATGACCAGTTTTTTTGGGTCGCGCCGGGCATCTGATTTAAAACGGACGAGCACTGCAAGCCTCATCAATGATGTCGATAAAGTCATCGTGGGACACCGGTTTGCTCACGTGGTAGTTGAAGCCCGACTGTCTGGCTTTCTTCTGGTCATTGCTGGTGGCATAGCCGGTGAGGGCGATCGCGGGGGTGTGTTTCAGATGAGTGATCTGGCGGATGGCCTGGATGAGTGCGTGGCCATCCATGACCGGCATGCCGATGTCGGAAATAATCACGTCGTAGTTTCCATCTTTCGCAGCCTTCAGCGCCAATAGTGGGTCGCTGAAGGCTTCCACGTGGGCGTCCTCCATTTCCAGCAGCATCTGCAGCACGTCCATCACATCCTTGGAGTCATCGACCAATAGCACTTTATGACCTACGAGGCGCCCCGATTGCCCGGAAGTTTTCGCTTGGTCGTCTGCCTGCTGGTGGGGCTGGCACAGTGGCAGGCGGATGGTGAAGGTGCTGCCTTGATCAATGCCTTCGGACTGCACGTCCACCGTGCCGCCATGGGCTTCAACCAGTTGCCGCACCAGTGACAGGCCAATGCCCAGGCCTCCGCGCTGTTGAACGGCATGCTGGTTATCCGCCTGGCTGAAGAGGTCAAAGACTTTGTGCAGGTTGTCCTGTTCCAGGCCAATGCCGCTGTCGATGACATCCAGTTGCGCCATGTCGCCGACGCGTCGGGCGATCAGTTCGACGCGGCCATCGCTTGGGGTGAATTTCAATGCATTGTTCACCAGGTTCCAGATGATCTGCTCCAGGCGAGTGCTGTCGGCATCGACCACGAGCGGTGGTTCTGGAGGCTGCGGTACTTGTAGCGTGACCACGCACGGGTGCTGGTCGTTGGTCACCACGGTATGGATGTCCTGAAGTATCCGCCCGAGGTCCACTGCCTGTTTCTTCAGTTTGAGCTTGCCGGTGCGCACGCGGGCCACGTCCAGTAGGTCGTCAATGATCCGGGATTGGCTAGTGACTGCATCGCAAATGGTATTCACCGCTTTCATCGCCGGGCCGACGGCTTTGGCCATCGGCAGGCGCCGCAGCAGTTCGGCATTGAGCTGAATGAGGTTGAGCGGGTGCTTGAGCTCGTGGGACATCACCGCGAAAAACTCATCCTTGAGATGGCTGCTGGTCTGGGTTTCGGCCAGCCGCTGACTTTGTTCGTCATGCATGCGTTTGTGCCCGGTCAGGTCGCGGGCAATCTTCACATAGCCCTTGAGACTCTCGCCTTCGAGCAGTGTCACCTCGCCGCTGCAGTAGAATCGACTGCGGTCCTTGCGCAGGTGCCAGCGTTCGTCTTCGCCACGGCCATGCTCGCGCGCGGCGCGCAGCTCAGTTTCCGGTACGCCTTCACTGCGGTCCTCGGGCGTAAAAATCAGGTCATAGTAGGCGCCGAGCACTTCCTCCTTGGCATAGCCGAAAATCAGCTCGGCTCCAGTGTTCCAATCAGTAATCACGCCATGATCATCCAGAATGATGATCGCGAAATCGTGGGTGCTTTCGGCAACCAGACGCATGCGCTCTTCGCCCAGGCGCAATTCATCTTCGGCGGCGCGACGCTTGGTGATGTCGATGAAGGTCAGCACCGTGCCATCGATATGATCCTCGCTGGAGCGGTAAGGCAGCAGTCGAGCGATGTACCAGCGATGGTCGCTGCTACAGACCTCGCGCTCGATCATGTTCAGCGACTCGAACACCGTCGCTGCATCTTCGGCCATCTCCAGATAGTCCAGCCGGTGGGTGATGTCCATCAGCGAACGCCCGGTGTCGACGGGCAGCATGCTGAAGATTTCGGTGGCGCGCGGGGTGAACCAGCGGATGCGCATGTTGCGATCGACGAACACCGTGGCAATGTCGGTGGAAGCGATGAGGTTGGTCAGGTAATCGTTGATCTTGTCGGTCTCTTCAACCTTGGTCTTGAGTTCGTAGTTGACTGTCAGCAGCTCCTCGTTAATCGACTGCAACTCTTCCTTGCTGGTTTCCAGTTCTTCGGTGGCCGAGCGCAGCTCTTCGTTGATGGCCTGCATTTCTTCGTTGGACGCCTTGAGCTCTTCGCTGGAGACCTCCGATTGTTCGATGGTCTCCTGCAAATGCAGCTTGGTACGCTGAAGCTCGTTCTCGAGGATGCCGAGCATCTGGTTATCGGTCTGGTTGGCGGCGACATCCAGCAGTTCGTGTGACTCGACCTCCTTCTCTTCGAAGATCACCAGCACATATTCGCTTTCGGATTCCTCGTCTTTGTAAGGATGCGCGGTCAGGTCAACCAGGTATTTGCGCTTTTCGCGCTTGATGCGCACTTTGCGCGAGGTGACCGGGATCCCGCCTTGGTGGACCTGGGATAAAGTGGTACGAATTTCCAGGCGCAGGTCCGGATGGGCCAGGGTCAGCAGGTTGCGTGAGATTTCCCCTGCCACATAACGCAGGAAGCGACCCGCGCCTTCACTCATATGCAGGATGTTGGCGTTGGCATCGACGATGATGCTTGGCGGGACAGCCTTCTCCAGCGCACGCAGGTGAATATCGGCAAACGAAACCTTGCGGGCTACCGTCGGTTCCTGGGGACGAGTGGTGAGCGTGGTACGCGCGTAGCCGCCCCGCGGCATGGCCGGTGCGCGTCGGGGGCTACTGGACACGCTTTTTGCGCGGAAAATCCGGTTGCGCTTGTCCACGGGGGTGAACAGGTCAAAGCAGCCGTCAGCGGATTCCGAGGTGCCGAGGAATAGGTAGCCGCCCGGACGCAGGGCAAAATGGAACATCTGCATGATGTCGCGCTGCACTTCGCGATCGAGATAGATCAGCAGGTTTCGGCAGACGATCAGGTCGATCTGCGAAAAAGGCGGATCGAGCAACAGGCTGTGCTTGGCGAACAGGACTTTTTCGCGGGCCTCCTTGTTCACCCGGTAGTGCTGGTTTTCCCGGATGAAATACTGGCGCATGCGCGTCGGCGGCACGTCAGTGATGATCGCCTCTGGGTAGACGCCGTTTCGTCCGAAGGCAATGGCGCGATCATCGATGTCGGTGGCAAACACCTGCAGCCTGGCTGGGCAGGCTTCCAGGGCCATCTGCTCGGTCAGCAGGATCGCCAGGCTGTAGGCTTCTTCGCCGGTCGAGCAGCCTGCCGACCAGACGCGGACTTCATCGCGATGCGGCTGGCTGTCCTGCAGCGATTTCAATAGATTCGGAATGACGTCGCGTTCCAGCGCTTCGAAAGCTTCACGATCGCGGAAGAAATTGGTGACACCGATCAGCATGTCTCCCAGCAGCGCTTTGGTTTCTTCCGGGTGGGCCAGCAGATAGTCGTAATAGGCCGTCAGGTCCGGTTGCGCGGTCACTTGCAGGCGACGCTCGATGCGGCGCAGTACCGTGGCACGCTTGTAGTGTTTGAAGTCATGGCCGGTGCCAGCGCGTAACTGCAGCAAAATGTCCTGCAACGCTTGTTCGGCTTTGGCGGCATCACGCTCCGAAGAGGGCGGGATGGTCCTGATTTCCGGATCGTTGGCTGTTGGTAAGGTGATGGCGCGCGAGTTGTGCCAGAGCTCGAGCAATTTTTGCGGCATTTCCACCACGGGTAGCACCAGGTCGACCATCTGCGTATTGATTGCAGCACGCGGCATGCCGTCAAACTCGGCATCTTCCGGTGTCTGAACCAGGGTGACGCCGCCTTGTTCCTTGATCCGGGAAAGCCCCACGGCGCCATCGGATCCGGTGCCCGAGAGCACCAGGCAGAAGGCGCGCTCCTTGTGTACATCTGCCAGGTCCCGGAAGAACAGATCGATCGCGACGTGCAGGCCGGTTGGCCGATCAGACGGTGTCACCGACAGATAACCATCGTTCATCGTCAGATTGTGCGCCGGCGAAATGACATACACGGTGTTCTTTTCGATGGCGATCGTCTCGGTCACCTGCCGCACCGGCATCTTGGTGACTTCCTGGAGGATCTTGTCGGCGAGGCTTTGGTGATCGGGTGACAAATGCAGGATGACGACGAAGGCCATGCCGTTATCGTTGGGCATATGTTCGAGGAATGACTTCGCCGCTTGCAGGCCGCCAGCGGAAGCGCCAATGCCGACCACAGGAAAGGGCAGGGTGCTGGGTATCAGCTCCTTGCGCTGTGGGACGTTGGTTGAGCGCTTCACGTTGGACGGCATAAGTTTTGGCCTTGATCGGCTTTGGAAAAGGGGTCTTGGTTAAGTTTAATCGTACTTCCGTGATTGGTCGATTTTGCAGAGGTTAGTCTCTTGCGAAATAGTGCTGCCGACCTATAGCGGGTATGCCAGTTATTGGAGCAAGTCAGACCCGCATCGCATAACGCTGGGTCTGTGTTGCTCCAGCTTGCTGAAGACGATTCAAATCGACGCCATACGTCGAGACCAATGAACGTGCGGATGCTGTCGTCCTCTACCGATTAAAGGCGACGGAGCGTTCCATCATGTACAGCGAAGCGAAAATGTTGGCGTACGCAAAGTGGCATGACTTGTTGACGGATTCAGAAATCCCGTTGAATGCAGATGAAAGGTATGACGAGTTGCTGAAGCTTGCTGATGATTTTCGAAGTCGAGGAATTATCGATACCTCGGCGCGCAATACATTGATAAAAATTGCGACGGTGGCTTATACGCGATCAGTAGCACACCTGCTTCCGTAAAACCGTTTTTTCAACGGGAGATGCTTGCTATGTGAAAGTCTGCTTTTGGCTGATAACCGCCTGGCCACGTGTCCGCCATCGATTCACTTCAGTTGGCGGTGGACGAAACCACATCATCCGGCGATTGCACCTGGCACAAGCCTTTTCCAAACACATCGGTGGCTTTTGTATTGGGCCAGCCTGGAAATTGCAGGTCATGGGACAGGTTCGTTATCGCCACGTTGGCCAGGAATGGGTGGGCCTTTTTGATATCGACAACGGCCTTCGCAAAGTCGTCTCGATTGGAAAGACACATCGTCAGCGAGTTTGCATGGAAGTTGCCAATATAGACGGCATCCCCAGGCTTGACGCTGAAGAGTAGGGGCGTTTTCTGATCGGCACTGAACCCGTCAAAAAAACGGTAGTACCAGTGGGTGACTTCATAAGTGCCGGCTGGTACTTCGTAAACGAAGGTGTTGCCCATGATATGTGAGGTGCCACGAATTTCGTTGTTCTGGTCCAGTGTTGTAAGTGCGATGCGCGTCGCTTTCGCCTGCGGGGCCGGATCATGGTACTTGAGCAGTACATTCAGTCCGTGGGGCTGAGTGAGAAACCCCTCGGAAACGAACCCGACAATAATGGCTCTTTGGGGATCGATGGGCTTATGTTCATCGGCTCGATCAATCATGTTGGAAGCGGTGACGCAGCCACCCAGCGATAGCATGGCGGCAAGCGCCAATATCCACTTGCTCATCCTTTATTTCCTTGTGGTGAAGTTGCGATCCGGCAGGGCATGCCTGAGTCAATCGTTGGTGAGAAACACCATGGTTTGCTGACCTTCTTCGACAACGACTCGTCTTATCAGCGAATTCATGTCGACTACGCTCCAGATGAAGTAAGCGCCTGCCGGTATTGCGTCAAACTGGAATTCACCTGAGCTGTTGCTGTGTGTGCGACGGGTGAGCGGATCAATTCGGGGGTCAAACCGATCCGGCAATCGAATACCTTCCCGTTCGGCCTGTTGCCGCTTTTCTGTGTAGGGCGTTGCTGGCCACAGCAGCATATTGCTGTTGTCGCCATAGAGTATCCGGCCTCTGCGGTCCGTGAAGTACAGCTTTCCCGAGATAGACCCAACGCCTGCTGTTGCCTGTGCCTGCATCAATTGCGCGTATTCGGCTTCGGGCATCCGCGAGATGGGTTTGGGCTCGTTGTTGGTAGCGCATCCGGCCAAGGTGAGTGCCAGTAATGCGGTGGTAAAGCGCCATACAGCCACCAAAAAGCTCCATTTACTGCACGAGTGGACGTGCGTGGTCCTGTTCGGTATTTCGATTTGTTGTTGTGAGTCGGCCAGCGCAGTCGTCTGAGGCTGCGCGATTGTGAACACTCCGCGGGTCGCCCTCGATACGCGCAACCGGCGAAATGATACCTCGGCGCGGATGAATTTAAGCGGGACAAGGCATCAAAGCGCTCAGGTCGGTCAGAGGGCATGGTGCATTGTCAGGCGTATTCAACGGACTGTTCCATCAAAGATTTTCTGCCTCGGGCGCACGGAAGGCTTTGCTGTAGAAGCCGGACTGGTCGAAACAGCAAACCTGCTTCTTGCCGGATGCAAGCATATCGCAGGCATCACCAATCCGTTTTGCGCGCGTCTTGAGTTGCTTGGCTGAAGTCATCCAGTGTATCCAGTCCACTCGGGCGAGGGTCGTCGTATTGTTCCAGACTTTACGAGCCTCAGGAGAGGCTGCCAGTGCTTCCTCAAAATCTTCCGGGATGTCAGGTTCAGGTTCTTTTTTTACAGGGGCCAGCTCGATGGTAACGATATCCCCAACGGCCGCGCCTGCGGCTTCGAGCAATTCGCTACTGACCTGCAGCCAATGGCTCAGCTGACCATCGGGCTCAAGTGTCGCCTGGAAAGGGTGCCCATTGATTGCGCCTTCAACTGTCGTCCTTCCTCGCCTCGGAAGCGGTTCGCTCGCGTCTCTTGGCAGAACCACGAACGCCCACGACGTATCATTACCCGTCTTTGCCGGACGAAGAAGCTTTGCTTCGAATCGGGATTTCACATCGATTGTTGTCATTGCAACTCCTCCAACCCTTACGCCCGACTATTTTCTGGCGATATCACTGTCGCGTTTAAATGCGACAGTGATATTGCCAGGATGAGGGCTTAGTTAACCATCACCTCGTCCAGTGCCTGCTCAAGGGTGCTGACCGTGCGCTCGATATTGTGCAGCTTTTCGAGGCCGAACAGGCCGATGCGGAAGGTCTGGAAGTCGGCCGGCTCGTCGCATTGCAACGGCACTCCGGCGGCGATTTGCAGGCCATGGCTGACAAATTTCTTGCCGCTCTTGATGTCGGCATCATCGGTGTAGCTCACCACGACGCCAGGGGCCTGAAAGCCGGCGGCGGCTACGCTTTTTATGCCTTTGGCGGTCAACATTGCGCGCACCCGATCACCCAAATCCTGTTGTTCGCCGCGGACCTTGTCGAAACCGTAGGCTTGCGTCTCTTTCATCACTTCATTAAACCGCGCGAGGGAATCGCTGGGCATGGTCGCATGGTAGGCATGTCCGCCCTGTTCGTAGGCCTGCATGATCTGAAGCCACTTTTTCAGGTCGCAGGCGAAGCTGCTGCTCTGCGTTTGCTCGATGCGCTCGAGGCCCAAAGCACTGAACATCACCAGGGCGCAGCAAGGGGAGGCGCTCCAGCCTTTCTGCGGTGCGCTGATCAGCAGGTCGACTGCGCATTTGCGCATATCAACCCAAAGCGTGCCTGAGGCGATGCAGTCCAGCACAAACAGGCCACCCACCGCATGCACGGCATCGCCGACGGCCCGCAGGTACTCGTCGGGCAGAATAATCCCTGAAGAGGTTTCAACGTGGGGGGCGAAAACAATCTGCGGCTTCTGCGTCTGAATGGCTGCCAGCACTTCGTCCAGAGGGGGCGGGGCGTACGCAGCCTGGCGACCGGTGTCGACCGGTCGGGCTTTGAGCACCGTGGTGGCGGCCGGGATGTTACCCATCTCAAGGATCTGGCTCCATCGATAACTGAACCAGCCGTTGCGTATCACCAGGCATTGCTGGTCGGTGGCAAACTGTCGCGCTACCGCTTCCATGCCGAAGGTGCCGCTGCCCGGGACCACCGCAACAGCCTGGGCGTTGTAGACCTGTTTCAGCGTCGTGGAGATGTTCTTCATCACGGCCTGAAATGACTGCGACATGTGGTTGAGCGAGCGGTCGGTGTAGACCACTGAGTACTCGATCAATCCCTGAGGATCGATACTGGGATAGAGCTTTGACATGCGGTGACTCCTTTGGCAGAGATGTCAGTGGTATCGACCCTGCCCCATTGATGGAAGATCAGTGTGATGACACGAAGGGCGACGGGGTTGTCGGTGCCGGCAACGCATAGGTACGCTTCATCCACGCCACTTCCGCTAACGGTGTGCGGCCGAAGAGGCGTTTGAAGTCGCGGCTGAATTGCGACGCACTTTCATAGCCCACCAGAAATGCTGATTTGGCGGCTGTCAGGTCGTTACGCAGCATCAGCAATCGCGCCTGATGCAACCGTGTCGACTTGAGGTACTGCATAGGCGAGGAATCGGTCACCTTGCGAAAGTGTAGATGAAAGTTGGGCACGCTCATCTGCGCTTCCTGCGCCAGGGCTTCTACATCCAGATGCTCGTGATAACAGCTGTGGATTTTGTGAATGGCGCGCGTCACTTTGCCAAACTGGCCCTGCTGGGCGATGGCCGCGCGCAGGGTGCCGCCTTGTTCGCCAGTGAGGATGCGGTAGTAGAGCTCGCGCAGCATCGCCGGGCCGAGGATTTGCGCGTCGGTGCGGTCGCCCATGACTTCCAGAAAACGCAAGGTCGACTGGCGCAGCGGTTCGTCCATGGGCGAGGCGTACATGCCCATAGGCTGAGCCGCGCTGAAGTGCCATAGCTCATCCACCTGCTGAATCAGCTCGCCGGCCAGGGTGAAATCCAGACGCAGGTACACCGCCAGCATTGGCTCCGCCTCGCTGGCCTCGGTCTCCATCGTAAAGGGCACCGGCACCGACACCACCAGATAATGCTGGGCGTCATAGACGTAAACTTCATCACCCAGGTAGCCGCGTTTGCGCCCCTGACAGAGGATGACGATGCCCGGTTCATACAACACCGGCGTGCGCGTCAGCGGCCGGTTGGAACGCAGAAAACGCACATCATCCAGCGGGCTCAGGTTGTAACCCTCCAGCGGCGCAAGCTGGCCCATCAACTGCACCATTCGCGCTGTGCTTGGGTCCTTGGGTTTCGGCATCGACCGCACGCTCTCCACATTGATGCTCAGCCATCCGTAGAACAGCTGAGCGCTTCCCATTGCTCAATACTCTCCGCCGTCCGGTGCAGCTTGTCACGCACCAGAGCCAGGGCGTCGCTGCCCAGCAGCAGGTGAGCTGGCGGGGTAGGGCTGGCGATGATTGTCAGCATGGCCCGTGCGGCTTTCTGCGGGTCGCCCGGTTGATGGCCGCTTTTTTCCTCACGGGCTTTGCGCACCGGGTCGAAGCTCGCATCGTAGTCACTGATGCTGCGCGGTGTACGCTGCATCGAACGGCCCGCCCAGTCCGTGCGAAACGACCCCGGTGCCACGGCCGTGACAAAAATGTTGAAGGGTGCAAGCTCCTTGCTCAACGTGTCGGAAATGCCCTCCAGCGCAAATTTGCTGCCGCAATAATAGGCAATGCCCGGCATGGTGATATAGCCGCCCATGGAAGTGATATTGAGGATATGCCCCATCCGCCGCTGGCGAAAATACGGCACAAACGCCTTGGTCATCGCCACCGCGCCAAATACATTGACGTCGAATTGGCGGCGCATCTCTGCCAGCGACGACTCCTCGAAAATCCCCTCGTGACCATAACCCGCGTTGTTGACCAGCACATCCACCGGGCCGTGCCGGTCCTCAACAGCGGCGACCACCGCGTCGATGGCGTCGAAGTGGGTAACGTCCAGCACCACGCCGTGAGCCCGCTCAGGCGAGAGCGCCTCGAAGGTTGCCAGAGAGGATTCGCTGCGAACAGTGCCGATCACTCGATGGCCCTGGGCGAGCGCTTCCTTGGCCAGCGCCTGGCCGAAGCCGCTGCTGACGCCGGTGATGAAGAGGGTTTTTTCTGCACTCATGGCGCGCACTCCTGACGATGTAAGGTGAGGCCATGCTAGTGCTGGGAGCAGTGGGGGACTATGCCGAATTGGATTTGAGTATTGCCTGATCCTATCGCTGAGGTGTGGCATAAGCGTTCGGCGATGTCACCTTTTCGGTCCCGACCAGGAGGCTGATGGCGTTCACTTGAAATGACGTGGACACCATCAACCTGATCATCCGATTACTTTTCGCCAAAGAGCTTCGCTAGTACGGAATTAGCGAATCCCTTCCTGGCGCAATGCCGCCGGGGTATAGCTGGAGGCCGAGGCCGTGGCGCCGAACGTAATGCTGCGTTTCTCTTCGTTCTTCAAGCCCAGTACCGAATAGCGGCCCGACTGCAGGTCATACAGGGCTTCTGCGGTGTAGCCCGGTACTTGTTTGTGATAGTACTGCTGGGCAAATCCTTCACCTACGCGCCACAGTTCGCCGCGCCCGTCGTAATGGTCTACCTCGGCCAGTTGCCAGGTGTCTTCATCGAAGTACATGTGGCGTGTCGCGTAGATGTGACGCTGGCCCGGCTTGAGTTTGGCGACCACCTCCCAGACCCGGTGCAGTTCATAGCGGGTCAAGTCCTGATTGATGTGGCCAGCCTTGAGAATGTCGGCGTACTTGACGTTTGGCGAGTCGAGCTTGTAGTTGTTGTAGGGGATGTACAACTCTTTCTTGCCGACCAGTTCCCAGGTGTAGCGATCCGGTGCGCCGTTGAACATATCGAAGTTGTCGGTGGTAGCCAGGCCATCGGAAGCGGTACCGGGGCTGTCGTAAGCGACTTGTGGCGCACGGCGCACGCGACGCTGACCGGCGTTGTACAGCCATGCATCGCGCGGTTCCTTCACCTGGTCAATGGTTTCGTGGATGAGCAATACGTTGCCGGCCAAGCGGGCAGGGCCTGTTACACGCTGGATGAAGTAAAACAGGATGTTTTCGGCCTTTTCCTTGTCCAGGTCTGGCAACTCGCGAGGATAGGAGATCTCGTCCTCGAGTTGAACCATATTGAAGTCCCCGTTGGCTTGGGGCTGGACTCGCGTGCCCAGGCGGTTGAGGTTACCGCCGCGATAGCGCGTCAAGTGGTTCCAGAGTACTTCGACGCCATTTTTTGGTACAGGGAAGGCGTAGTAACGGCTATCGGAAAAGCCACTGAGGCCGTTGCCGTTATCAACCTCTTCGGTCTTTACCGCGCTGGTCTTGATCGCCGAATAGATTTCAGCCGGAACTGTCGCTGTCCGATGGGTGGGGTATACCGGAATCTTGTAGGTCTGCGGGTAACGCTTGAACATCGCCATCTGCCCGGCAGACAACTTGTCCTTGTACTTCTCGGCGGTGGCCGCGGTGATGACAAACAAGGGTTTTTCGTTGGCAAACGGATCACTCAGGAAGCCTTTGCTGTCGACCGTGCCAGCGGTGGCCGGCAGGCCGCCGCTCCACGCGGGAATGCTGCCATCCGCGTTCGCGGCTTTGACGGCGCCCATTGGCGTCAGCGTAGTGCCCAACTGCGCGGCCTCCTCGGGAGAGACCTTGGCCATGACTGCAGTGGCCAGTAAAGACAGTGCCAGCGCTCCGGTTTGCAGAAACATTTTTGTTGTTTTCATCTGTTTGCTCTCAGGATTACGATCCACTTGGAAATTCACACCCAGCCGAACGCAGTCACGCCGCGACTTGCGAAGGTGTGGTTGGTGCCATCGAAAAAAGGGTGCAGGGCAGGCGTGTTTATCGCCCCAGGAAAAGCAGGCCGATTACCAATGCCGCGAGAAAAAGCGTTTCGCCCACCAGCAAGGCGATTGGGCGCCAACCCACCGAGGCGAGTTTTTGCAGGGAAGTTTTCAATCCCAGGGCAGCGATGGCGATCACCAGGCAACCGCGTGACGTTTCATTCATTGCGCTGGTCAACGAGGACGGCAGATAACCACTGCTGTTGACGGCGACCAGGCAAACGAAAGCGAGCAAAAATCCCGGCACCAGGGGTATCCGTCGACCGTTGTCCGATTGCGTGCTCTGTTGCCGGCGAAACAACCAGGCAATCATCACGACCGCCGGGACCAGCAACGCGACCCGCAACAGCTTCACGACGGTGGCGATATCGCCGGTTTCCGGTGAAATCATGTAGCCGGCGCCGACCACCTGTGCCACGTCATGAATGGTCCCGCCGAGGAACGTGCCGGCCTGTACAGGAGAAAAACCGAGTAATTTGCTGATGATCGGATACGTGATCATTGCCACCGTTGAAAGGCTGGTGACACCGACTACCGTCAACAACGTATCGCGCTCGCTGTTCTCGTGCCTTGGCAGTACGGCGGAGATCGCCAGGGCTGCCGAAGCACCGCATATGGCCACGGCGCCACCGGTCAGCACACCGAAGTCGGCGCGTACTTTCAGCAGACGCGCGCTGATCCAGCCAATCAGAATCGTGGTGCTGACCGCAAACACTGCCGCCAATACCGTCTGCCAACCGAGCGCGCCAATTTGTTCCAGGGTAATGCGCGCGCCCAGCAGGGCCACGCCGATGCGCAGCAAAGTCCGCGATGCGAATTCAATGCCGGGCAGGCAACGGCTGTGCTCGCTGAGAAAATGGCAAGCCATGCCGAAAAGCAAGGCATACAGCAGTGTAGGGCCGCCGTAATGGTCTGCGATGAAAGCCGAGGCCATGGCAATCGCCAGGCTGACCAGCAAACCGGGACCCATCTGCCGCAGGCGACCTAGCAGTTGCCGCGGCGCGCCGACGGCGCTGGTGTATGACGCGTTCTTGATCATCTTGCTCATCTCTTTGACGTCCAGAACCACGCGCATGTAGCCGCGTCGCTCTGGCCGTCGAGCCGGGTTTATTCGGTGGGTGCCTTCTCGTAGCACGGTAAGGTGCGATCTATCGCAACCCACGGCTGCGCGGAGGCACACCACAAATGCAAGGCGGGTTTGAGTGCCGAGCTGTCGCTGAGGGTCCCAGCCTTGACGGCAAACAGTCCTGGCATGGTGGTCACCGCGCTATAGAGCGCAGAGCCGCAAGTGCTGCAGAAAAACCGGCGCACCGGAAAACCGCTGCCGCCATTGCTGGCGTAGCTGCTCAGGCTGCGGCCTTCCACTTCGAAACCTTCTGTCGGCACCAGCACATTGACCGAGAAGGCGCTTCCCGATTGCTTCTGGCAATCGCTGCAGTGGCAAACTGCAGTCATCAGCGGTGTTGCGAGGGTGGAATACTGAACGTTGCCGCACAGGCAACTGCCATTGAGGGTGCTCATGGATGTTTACTCGTTGGTGGTGAGAAAAGTGATTACCGCTGCAGGAGGCGCTTGGCTTCCCATTGCAAGGCTTTTTGCGCGGTGCGCTGGAAACTGCTCCAGGCACTGCAAAAAATCAGAATGGCCAGGCCGCAGCCCGTCAGGGAGACATAGAGGATCGAGTATTTGATCGCCTGCGGGTCCTTGAACGCGTAGTCGGTCAGCATCCCCATGATGACGGGACCAAAACCATTACCCAGCAGGTTCAACACGCCGGTGTACATCGCCATGAATTGGCCCCGCATCGGCGCGGGAGACACTTCTACGATCAATGCCGCACCGACGCCGAACAGACTGGTCCAGAGGATGGCGATCAGCACCAGAAACGGGATCGCGCGCTCCAGGCTCGACGCCGTCAACAACGGCACGCTCACCACGGCCACTAAAAGGCAGACGATCAGAGCGATGCGCAGATTGCCGTTGGTGACCCCGCGATTACGCCAGTATTCACCCAGCCAACTGGCGATGATGACGCCAAGCGGACCGCAGACGCACATGATTGCGCCCATCAATGCGCCGACCTTGGCGTAAGTCCAGCCGAACTCACGCACCAGGTAAGTGGGCACCCAGGTGCCACTGCCATAGACCGCCGCATAAAAGCAGCCGGCACCGACAAATATCGCGCCAAACGTGCGACGGTTCTCGCGCAGATAAGTCATGACTTCATGCAGCGGCACAGTCGCCTGGGCCATCGGTTTCACGCCTTGGGCGTTTTTGCGTGTGCGTGGTTCGGGCACACCTGTCATCAGTAGCAAAACCAGCAGGCCCGGCAGGCCGATCGACATCAACGTGGTCTGCCACGGCTGCAGCAATCCCAGCCCGGGCAGCGTCAGCGGGTGTGCGGTGAAGTAACCCAACACCAGGCCGGTGGCGAGCAGTCCGGCACCCACACCGAACGAGGCGCCGGTGCCGAACACGCCGAGGGCGCGTCCGCGCTTTTCAGCCGGGAACAAGTCGCTGATCAGGGACACGGCGCCTGGCAGCAGCACAGCCTCACCGACCGCCACTACGATTCGAGCGACGAGCAGATGCCAGAATTCGGTGGCCAACCCGCTGGCAGCCGTGGCGAGGCACCAGAGGCCAATACCAACGGTGATCACCAGGCGGCGATTGCCACTGTCGATCAGTCGTGCGATGGGCAGGCCGACCAGCGAGTAGAACGCGGCGAAGGTAAAACCGTGAAGAGCTCCCATCCAACTGTCGTTGACGTGCAGCGATTGCTGGATAGGGCCGACCAGCAGGGTCAGGATTTGCCGATCCATGATGGAAAAAATGTAGGCAATCAACAGGACGCTGACGGTGTAATACGCTTGTCCACTGGTGGGCGAATTTACCGATGCAGGGGCAGTAGTGGTGGCCTGGATACCGCTTGAACTCGACATCACGTGGTGACCTCATGGCAATGTATTGTTCTTGTTATTGAACCTTGGTCATGGGGGAATACATCCCCCATGAAACCCTGCCTGAAAAGGATTATCCGGGTTGCTGCCAAAGGTTGTTGTCCTGCCAGATATTTTCCTTGCGCAAGTGCGCCGGCAGCGACTCACCGGTTTGCTGGATCACTCGTCCGATGAGCAACTTGAGCTGCTGCGCCTCTTCGTAATCAAGGGATTCCATCGCGGTCATTTCCGCGGCCTTGGCAAATGCCAGCCACTGAATGGTCAATTGCCGACCAGACTCGGTGAAGTAAATCCGTGCAGCGCTATCAGCCGTGTCTTCAAGCGTCAGCAAACCTTTGTTGACCCACACATCCAGGTGTGACTGGAGCAAATCCTTGCCGACGAACTCGAACAAACGGCGCAGTTCAGTCAGGGTTTTGCCTTCACCGAAGCTGAGCATGCCCAGCAGTTCGAAATCGAGATCGTTCATGCCCATGGTCTTGAGCTGCTGGCGAATCGGCAGTTGCATCTGGTAATAGGCGCGACCGAGCAGAAAACCCAGCCAGTTGTCGCCGTAGACACTATGGTCCACCGCGATCACAGGTTCCAGCAGACGCCGATAACCACCGCCATGAAACACCAGCGGCGAGCTGTCAAAGCGATCGTAGGCGAGGACTTCACCGACCAGAATGATGTGGTCGCCGCCTTCGTACTGATAGCTGGTGCGGCATTGGAAACGCGCCGAACAGCCTTCCAGCAGAGGCACCTCGTCGTGACCACGGGTGGTGGTCAAGCCAGAGAACTTATCCGCGCCACTTTTGGCAAACTTGTTGGACAGGTGTTCCTGATCATTGGCCAGGATGTGCACCGCGAAGTGCTCGGAACCGGTGAATGCGTGGGCCGACGAGGAGTCTTTCTTCAGGCTCCAGAGCACCATCGGCGGGTCGATCGAGACCGAGTTGAAACTATTGGCGGTCATGCCGTAGTCCAGTCCGTCAGGACCTCGGGTGGTAACGATGGTCACGCCAGTGGTAAAGGCGCCCAGCGCCTGGCGAAACTGTCGCGGATCGAAATTCGAGTTGTTCATGCACGGGGACTCCGTCGCCGCTGACGTATCGCGGCGAACTTATTGTTGTTCTCGGAAAACGCGTTGCTTCAAGGGCAGAGCAATGGCATGACCAAACGGCCAAAGCGCTCGGCTTCCTCGTGATGCGGATAACCCGACAGGCAGAAACCGGTGCAGCCGGCCTCGACGAATTCCATCAGTTGCGCGGCAACCTGTTGTGGGTTGCCCACCACGGCGACACCCGCGCCCGGACGGACTTCGGTAATCCCGGTCCACAAGTGTGGGGTCATTTTGCGCCCGGCGGTTTTCGACAATTCAGCATTACGCTGGCTGGCAACCGAGCTGCTTTGGCCGGCCATTTGCGCAGCGGCGGCCATTGCCGAATTTTCTGCACCGGCGATCAGCGCTTCTGCGGCCGCCCAAGCGTCCTCTTCGTTTTCTCGGCAGACGATCTGCAGGCGCATTGCAAAGCGGATCTCGTCGCCTCGTCCATATTTGGCTGCGCGCGCACGCATTTCGACGATCTGCCCGGCTATGCGCTCCGGGTAGTCGCCCCAGAACAGGTGCACCGCCGAATGCTTGGCCGAAATTTCCGCGGCCTGCTCCGAGCCGCCGCCGAGGAAGAAGGGTGGATGGGGTTTCTGAACCGTTTCGGGAATGATCTTCGGGCTATGGACTTGAAAATATTTGCCGTTGTGTTCGACGTTTTGCTCGGTCCATAGACGCTTCATCAGCTCGACCTCTTCGAGCAACTGATCGTAGCGATCCTCTTTTGCCGCAAGCTGACCTTCAGCGTAGGAGTCCTTTTCGCTGACACCGGCAATCAGATTGATGTAGATGCGGCCTTGGGACATCTGGTCGAAGGTCGAGATCATTTTTGCCTGGGTGACCGGATGGACGTAGCCGGGCTTGAGTGCCGCCAGCATTTTCAGGCGGGTTGTGCGCGAAGCCAGATACGAAGCGACAACCCAGGCGTCCCAGCAAATCGCGCTGACGGGAATCAGCATGTAGTCGAAGCCGGCATTTTCTGCCGCAATCGCGACGCGCTCGAAGTGTTCCAGCGAGCGAGGAATGTCCTGGCTTGGGTCACCAAACGCCGTGGTGTCGCCAAGTGTTGGACAGAACCAGCCCATACTCAGGGGGATTTTATTGTTCATTGTGGGGGCTCCCGCCAGGTGTGAATGACGGGGAGCACTACATCAAAAACCTGACAATGAGTAAAATGTATATGTATCATTCCGCCTATGCACAATACTAATATCTATTCGCTGGATCTAAATCTACTGGTGGTGTTCGTCACACTCTGGGAAACACAGAGTGTGACCCGGGCCAGTGAACGTCTTGCGCTCAGTCAATCCGCCGCCAGCCATGCCTTGCGGAGGTTGCGCGAACGTCTGGGTGACGAATTGTTCGTGCTCGGACGAGGTGGACTGCTGCCAACGCCACGAGCCACCGAACTGATCGGACCGGTGCGCGAAGCCTTGGAAAAGATTGATCAGGCGTTACAGGGCACTGAGCAGTTCGTTTCTGCCACCGCGCTGCGAACCTTCCGTATTGCGGCCGGTGACTTCATCGAATTTCTCATTCTGCCCAAGCTGCTTCAGCATATTTCCGTTGCCGCGCCGGGAATCATCATCGAAATCGTGCCCTTGCCGGAACCCAGTGCATTACCCGCGATGCTGGAGAGCGGCGCCATTGATTTGATGATAAACACGCCGGCAACACTAGGCGCGGGCGTTCGTTTTGAACGTTTGGCCTTCGTGCAGTTGCTGACCTTGATCTGGCAGCGAGAGCGTTTGCCTGCAGGACGCTTTCCGTTAGACCTCTATCTTGAACGACCGCATGTAGTCATCAGCCTGCACGAGCGTGGCGGGAATATCATTGATCGCACGTTAGCCGAACAGTCCCTGAGTCGTCGTATCGGTGCGGTCGTACAAAATTTCATGGCAATGCCGGTCATCGCCTCACAAACGGGCTACATCTGCAATTTACCCAGTCCGATTGCACGCGCTTTTGCCGATACGTTCAGCCTGAGTTGCCACACCCCCCCGGTTGAATTTCCCGAGCCCGAAATTTTTGCCTACTGGCACATGCGATTTGATGCCGATGAAGGTTTGCAATGGCTTCGTGAACAGGTGAAGCAGTGCACGCTCAGTTGAGTCTTCATGGCGGCTTGTTCGAGTTTGGTCGATAAACCCATGCATGAATTGAATAAATAGAATGTAAAGAATTCACTTCACTCATTTAATCCCGAACGTTTCAATGGTGGTCAGCCCGAACAATAAGACCCATAAGGGATAGACATGACTTCCATCGATCCGCGTACTCGCCTCCTTCTGGAGGCTCCCATCGTACCAACCGTATTGCGCCTGGCGGCCCCCAACGTTTTGGTAATGGTCATCCAGGCCTCTGTAGGCCTGATCGAAACTTATTTTGTCGGCAAGCTTGGCGGCGATGCCCTGGCCGCAATGGCACTGGTGTTTCCAATTGTCATGTTGATGCAGATGAGTTCTGCGGGAGCGATAGGTGGCGGTATCGCTTCGTCCATCGCGCGAGCGCTTGGCGGGCAACGCCTGGAAGATGCCAATGCTCTGGTACTCCATTCATTGGTCATCGCACTCGGTTTCGGTCTCGCATTCATGCTGGCGCTTCTTTTTGGCGGGCGGTGGTTGTATGCGCTAATGGGGGGAGCGGGGGCGTCACTTGAGGCGGCGTTGGTCTATTCGCATTGGGTATTTGCCGGTTCCGTGCTGGTGTGGTTGTTCAACGCCCTGTCTGCTGTAATCCGTGCCACCGGCAACATGGCAGTGCCCGCCAATGTGACAGTCGCCGGTGCTGTAGTGCTTATCCCGCTGTCACCCTTGCTGATCTTCGGCTGGGGATCGATTCCCGGTATGGGTATCGCTGGTGGTGCAGTGGCGCTACTTCTTTACTATTTTGGCGGCACGGTCGCGCTTTGGATGTACCTTCGTTCGCCACGCAGCTTACTCAAGCCGAAGCTGGCAGGGGTGAGGCTTCGCTGGCCGCTGTTTAACGATATTTTGCGCATTGGCCTGGTCGGTGCCATCGCGACGGTGGCTGCTAATTTGTCAATCGGCATCGCGACGGCCTTGGCGGGACAGTTCGGGCCAGATGCGATTGCGGGTTATGGTACTGCCGCGCGCCTTGAGTACTTGCTGGTGCCCTTGGCATTTGGCTTTGGCGCACCGCTGTTGGCCATCGTCGGTACCTGCATCGGCGCCGGCAACCGTGAGCGTGCACTCAAGGCTGCCTGGGTCGGAGCCGCGATGGTATTTGCGATTACGGAAACGATTGGTCTGGCTGCGGCCATGTTTCCTCGTTCCTGGCTGATGCTATTTGGCAACGAGCCCGCCATGCTTGAGGCCGGTACTCAATACCTGCAGGTGGTCGCCCCGCTGTATGGATTTTTCGGTGCCGGCCAGGTCCTGTACTTTGCATCTCAAGGCACAGGTCGGCTGTTTTGGCCCGTGATGGGCAATCTCGCACGCCTGGCTGTGGCTAGCCTCGGGGGATGGCTGGCGTTGCGCTGGGGAGGCGACCTGGTCCATGTGTTCGTTGCGCAGGGCATGGCATTGGTGGCATACGGCACCGTCATCGCATCCACCATCGCGGGGGGTGCCTGGTTCGGCCGCGTAGGTTGGCCGCGCAGCACGGCCGCTTTGATGCGGCGCATCCAGATGACTTAAAGACATTTTGTATGTTTAGGGCCTGCTTCTCGATCGGGCTCTGAATGATGGTAGCCATGCGCAGGGCTCCTTCGGGGGCGCCGGGTCCTGGCTACCGGTCTACAACCCGCGTATGGCCGCCACCCCCCCATTTGGTCGCGAGCTGAAGGCTCCTTCATTCCAGCTAGGAGTCCTGGCCTCGGACCAATCAATACTGCGCCCGCAGCGCCAGTGTCAGCGTACGCGGGTCGCCGTAGAAGTTGGTGCCCCAGGAGGCATCGACGCGATCGTAGTACTTGCGATCGAACAGGTTGTTGGCGGTCAGGGTCGTCGACAGGTTGTCGTTGATCTTGTAACCGACCTGGGCCATGGCGATGCCGTAGCCGCTCTGTTCGAATTTGACTTCACGCTGGTAGTAGGTCTCGCTGACCACGCGCACGCCACCGCCAACGCTGAAGTCCTTGAGCGGGCCGTCGGTGAATTCGTACTTGGTCCACAGGTTGAAGTTGTGTTTGGGCGTGATGGTGCTGAAGGTCTTGCCTTCATTGCCATCGTCGGACTTAAGGTACTCGGTGGAGGTGAAAGCGTAGCCGGTGACGATGCTCCAGTTATCGGTCAGGTTGCCGCTCAACTCGGTTTCCCAGCCCTGGCTGCGGGCCTTGCCCTGTGCCTTGTAGGCGGCGGTGGCGTTGTCGTATTCGGCGCGGTTTTCATCGTAGATTCGGAACACCGCGACGCTGGCGTTCAGGCGCCCGTCGAAGAATTCGCGCTTGAGGCCGACTTCATACTGCTCGCCTTCGCGTGGGCCGATGGGCGTGTTGTCGGAACCCAGTTCGCTTTGCGGTTTGAACACGCCGGTGTAGCTGGCGTAGGCCGACAGTTCCGGAGTGAGCTTGCCGATGACCGCGCCGTACGGCACGACCTTGCGGTTGATGCTGGTGTGGGCGCTGCCGAAGTTGTTGAAGAAGGCGTTGGCGTTTTTCGCGTCGCTTTCGTACCAGGTCACGCGGCTACCGCCGATCACGTCGAGCCAGTCGGTGACGTTGATTTTGGCGCGGGTATAGAGGCCGTATTGGTCGGACTTGGACCAGTTGCCGTTGTTCTTCACGTAATCCTGTTTAGGGATGTCGATGCTGCCCGGATCGAAGACGTTGATCGGGAAGTAGTCGCCGCCGCCATAGGTGAAGTCTTTGTCGAGGTGCTGGTATTCGGCGCCCACGGTGAATTCATGGGTGCGGCCGAGGGCTTCGAACGGTGTGGTGACGAAGCTGTCGGCGCCGATGGTCTTGATGTGCGTGTAGTAGTTGTAGGCCACGGCCCAGCTGTCGCCGGTGTCGGGGTCGACCGCGCCGTCGGCCCAGGTAAAGTTGCGCTTGGGTGTCTCGGCATCGCGGTAGGTGAGGGTGGTCTTGAACTGGCCGCCGTTGTCGAGGGCATGATCGACTTCGGCGAAGGTTTCCCAGACTTTTTCGTTCAGTTCGTTCCACTTGGCATCGACGAAGGTCGAGCGCGGCACGTCCAGCAACTTGCCACTGGCGTAGGCCGGCAAGCCGAAAGCCGGAGTGGAGTGGTTTTGCTGGTAAGCGCCGCCGACCGACAGGGTGGTGGAAGGATCGAGGTCGAATTCCAGGCGACCGTAGACCATCGGGCGTTCGTTCTGGGCGTAGTCGACGAAAGATTTGTTGTTCTCATACGCGGTGATGAAACGGCCGCGCACGGTGCCCGCATCGTTCAGCGGCCCGGTGACGTCCACCGAGGAACGGTAGTGGTCGTACGAACCGGCAGCCAGTTCACCACCGAGGGCGAAGGTGTTCAAGGCACGCTTGCGCACCACGTTGATCGTCCCGCCGGGTTCGCCGGCCCCTTGATACAGGCCCGATGGACCGCGCAACACTTCGACCCGATCGTACATCGCCAGGTCGAACGCGGTGGCCATGTCGCCCTGGCCGGTGGGTTGCGAGACGCCGTCGACCTGCACCTGATCCACGAGGAAGCCGCGCATGTAGACGTCGTTCAGGCTGGAACCGGAGTTGTAAGTCTTGATCGTAACCCCGGTGACCTGGCGCATGGCGTCTTGCAGGCTGTTCATGTTCTGGTCATCCATGCGCTGGCGCGTGACCACCGACACCGACTGCGGAATGTCCTTGAGCTTGATGTTGCCCTTGCCGATGCTGACTTCGTTGGTGGTGTAGGAATGGGTATCTTCGGTGGTGACGCCCAACAGCTGGCTGGTGATCGAGGTCGCGCCCAGTTGCAGGGCGCCGGTGTTGGCCGAGCGCACGAGGGTGTAGCTGGCGTCGGCACGCTGGGTCATTTCCAGACCTGTGCCGTTCAACAGTCGGGTCAGTGCATCAAGCGCCGAATAGCTGCCGGATAAACCGGGACTATGCAGGCCGTCGGTGAGGGCCGGATCGAATGACAGGGCGATGCGGCTGTCGGCGGCGAAGCGCGACAGCGTTTGGCCCAGCGGGCCTGCCGGAATCTGATAGCTGCGCGTATCGGTAATGGATGAGGGTTGCGCTGCCCATACCTGGGTGCAGGCGCCGCCGATCATCAAGCTGAAGATCGCATGGCGAAAGGGCGGCGTGAGGCGTAAAGCGCGTTCAACGGGCATGTGAGAAGTGATCCTGTCGGCAAGAGAAACGGGGTGTGTCTTCCCTTGCCAGCCCAGCGCGAAAAAAGTATCACCTCTTTGCAAATATTTTTTCGAGCAGTTCAGGCCGGTGAAAGGGTCACCCAATACCCACCGAAGTGCGTCGTCACTTTTACCGGGTACGTCAGGGCCAGCATGCTCAGCGCACGACGGCTGTCGTCCAGCGGGAAAGCCCCGGAAATCCGGATTCGCGCAACGGCCGGATCGCAGCGCACGAGGCCATGGCGGTAGCGCGCCAGTTCCTTTGCGAAGTCACCCAGCGACATACCGTCCGCCACCAGCATGCCTTGGGTCCAGGCCGTCAAGGCGCTGTCGGCGTGGGTCACCGGCCCGATCACGGTGGCTGAAAATTCGGTTTGCTGGCCGGCGCTGAGGATCATCGGCGTGGCCTGCGGCCGTTGATAGAGTTCGATCTGCACACGGCCGTCGAGTACCGCCAGCCGTGTGGTGTCGGCGTCTTCGCGAACGCTGAATCGCGTGCCCAAGGCCTGCATGATGCCTTGCTCGGTCGAGACCCGGAACGGTCGGGAAGGCACCTGAATGTCCGGCGCGGTCTGCACCAGGATTTCGCCTTTGCGCACCCGGATCAGGCGCTGCATCTGATCGAACATCACATCGATGGCGGTGTCGGTGTTGAGGGTCAGTTGACTGCCATCGGCGAGCGTCAGTTGGCGGCGTTCGCCAATCGGCGAGTGGTAGTCGGCGGTCCAGCCCTGACGCTGGTTCACTTGCCAACCGAGCCAGGTAGCAGGCGCGATTGCCAACAACGCCGCCAGACGAGCGAGCATCGCCCGGCGCTGCGGGTTGGCCGGGCGATCGAGGGTCGGCATCGCCAGTTCCGGCGGTAGCCCGCCGAGTTTGCCCAGCAAACTTTCGGCCCGCTGCCAGGCGTATTCACGCTCGGCGCTGCTGGCTCGCCATGCTTGCCATTGCGCGCGTTCTTGCTCGCTGAGCGAGCCTTCCGTCAGGCGCATCAGCCACTCGGCGGCTTCATCCAGCACGGCCGGGCTGACCATTGAAGGGCGGTTCATTCGGGCATCAACGTCAGGCACTGCAAAAAGGCCTGTTTCATGTAGCGTTTGACGGTAATGAGCGAGATGTCGAGTTGTTCGGCGATGTCCTGGTATTTCATCGCGCCGATCTGCGACAGCAGGAACGCACGCTTGACCAGTGGTGGCAGGGTATCGAGCAGGGCGTCAACCTCGTGCAGGGTTTCCAGAATCAGAAAACGCAGTTCAGGGGAGGGCGCCAATGACTCCGGCATCTGCGCCAGCGCCGACAGGTAGGCGCGCTCCAGCGCCTGACGCTGGTACCAGTTCACCAGGATGCCTTTGGCAACACAGGTCAGATAGGCCCGTGGCTCGGCAATGTTCGGAAGTGGTTTGGCCGCCAGAATGCGTGTGAAAGTGTCGTGCAGCAGATCCGCCGCATCCACCCGGTTCCCTAGTTTTCGCTGCAACCAGGCGTACAACCAGCCTTGATGGCCGACGTACAGGGCTTCGACGCATTGCACATGTTGCTGGTCAGTGGCGGACAAAGAGTTGCTCATCGCATCATAATTTTTGCTAGTGAGAATTATTAGCAATTGTAAATGAGCAACAATCGAAGCGGCAAGGGCAACATTGCGCTGCCCGTGTCCAAAAAAATGGCCACTCCGGCGCGTTCATCGCCGAAGTGGCCAACCTACACGTCGCTATCTCACTTCAGGTCAAAACGGTCCAGGTTCATGACTTTGGTCCACGCCGCCACGAAGTCCTTCACCAACTTCTCCTGTCCACCGGCGCTTGCATAGACTTCTGCCAGTGCCCGCAGCTGCGAGTTGGAGCCGAAGACCAGATCAACGCGCGTCGCGGTCCACTTCTGCTGGCCGGTCTTGCGGTCGCGACCGGTGAATTCTTCATTGGCCTCGGACACGGGTTTCCATTCGACGCCCATGTCCAGCAGGTTGGTGAAGAAGTCGTTGGTCAGCGCTTCCGGACGGCTGGTGAAGACGCCGTGGGTGGTTTTGCCGACGTTGGTGTTGAGCACGCGCATACCGCCAATCAGCGCGGTCATTTCCGGTGCGGTGAGGGTCAGCAGCTGTGCCTTGTCGATCAGCAGTTTTTCCGCCGGAACGGTGTAGCGGCCCTTTAGGTAGTTGCGGAAGCCATCGGCAATCGGTTCGAGGAAACCGAAAGATTCGACATCCGTCTGCTCCTGACTGGCGTCCATCCGCCCTGGCGTGAAAGGCACCGTGACGGTTTGCCCGGCGTTCTTCGCGGCCTGTTCGACACCGGCACAACCGGCCAGCACGATCAGATCCGCCAGCGAGACTTTCTTGCCGCCGGCATTGAACTCGCTTTGAATGCCTTCGAGTTTAGTCAGCACATCTCCCAATTGCTCAGGCTGGTTGGCTTGCCAGAACTTCTGTGGGGCCAGACGCAGACGCCCACCATTGGCACCGCCGCGTTTGTCGGAACCACGGAAAGTCGAAGCCGCGGCCCATGCTGTGGAAACAAGCTGCGAAACCGACAGGCCGGAAGCCAGCAGTTTGCCCTTCAGCGCAGCGACATCACTGTCGTTGATCAGCGCATGATCGACCGTTGGAATCGGGTCTTGCCACAGCAACACTTCGTTGGGCATTTCCGGGCCGAGGTAACGCGAGAGCGGGCCCATGTCACGGTGGATCAGTTTGTACCAGGCGCGGGCGAAGGCATCGGCGAGTTGATCCGGGTTCTCCAGGAAGCGCCGCGAAATCGGCTCGTAGATCGGGTCGAAGCGCAGTGCCAGGTCGGTGGTCAGCATGGTTGGATCACGACGTTTCGATGGATCGTGAGCATCCGGGATAATGCCGGCGCCGGCACCATTTTTTGGTTTCCACTGGTGGGCGCCCGCCGGGCTCTTGGTCAGTTCCCACTCGAAACCGAACACGTTCTCCAGGAAGTTGTTGCTCCATTTGGTCGGCGTTGTGGTCCAGGTGACTTCCAGGCCGCTGGTGATGGTGTCGGCGCCTTTGCCGGTGCCGAATTTGTTTCTCCAGCCAAGACCCTGTTCTTCAAGACCGGCCGCTTCGGGCTCGGCCCCGACATTGTCCGCAGGGCCTGCGCCGTGGGTCTTGCCGAAGGCGTGGCCACCGGCGATCAGCGCCACGGTTTCTTCGTCGTTCATGGCCATGCGGCCAAAGGTTTCGCGAATGTCCAGGCCGGCAGCGACCGGATCGGGATTGGCCTCCGGACCTTCAGGGTTCACATAGATCAGGCCCATTTGCACTGCGGCCAGCGGGTTTTCCAGATTGCGACCGGGCTCGACGCGGGTGTCTTCGTTTTCCCCAGGCTCGGCAACCAGTGGGCCTTCGCCGGGTTTCTGCATCGGTTCATCAGTTTTGCCGTAGCGGGTGTCGCCGGCCAGCCATTTGCTTTCCGAACCCCAGTACACGTCCTCGTCCGGTTCCCAGACATCCGGACGGCCACCGGAGAAGCCAAAGGTCTTGAAGCCCATGGATTCCAGCGCAACGTTACCGGTGAGTACGATCAGGTCGGCCCAGGAAATGTTGCGGCCATATTTTTGCTTGATCGGCCACAGCAACCGCCGGGCCTTGTCGAGGCTGACGTTGTCCGGCCAACTGTTCAGCGGGGCGAAGCGCTGCTGGCCGGACCCGGCGCCACCACGGCCGTCACCGGTGCGGTAGGTGCCGGCGGAGTGCCAGGCCATGCGCACGAAGAGCGGGCCATAGTGGCCGAAGTCGGCGGGCCACCAGTCTTGAGAGTCGGTCATCAGTGCCGTCAGGTCGCGTTTGACCGCTGCAAAATCCAGGGCCTTGAACGCTTCGGCATAGTTGAAGCCCTCGTCCATGGGGTCGGACAGGGACGAGTGCTGGTGCAGGATTTTCAGATTAAGCTGGTTAGGCCACCAGTCGCGGTTTGTTGTGCCACCACCGGCGGCCTGGTGAAACGGGCATTTCGATTCAGTTGCCATGTGTGAGCTACCTTTGGTCGAGTTCATTCAGCGGTTCGGCCCGGTGCGGGCTCGGGACAACGGTGAGTGAGATCCATGACACAGGCTGCGGGACCGGCATATCGATCAAATGATCGTTGTGGTCGCGTGGGTATTCTCGAGAGTGGCAAGGGAATTGCCAACACAGGGACTCACGGTACGCCCTGTCAGTTTCTGACTCATTCTTATCTCCTCATCAGGTCTGAACCGGCCAGAAAGCGCCGGCGCTAGATAAGGCTAGACCCCTATTGGGAAGTCAGCTAATAGTCGGAGTATTAGTTGCTGATAGGCGCAATCTCTCAGCGGAGCACGTGACCATGAGCAATGTGCCACAATGGCTCTATTCACCTCAGCATTATCAGGCGAACTCAATGGATGGCCCCGGATTTCGGCTCGAGCAGGAAAGCTACATCGCCCAGCAGGTGCGCACCGACCGGTTGCATCAGTTGTTTCGGCAATCGGTTTCAGCGGTTTTTGGCAGTTTCCTGGCATTGGTCATGCTGTGCTGGCTGTGCTGGGAGCGTTTTGATCATGGCGTCGTTGCCTGGTGGGTCGCCCTGCTGACGGGCTCGACGTTGTTGCGCATCCTGATGTTCGTGGCCTATTTCCACAGCCCGGACGAGGCGCGCACACCGCAACGCTGGGAACGTATCTATTTCGGTACGCTGGTGCTGTCCGCCGCCATCTGGGGCGGTGGCGCGCTGGCGGTCATGCCGGCCGACGATCTGCTGGCCCAGGCGCTGGTGATGCTGTTTACCGTAGGCATGTCCGTGAGCGCGGTGTCCTGCTATTCGGCCTATCGCTACATGACTGTGGTGTCCATCGCGCTGGTGTTGTTGCCCTGTACCTTCTGGCTGTTGTTCCAGCCGTCGACCTTGCAAGTCGGCATGGCCATGGCCGTTCTGGTGTTCGCCTCATTCGTGTGCAGCGCCACCCGCAAACTCTCCGATGCGCTGGAAACGGCCTTCCGCCTGACCCGTGAAATGGAGCTGGCCCACAGCATTTCCACACGCGCCGCACAGACTGACGAACTGACCGGCCTGAAGAATCGCCGGGCGTTTTTCGAGCAGGCCCAGCGCCTGTATAACCATTGCCAGAATTATCAGTTGCCGCTGTGTGCGGTGATGCTGGACATGGATCATTTCAAACACATCAACGACACCTATGGGCATCAGGTCGGCGACCAGGTGCTGCGTCAGATGGGTGTGGTCATCTGCCGGTCATTTCGCGAAACCGACGTCTACGGTCGACTAGGGGGAGAGGAATTTGCCGTGTTGCTGCCGGACACTTCCCTTGAAGCCGCACAAAACATCGCCGAAGAACTGGTGCACTCCATTTCCGGCCTGATGACCGGGCCTGTGCACTGCATAACCGCCAGCATCGGGGTGGCGTCCATGGAATCCAGTGAAAAGGATTTGCACAGCTTGATGAGCAACGCCGACAAGGCGCTGTATCGCGCCAAGGCCCGTGGGCGTAATCAGGTGGCGGTGTCCGAATAAGTCTGCAAACCAGCGACTGGCCCCATGTTAGGATTGGCTCAGTATCGGGGTGAAGGAATTTATGGACAAGCATCAACTAGACAAGCTCATTGAAGAAACTTTTCATTCGCTTACGCCAACGCTCCAGCGCGCAGCCCGCTTCATTCTTGATCACCCCAACGATGTTGCCTTGCAATCGATGCGCACGGTGGCGGGTATGGCCAGGTTGCAACCGGCATCCATGCTGCGTCTGGCCCGGCAGTTGGGATTTGGTGGCTACGAAGAACTTCGCGATTGTTTCCGCCAATGGCTGACCGAACGGGATTCGATGTTCACCCAGCGTGCCGACGCCCTGCGCAAACGGTCGAAGGGGGATCAGAACACCGGGCTGATCAGCGAGATGGTGAGCGCCGAGCAGAGCAACCTGGAAGACACATTCAGCCCCGAACGTTACGAGCAGATCCTCGCTGCCCATGCGCTGTTGACCGGTGCCAAGGACATTTATGTGGTCGGTCTGCGCAGCCTGTTTCCGGCGGCGTACTACTTCAGTTATGTCTGCGGAATGTTTTTGAACAACACCACACTGCTGAGTGGAATTGGTGGGGCCTTTGCCGACGAATTGCGCCGAATCGGTCCGGATGATGCTTTGGTGGTGTTCAGTTACCATCCCTATGCGCAGGATGCATTGCGAGCAGTGCAGTTTTCCCGCGAGCGCGGGGCCAGGGTCGTGGCGATTACCGACAGCCCGGTGTCGCCGGTGGCGGCGCCTTCGGATGTGTTGATCGTGGTGCGTAATGCCACGCCTTCGTTGTTCCCTTCGGTCGTGCCGGCACTGGCGGTGTCCCAGACACTGGCAGCCTTGCTGGTTGCCAATGGCAGTGAAGACAGCCTTCAGCAAATCGCCAACAGTGAAGCGCAACTCAAGCGGTTCAGTGTCTATGTCGAGTGAGCACAACCGAATGCATTTCCCCCGGTAGGCGCTGTGGAGTGCAATGAGGCTGCGATTTTTTGATTTTTCAGGATCAAAAGATCGCAGCCTTCGGTGGCCCAGCAGAGGAACGCGTGCTCCTGTAGGGGCGAGCCTACGGCTGCAACCGGTTGTACTTTTTCAATATGCCGGTCAGTTCGCCATGAGGCAGGGCGTACGAGGTATAGCCGTCGATACCGGTCATGTCTCGAGCCGCCACCAGTGCATTGGTGATGGCTTCTTCGGTGGCCTGCACGGTGGCGTTGAACACCGGATCAATCTTGTCGTTCGGGAACTGGGTCACGGTGACCGGTTCGGCTTCTTCGACATCGTTGATCGCGTCACCGGTCGAAAACGACACGATGATATCTCCGGAGCCATTGCCGGCGAATGAGCCCATGCGCGCCAGACCCATGGAGGCGCGTTTGGCGATGCGGTTCAACTGCGTGGCCAGCAGCGGTGCGTCGGTGGCGACCACGATTATGATCGAACCCTGGTCCTTGCTCGGGGCGCCGCCATCACCGCTCTTCTGACAATGCGGTGTTTTGTCCGTCGCCGCGACACCGGGCTGGAAGCACCCCAGCCATTTTTGTGCCAGTTCCTGACCGACCGGAATGCCTGCGATGCGCAAGACGTCACGCTGCCCGGTATTGCACTGGACCAGCACGCCGACGGTGTAGGGCTTTCCATCAACCTCGACCACCCGCGACGAGGTGCCAATACCGCCCTTGAAGCCAAAACACACCATGCCGTTGCCGCCGCCGACGTTGCCTTCCTGCACCGCTCCACTCTTGGCGGCCTTGATCGCGCTAATCGCATGTTCGGGTTTTACGTGCAGCCCTTCGATGTCATTAAGGCGACCGTCCCAAGTCTCAGCCACCACCGGCCAGATGGCATTGCCGAAGGTGTTGGCTGACCATTCGGTGATACCGGCGTAGACAGGGCCAATGGCATTGGTATTGGAAATGCCGATCGGGCCGTAAACCAGTCCGAAATCCTGCAAATAGGATTGACCGGTCATTTCGCCGTTACCGTTGAGGTTGAAAAAACCACCGTTCACGCCTTTGACCGAGGCTTTGCCACGGGGCAGGACCATGGTTACGCCAGTACGGACCGGGCCTTTGCCCTGCACCAGTTTGCCGTCGCCACTGTTGAGCGTGATTTGGCCGACTTCGACGCCGGGTACGTCGGTAATCGCGTTGAGCTTGCCCGGTGTACCTTCGAACGGAATTCCCATATCCCGGGCGCGTTGTGGTGTTTCAGCGGCGAGGGCTGCCTGGGTGAGTAGGGTTGCACTCAGAGCAAGCAGCGCTGTGTTCATATAACGGTGATTCATTGCCTATGCCTCTTTTTGTTGTTGAATTGGACGAGTGCCCAGGCATTCATCCAGCGCCACGACGAGCGTGTCGGCAGCGAAAGCCAGTTGTTCCGGGCTACTGATGAAGGGCGGTGCAAGCAGGACGTGATCGCCGTTCACTCCGTCGATGGTGCCACCACCGGGGTAGCAGAGCAGGCCGTGAGCCTGTGCCGACTGTTTGATCCGGGCGTGCAGGCGCAACTCGGGCGGGAAAGGCTGGTGGCCGTCACGGTCCTGAACAAGCTCAATCGCCCAGAACAGTCCGCGGCCTCGTATGTCAGCGACATTGGGATGCTGGCCGAAGCGTTCCTTGAGCAGTTGTCCAAGCAGCTCACCGCTGCTGCGGACTTTGCCGCACAGGTCCTGTCCGATGATTTCCTGCTGCACCGCCAGGGCTGCGGCGCAGGCCAGCGGATGCCCGATGTAGGTGTGGCCATGCTGGAAACTGCCGCTGCCGGCGCGGATGGTGTGCACCACCTGATCACTGGCCATCACCGCGCCGATGGGTTGGAAGCCGCCACCCAGGCCCTTGGCCAGAATCAACAGATCGGGCAGCACGTCCTCCTGTTCGAACGCGTGGTAGGTTCCGGTCCGTCCGATGCCGCACATCACTTCATCGAGAATCAGCAGCACGCCGTAGCGATCGCAAATCTCGCGCATCCGTGCTAGGTAACCCGGCACCGGGACAACCGCCCCGGACGTCGCGCCGACCACAGTTTCGGCGATGAAGGCGGCCACCGTGTGCGGCCCGAGTTCAAGAAACGTTTGCTCCAGTTCCACGGCCAGGCGCTCGACATAGTTGGCGTCGCTTTCACCTGGTGACCGGTAGCGAAAGGCGAAGCAGGGCGAGACTTGTGTGGTCTTCATCAGCAAGGGTTCGTACAGCTTGCGCCTGGGCACATTGCCGCCGATGGCCAGGGCGCCGAGGGTATTACCGTGATAGCTCTGGCGGCGGGAGACGAAGTGGTGGCGTTGCCCCTGGCCGTTTTCAACGTGGTACTGACGGGCCATTTTCAGCGCGGTTTCCATCGCCTCCGAGCCCCCTGAAAGAAAGTACACATTGCCCAGCGTCGATGGGCTGTGTTCGGCGAGCAGGCTGGCAAGTTGTTCGGCCGGCTCGCTGCTGAAGAAGCTGGTGTGGGCGTATTCCAGCGCCTCCATCTGCTGTTTCATGGCCCGGATCACGGTCGGGTGGGAATGGCCCAGGCAGGAGACCGCCGCGCCGCCGGAACCATCGAAGTAGCGACGACCGTTGGCGTCAATCAGATAGCAACCTTCGCCACGCACGGCGACAGGCAGATTTTGACCAGGATTGCGGTGAAAAATATGACTCATGCGCACACTTCCTTGGCGCCACCCGTCGAGCGGGTGAAACGCGAGCTGTCTCGATTGTTTTATTTGTTATATCAATGAAACAAATGGTTTATTTGCTGGCGTGACAAAGCTTTCCAGGCTGCGATGTGAACTACCGAGGAAGGTTTTCAACCGCTCGCTGGACGGTGCCCGGAACAACTGCGCCGGCGGGCCTTGTTCTTCGATCCGGCCTTGGTGCAAAAAGATCACGTGGCTGGACACCTCACGGGCAAAGTTCATCTCATGGGTCACCATAATCATCGTGCGGCCCTCGCTGGCCAGGCTCTGGATGACACTTAGCACTTCGCCGACCAATTCCGGGTCGAGGGCTGACGTTGGTTCGTCGAGCAGAAGCATTTGCGGCTCCACCGCCAAGGCCCTGGCAATCGCAACGCGCTGCTGTTGCCCGCCCGACAATTGCGAGGGGTAGCTGTTGGCAAACCGCGTCGGATCAATCTGCACCTTGTTCAGGTAGCGAACGGCTTTTTCCGTGGCTTCAGCCCGGCTCAGCTTCTGCACTCGCATGGGGGCCGCGATAACATTTTCGAGCACAGTCAAATGTGCCCAAAGATTGAAGCTCTGGAACACCATCGACAGTTGAGTGCGCAGACTCTGCAACTGCCTGGCTTCCCGTGCCTGCAGGCTACCGTCCCGGCCGCGTTTCATGGCGATGGGCGTACCGTCCCAGATGATTTCGCCGGCCTGAGGTTGTTCCAGCAGGTTTAGGCAGCGCAGGAAGGTGCTTTTTCCCGAGCCGCTGGAGCCGATCAGAGTAATCACATCACCGGCATTGGCGGTGAGGGAAACACCCTTGAGCACTTCATGCTGCCCGTAGCTTTTGTGCAGGTCGTTGACCTGGAGTTTGGACATGTGATTCACCTTTGCAGCCATGGGCGGCTGTCTTGTCATCAATGGGCTGAGCGAGGTCGCAGGTATGCCAGCCATTTGCCTTCGGCGAGGCGGAACAGCAGAAACACCAGGGCGGTGAACGCCGCATAAAGCACCAGTGCCGCGATGTAGGCTTCGTAGGGCGAGGCGTAGCGCATGCTGATCGCGCGACCGACACCCGCCAGGTCAAGTAACGTGATACTGGAGGCCAGGGCGGTGCAGTGCAGAGTCAGGACCACTTCATTGCTGTAGGTCGGGATCGCACGACGCATCGCCCCGGGCAAGATGATGTGGCGCATCTGCGTCCACCGGCTCATACCCATGGCACGTGCTGCCTCGATCTCGCCATGAAAGGTTTTTTGGATGCACCCGGAGAGGATTTCGATGGTGTAGGCCGCGGTATTCAAACCAATCGCCAGCCAGGCACAAATGTACGCCTCGCGCAGGAAGGTCCAGGCCCAACTGGTTCGAATCCAGCTGACCTCGGCCAGACCGAAGTAAATGATGTAGATCTGCACCAGCAGCGGCGTGCCGCGAAACACGTAGGTAAACAACCAGACCGGCGTGCGTAGCAACGGATTGCTCGACACCCGCAGCAGCGACAACGGAATCGCCAGTATCAGTCCCAGCCCGAGGGAGGTCGCGAACAACTGCAAGGTCAGCAGTAGCCCCGTTGTGCGGGTGCCGTCGCCCCAGAGAAACAGCGCCAGATTATCGAAGACAACGTGCCAGTTCATAAGGTGATCTCCTTGCTGCCGGCGGCATAGTGCGTGGCGAGAAGCCTGAGCGCGATGACTGAAACCGTGCTCAACATCAGGTAGACAAGAGCGGCGACCAGCAACAACGCCAAGCCGTGCCCGGTGGCTTTGCCGGCCGAGCGCGAGAGGAAGATCAGCTCATTGAGGCTGACCATCGAGGTAATCGCTGTAGCCTTGAGCATCACCAGCCAGTTGTTGCTGATTCCCGGCAAGGCGAAGCGCATCATTTGTGGAAAGACGATGTGCAGTTGTACCTGCAGCTTGTTGAAACCGAATGCCTGCGCCGATTCCGCCTGGCCTCTGTCGACCGCCAGAAAGGCACCGCGAAAAGTCTCGGCGAGGTAGGCCGAATAGATCACCCCGAGAATGATCACGCTGGCGGCAAAGGCATCGATATCGATGACCTGGAACCCCATGCGCTGACCGAGCAGGTTCAGCGCGGTTTGCCCGCCGTAGTAAAGAAACAACAACCAGACAAAGTCCGGCGCACTGCGCATGACCGAGGTGAAACCGGTCGAAACCCACACCAGCCAGCGATGCGCGGAGAGTTTGCCGTTGGCAACCACAAGGCCCAGCGCCAAGGCTACGGCGAAGGAGCACAGGCCGACTTTTATCGTCACCCACGAACCGGTCAGGATGCTGTCTGCGTATCCATATAGCATGTCTGCAATCTCATTTTTTAACGGGCACGGGCATTATCCAACCTGGATCAGCGGCAATTCCCGAGCGTATTCGTGGGGCGCCAGATCACTGTCCAGATAGCGGGCGAATTTGTGTCCCTGATACACCGCAGCGGCGATAGTGCCGGGTGCCTGGCTGTCACCGATCAGGCTGACGGTACTGATGCCGGCTTCGCTCAGCACACTGCTGTTGCCGAGCAACTCTTCGTGCAGGGCATCGTTGGGCAAGCGAGCCGTAACATTGATCAGTGATCGGCATTGCAGTTCGCGCAGCTGACCGGTGATCTCGCAGCGCAGATACACGCTGCCGTTTTCCAGGCGAGTGATGTTGTGATGACGCACCAGGTCGACGTCCAGCGTCATCAGGCGCTTGAGGATGCTGGTGGATTCCAGGGTGTTGCTGGCCCAACTGGCGATTTGCAGGGCAGGGGTGACCAAGGTCACTTTCAGCCCCAGTTCCACACAGCGTTCGGCCAGGACATTGCCCATGTAGTAATGATCGTCATCGAAAATGACCACCGGTCCCTCAGGCACGTGCCCGGCCATCAGGTCGTCGGGTGTGAACACATGGGGGGAATCGAAACCCGGGATCGCCCACCCGTTTGCTCGACCGACACCGTCGCGGCGCCAGTGTGAGCCGGTGGCAAGCGCCACGTGCCCGGCCCCGAACTCGAGGATGTCGGCAGCGCCCAGTGGGCTCTCGCGGTAGATGTTGACGTTGGTCATCGGCAGCAGTTGACCGATTCGCCATTCGCGCACCCGACCCCATTCGATCAAGCCCGGCAGGCTGGATTCGCGCAAAACCCGTCCGCCCAATTCGCTGCTGGCTTCGGCCAGGTGCACATCGTAGCCGCGCTTGGCAGCGGCCAATGCGGCCTCCAGTCCCGCGGGGCCAGCGCCGACCACCAGCAAGGTCTTGTCCGAGCCGCGTGGCGGAATCTTTTCCGGGTGCCAGCCGCGGCGCCATTCTTCGCCCATGGTCGGGTTTTGTGTGCAGCGCAGGTTGGAGCTGGAGTAATCGCTGGACACGCAGATGTTGCAGCCGATGCATTCGCGAATGTCGTCGGTGCGTCCTTCGTTGATCTTGTTCGGCAGGAACGGGTCGGCGATGGAGGGCCGGGCCGCGCCGATGAAATCCATCACGCCACGGCGAATCTGACTGACCATGGTATCGGGCGAGGTAAAGCGACCGACGCCAACCACCGGCTTGCTGGTCAGGGATTTGACGAAGGCGGTGTGTTCTTCCTGGTAACCCTCCTTTTTGAACCGCGAGGTCACGCTGTCGTTGGACCAACTGCTGACGTTGACGTCCCACAGGTCCGGCAGTTCGGCGAGCATGGCGATGATGTCACGCCCTTCCTCGGCGCTGACGATGCCGTCGGGTCCCAGCAGTTCCTCGACGCCCAGGCGCACGGCCACAGCGCAACGATCGCCCACGGCATCCTTGGTGTCTTCGATCAGCTCGCGCAACAGGCGCACGCGATTTTCCAGGCTGCCGCCGTATTCGTCGCTGCGATCGTTCTTGCGCCGTTGCAGAAAGTGCATGGGCAGGCCCAGGTCGTGGGAGGCGTAAACGTAGACGATGTCGAACTCGGCGCGTTTGGCGCGCAATGCCGCTTGCCGGTGCCACTGGCGCAACTCACGGATGTCGCTCTTGCTCATGGCCCGCGCCTGGACCGGCGAGTAATAGGTAATCGGTCGATGGGAGGGGCCGATCGGGATTTCCCGGCTGTCATAGTTAGCGCATGACGGGCCGTGATGCATGATTTCGATCCCTGCCAGTGCGCCGTAACCGTGCACGGCTTCAGCCATCAAAGCCAAGGCTGGAATATCCAGATCGCTCCACAGACGACCTTCATGGAACGGTGAGCAATCACTGGTGGGATGAATTTCCACTTCTTCGGTGCAGATGACACCCCAGCCTCCCTCCGCTTTGACGCGACGCAGTTCGGCCAGTCCGCGCGGCTGTGTCCAGCCCATGCCGTTGCAATGGGGAACCTGGAAAAAGCGGTTCTTGGCTGTGACCGGCCCAATCTGCAAGGGCTCGAAAAGTATGTCGAAACGTGGATCGCGAGACACGGCAAAACCCTCCCGGCTGATCAAGCAGCCGCATTGTTTTTGTTATTCATGGTCGATGATGTGGACGCGGCTCGTTGGGCCGCGGCCGTCGCCGGTCAGAGGATTGGTACGTCAAAGTACTTTTTGCGCACGGCCTCGTACGTTCCGTTGGCGATGATTTCCGCTAGGGCTTTGTCCATCGCTACCTTCAGGTCGACGTCTTCTTTGCGCAAGCCAATGCCTTGGCCTTCGCCGAAGTATTCGGGGTCGCTGACTTGCTCGCCGACTAGCGCATAACCGACCCCGTCAGGCTTCTTGAGGAATCCTTCTATACCCGGAATGGTGTCTTGCAGCGCGGCATCCAGACGACCATTTTTCAGGTCCATGTAGGTTTCTTCCAGAGACTGATACGTGACGATCTCAGCGCCGCCTTTGGCCAGCACTTCCCTGGCGAATTTTTCATGGGTGGTTTCCGACTGCACGCCAATGCGCACGCCTTTGAGCGTGGAGGGTTTGGCTGCGTCATACGGCGCGCCGGCCTTGGCGATCAGTTGAGCGAAAGAGGTGTAGTACTTGTTGGTGAAGTTGATTTTTTGCTGACGGTCCGGGGTGATCGTCATCGAGGCGGCAATGGCGTCGTATTTCCTTGCCAGAAGCGCTGGAATCATTCCGTCCCAGGACTGGATCGTCCAGGTACATTGAGCTTTCATCTGCTTGCAAATGGCGTCTGCGATGTCGATGTCAAATCCCCGTGGCTTGCCGTCCGGCCCCATTTCATTGAAGGGCGCGTAGGTACCCTCGGTAGCCAGGCGAATCTCCTGCCAGTCTTTTGCCGTTGCGGCGAGGGTCGTCAGGCTCAATACAACTGCCAATACACCGTGCAACTTCTTCATGTCTGCTTTCCTCGGGGAGTGATGTTGAATCAGGCGTTCAGGGTTTCGGCGAGTGCGGCTTCGAGCAGTTCAATGGCTTCGTCGCACAGGGTTTTGTCGATCATCAATGGCGGCATCAGCCGCACGGTGCTGACACCGCAGGTCAACAGCAACAGGCCTTTTTGATAGGCGGTATGCAACAGTTGGTCGGCGAAGGCCTTGGCCGGTTCACGCGTGACGCGGTCGGTGATCAGCTCGATGCCGATCATCAGGCCTTTGCCGCGTACCTGGCCGATCAGGTCCGGGTAGCGCGCTTGTAGCTCCAGCAGACGACCCGTGAGGTACTCGCCCATTTGCGCGGCGTTTTGCATGAAGCCGTTTTCCACCAGGTCCAGAGTGGCGGAAGCGGCAGCACAGCACAGAGGATTGCCGCCGTAGGTGTTGCCGTGGGCGCCGCGTTTCCACTGTTGCATGATGGTTTTCTTGGCAGTGACCAGGCCGATCGGCAAGCCTGAACCCAAGCCTTTGGCCATGGTCACAATGTCCGGTTTGAGGCCCCAGTGCTCGCAAGCGAACATCTTTCCCGTGCGCCCGGCGCCTGACTGCACTTCATCGGCAATCAGCAGAATGCCGTGGCGGTCACAGAGCGCGCGCAGGCCCTCCAGGAAACCATCCGGTGGCACCAGATAACCGCCTTCGCCCTGAATCGGCTCAAGCAGGATCGCTGCGACTTCATGAGCCGGAACGTTGCTCTGGAACAACACGTTTTCCAGATAATTGAGCACCGCCGCGCCCTGATTTTCACCAGCCAGCAGCGGCCGGTAGTTGTTCGGGTAGGGAATATGGGTCACACCCGGCATGCTCGGGAAGAACCCGGCCTGTTGCGTGTATTTGCTTGCGGTAAAGGCCAACGAACCCATCGTCCGGCCATGGAAACCGCCGATGAAACCAATGAATCGCGAGCGTCCGGTGACATAGCGTGCGAGCTTGATCGCACCTTCGACCGCCTCCGTGCCGGAGTTGCAGAAGAAGGTCATGGCGGGTTCGCCGAAGGGCGAGAGACGGTTGAGGGTTTCCGCCAGGCGCACTTGTTCTTCATGCCAGTAATCGGAAGAAATATGCAGGAATTTATCGGCGGCATTTTTTACCGCTTCGACCACTTTTGGATGACTGTGGCCGGTCGAGCACACTGCGATGCCGCTGGCGAAATCGATGAAGCGATTGCCATCCACATCCCAGACTTCGGCGCCTCGGCCGTGACTCATCACGAATGGGTAGTCGCGCGGGTAGGACGGTGAAACCACAGCGTTGTCGCGCTCGATCATGGCGAGGGATTTGGGGCCGGGCAGGGCGGTGAGCAGATGCTTGTTATGGGCGTTTTGCACGTGCGTGTTCCTTGTGAATGTGTTTATTCGACGCGGGTCTGGGACTGTTCGCGCAGGTACTGGGGCAAGTAGTAGAACGAGGCGATGGCCTTGCCGGTATTGCCCGAGCCTTTCCAGCCTCCGAATGGCTGATAGCCTGGCCAGGCTCCGGTTGTCGCACCTTGAGGGCGGTTGGCATAGGTGACGCCAGCCTCGACATTGTCGAAGAACCAGCCGGTTTCCTCGTCGTTGCCATAGAAACCTGCCGTCAGTCCGTACTGACTGGCATTGGTCAGCTGCATGGCCTGGTCGAGGCTATCTACCCGGGCAAGCATGACGATTGGCAGGAACATTTCGACCGTCCACAGGGGGTGGCTCAGCGGTGCTTCGGCCAAGGTAGGTGTGCAGTAAAAACCGGCGACATAAGGCTCGCTTTTCAGTTGTTCGCCACCGGTGATCAGGCGTGCACCTTGTTGCTGCAGTTGCGTGCTGTAGGTGGCGAAATTTTCGTAGGCCTTGCGGGTCACGACCGGGCCCATCCAGTTGCTCTCTACGGCGGGATCGCCGATCTTGATGGCGTGGATTTTTTCGGTGAGCAGGGCGATCAAACGCTCGGCCACTTGTTTCTCCACGTAGATGCGCGATAGCGCCGAGCACTTTTGTCCTTGCATGCCGAAGGCGGAGCGAATGATGCCCAGGGCCGCGCGATCAAGGTCGGCATGGCGGCTGACAATCACCGCATTCTTGCCGCCCATTTCGGCGATGCAGGGCTTTGGATAGGGCTTGTCAAGTTGAGCGCGCGCAATGTGCATGCCCACGTCATAGGAGCCGGTGAATGTAATGCCGGCGGTTTGCGGATGGTCGACGAGCGCTTGCCCGACCACGCTGCCGCTGCCATTGAGGTAGTTGAAGACACCGTCGGGTATGCCGGCATCGTGAATGCATTCGGCCAACAGGCGACCGGCCCACGGAGTTTCGCTGGCGCCCTTGAGCACCACTGTATTACCCGCAACCAAGGCCGCGGCGCTCGGACCGCCGGCGAGGGCGAACGGGAAGTTGTAAGGCGCAATCACCACCCAGGCGCCGTAGGGTTTGAGCACGCTGCGATTGGTGCTGGTGAAATCGTCCAGGGGGTCGTTGGGCAGGACCTGATCAAAACCCTGGTTCTGCTCCATCAGATCGCAGTAGTGATCGAAGAACACCGCGGTTTCCTGGACTTCGCCCAAGGCTTCCATGCGGTTCTTGCCGGTTTCGAGACTGACCGCCGCAGCGATTCGATAGACCCGATCTTCGATCAGTCGCGCCACTTTACGCAGCCGTTCGACGCGGACTTGCCAAGCGGTTGCGCGCCAGCCCGCAAAGGCTTTGCACGCGGCGGCCATCGCGGCGTCGACCTCCGATTCACCGGCCATGTGAAAGCGTCCCAGCAACCAGTATTGGTCGATCGGACTGCGTTTTTCGATCTTGTTCAGACTAACCACGTTCTTGCCATCGATGAACAACCCGTAATCGCGCCCCAGATCGTGCTTGAGCACGGCCATGGCGCGCTCGAATTGCTGATGCAGTTCGGCGGGTGGGTTGAACATCGTGGAATACGTCAGTTTGAAATCGCTCATTGTTGTTTTCCTCGGGTACCGGCGGGGTACGGCGACTTGGGAGTGACACAGTGAGCGAATGATTCACTTGAATCATAATCTAGTCAAGTGAATCATTTGGTTTATTTCTTGCGGTCGCTGAGCGCGATTGAAGTAGCGGTCAACGGAGCCTCAACGCAATGAACGAAACGCCGTGCGCAGTTCTTCGGTGAACAGCTGCGGCTGTTCCCAGGCTGCAAAATGACCACCTTTCTCTGCCTGGCGGAAGTAGATCAGATTGCGGTAGGCGCGCCGGGCCCAGCTCTCCGGCGGGGAGTAGACGTCTTGCGGAAACACCGTAATCGCCACCGGCAGCGAGATTTCGCTGGTCTTCTGGGCAGTGGATGACAGCGGGCTGCGGCCTTTGTTTTCCCAGTACAAGCGGCCCGAAGATGCGCCGCTGTTGGTCAGCCAATACAGCGTGATGTCGTCCAGCACTTGATCGCGGGTCGGCAACTGTTTCGGGTCTGCGCCGTAGGTCCATAGGGAAAACCCCGGATGCACCAACAGGAACGCGGCGAGGGCGACCGGGGAATCCGTCACGCCGTAGCCAATCGTTTGGGGGCGGGCGGCCATCATCGCGCTGTAAGCCAGGTTTCCCTGCTTGATCAGTTTGGCAACGGCATCGTAAGTCGCGCGTTCCTGTGGGGTGAAATCCGCCGGTGCGGGGCCTGCGACGGCCTGCGCGGCGCCTGCCTCGGGCGGGATCGTCGCCGGCAAATTGAGATGAATGCCGCGCAACCCCGGCGGCGCCTGCCGCGCCATCGCGCCGGTGATGGGGCCGCCCCAGTCGCCGCCTTGCGCGACGTATTGCTGGTAGCCGAGGCGTTGCATCAACTGCGCCCAGACCTGCGCAACGCGATCCGGATCCCAACCGGTGCCACTCGGTTTGCCGGAAAAGCCGTAGCCGGGAATGGACGGAATCACCAGGTCGAAGGCATCTTCAGCCTTGCCGCCGTGGGCGACCGGATCGGACAGTGGGCCGATGACCTGGACGAACTCGAACACCGAACCCGGCCAGCCGTGGGTCATGATCATCGGCAGGGCTTTGGGAGCAGGGGAGCGCACCCAGATGAAATGGATGTCGACGCCGTCAATGGTCGTCACGAATTGCGGCCATGCGTTGAGCTGGGCCTCGGCCTTGCGCCAGTCGTAGTCCGTGGCCCAGTAGCGCATCAACGCCTGCATCTGCGCCAGTTGCGCGCCCTGGGAGGTATCGTCGACGGTCTCCTTATCGGGCCAGCGGGTGGCCGAGATGCGTTGGCGCAAATCGACCAGATCCTGTTGCGCAATCGCGATCTTGAAGGGGCGGATGCTGTCGTCGGCGGACGCTGTATTTGCCGGGATGGATACGTAAAACAGGAAGCTGAAGACGACCGCAAACATGAGCTTCATCTTCATCACCTCTGCTGTGTGGGGACGATGAAATCGCCCGTATTGAGCATGGCACGTGCCCCGGAAACGGGCCTGCGCCACTGGTCGCAGTTAACTTGATCTACAGATTCGCTATGGCTATGTTTGAGTCTATAGATTCATAACGGGGTACAGGACATGTCACTCGCCCTCCAGGCGCAAACATTCACCAAGAACCAGTGCGTCACCGGCCTGCGCGCAGCCGTCGGCATCCTTGAGAAATGGGCGGCGTCCAGTGAACAGGCCTGTCGCATCCTGCGCATTTCCCGCAGCACCTACACTCGCGCCCGCCAACGCGATCCCGAGTGGGCGGTGGCGCTGGATGCCGATCAGATGCAGCGCATCAGCTTCGTGCTGAACATCCACGCCACGTTGCGCTTGATCTTCGATAACCCGGAAAACGTCTACGGCTTCCCGTCGATGGCCAACGACAACGAGTTTTTCAATGGGCGAAGTCCGCTGGAGATCATGTCTCAGGGCGACATGATTGCCTTGTACGAGACGTTTCGGCGGATCGATGCGCTGCGGGGCGCGCAATGGTGAAGGTCAATCAGCTGCCGGTGTTTGCCGGTGAGCCGTTGCAGGCCTACCGCTTGGTCAATTCAAAGTTTCCGCCGATCGCGATGTTTGATGACGTGGCCGATGCGGACGAGTTCGAGGTCTTGTACGAGATCCAGGCGCTGACCAATCCGCGCTTGAAGAACGAAGTAGGGCACCTTGAACTGATCGCCCGCAGCGAGATCCCGTTCGGCATTCCCGGTTGCTCTTACGCGACCGCGCCGTTCACCCACGTCAATCCGGCGGGCTCACGCTTCAGCGATGGCAGTTTTGGCGTGTTGTACCTGGCCGACACCCTGGAAACGGCGTTGGCCGAGGTGCAGCATCATCAAACGCTGTATTGGTCGAAGGTGCACAACCTCAACTATGAACGCTTTGTTTTCCGTGGGCTGTCGTGTTCTTTCGTGGACAAGGCGATGAAAGACGCGACGACCATTGCCATGACCGATTCGATCTACGACCCCGACGATTACGCCGATTCCCATCGATTCGGCACGGCCATCAGAAAAGCGCGGTGCCCTGGTTTGCGCTATCACTCCGTACGCCGGCAGGGTAGCCATTGCTGGGCATTGATGACCCCAAGGCCTGTGCTGTCGATTATCCAGACTGCCCATTACGAGATGATCTGGAACCGGCAGATCACCAGCGTCAACCAGATCAGCGAAGCCTGAGGTCAGGCCTTGACCCAGCGTTGACGGCTCCAGCTGCTCAGCGAATCGACGGCGAACACCAGCACCAGCATGGCCAGGATGACCGTACTGGCCTGGGCTTCCTGGAACAGGCTGAGGCTGACATACAGCATCTGCCCCAAACCGCCGGCGCCGACGAAGCCGAGCACGCTGGCCATGCGGATATTGTTTTCCCAGCGGTACAGAATGTAGGCCAACAGTTGCGGCAACAGGTTGGGCAGGGTGCCGTAACAGAACGCCCACACAGCATTGCCGCCTTGCAGTCGGATTGCTTCGGCAGGTTCGGGCGGGGTGTTTTCCAGTGCTTCGGCGAACAGTCGACCAAGCACGCCGGTGGTGTGCAGGGCCAACGCCAGGGTGCCGGCATTCGGGCCGAGCCCGGCGGCCAGCACCATCAGCGCTGCCCACACCAGTTCCGGAATCGCGCGCAGGGCGTTGAGTATCAGGCGCGAGGCACTTTTAAATGGCCAGCCGAACCGGCCCGCCGCCGGCAGCGCCAATATCAGACCGAACACTGCTGCGAGCAGGGTGCCCAGGGCAGACATGGCAATGGTCTCCACGGCACCATGGGCGATGGCCTGCAAATGGCCCGCGCTAAGGTCCGGTCTGAGAAAACGCTGCGCATAAGCGCCCATCTGCTTCAGGTTATTGCTATCGCCCAGCGCGCCGAGGTCGATGCCCAGATAGCTGAACGATGCGACTACCGCAGCGCCGATGCACAGCAGCAGCGCCAGATTGATCAGGCGATTCATGCCAGCCTCCAGCGCAGCAGGCGGCTGAGTTGATCGGCGAACAGCACCAGCACGAGGAACGTCAGCAACAGACTGGCCACTTCGCCGCCGGCGAACATGCGCAGCGACAGATCCATTTGCTGGCCCAGGCCGCCCGCGCCGACAAAGCCCATCACCACCGAAGCGCGGATCGCGCATTCCCAGCGATACACCGTGTACGACAGCAACTCGGCCGCGACATTGGGCAGGATTCCGTAGCAAAACGCCGCGAGCCGACCGCTGCCCGCTTGCAGCAGCGCGTGGGCCGGACGCTGGTCAACCGATTCGAAAATCTCCGCGTAGACCTTGCCGAGCATGCCGCTGTAGGTAATGGCAATCGCCAGTACCCCGGCCGTCGGACCGAGGCCCACGGCGCGCACGAACAGCAGGGCCCAGACGATTTCCGGCACGCTGCGCAGGAATATCAATAAGCCGCGCACCGGCCAGCGCAGCAGTCGGCCCCAGTAGCCTGGGCGTCCGGCACGGGAAGCGGCAGACAGCGACAGCGCACGACTGGCCAGCAAACTGGCGGGCACTGCCAACAACAGCGCCAGGGTCATGCCCGCAGTGGCGATGGCCAGGGTTTGCAAGGTGGCTTGCCACAGCAGCGGGAGGAATTCTTCGCCATAGGCGGGCGGCCAGAAGGTCGCCACGAAACGGCCGATTTCGCTCTGGCTGTCGCTCGCCAGCAGCACGCCAAGGTCCAGTTCACTGAAGTGAATGCCCGGCCACAACAGGGCAATGGCCAACAGACTGAGCAGCAGACGCGGGCGGGTGGCCGGATCTCGGGAGTCGCGCGTCAGCATCGGGGAATCTGCACAACCAAGGGCGGCGAAGGCACGGGCGGAGACTGTAATTGCTCGTTGGCGTAGAGCTTGTCGAGCAGCTCGCGGTCGACTTCGCTGGCCGGCAGGTCGAACAGGATCTGCCCGTCACGCAGGCCGATGATGCGCGGGAAATGCGCCAGCGCCAGGTCCACCGCATGCAGGCTGGCCACCAGCGTGACGTTGTGTTCCTGGGCATGACGGCACAGGACCGCCAGCGTGTGCTCGGCCAGCACCGGGTCCATCGCTGACACCGGCTCATCGGCCAGCAACACCTCGGGTGCCTGATACAGCACGCGGGCCACGCCAACGCGCTGAAGTTGACCGCCGGACAGTTGCTGGCATTGCGCGAACAATTTATCGCCCAGGTCCAGTCGGGCCAGCGCCGCCCGCGCACCGGGAATGTCCACCGGGTGCAGCAGGTTCAGCAGGCTCCGGCCCAGACTCCACTGGCCAAGCTTGCCGGCCAGCACCGCCGTGATCACACGCTGGCGTGGCGGCAGCGGTGGCGACTGATGCACCAGGCCGATCCGCGCGCGCAGGCGTTGACGCTGGCGGGCCGACAGCTGCCAGGCCTTTTCGCCAAGCAATTGCAGGTCACCGCTGCTCGGGCGCAGTGCGGTAACCAGCACATTGAGCAAACTCGACTTGCCCGCACCGGACGGGCCGATGATGGCGACCCGCTCGCCGGCAGCAATGTGCAGGTCAACACCACGCAACGCGTGCACGCCATTGGCGTGGGTGATGCTGACCCGGTTCAGTTGCAATGTCATTTGAGCAGGTCGGCAGCGCGCGCGGCTTCCTCGATGCCCTTGTAGTTTTCAGGCTTGGTTTCGATGAAGCGGCTGGCAGCTTGCAGATCAAGAATCTCCTTGTCCGCAGGCTTGGCCGGATCGAGCGCCAGGAAGGCTGCCTTGATCTTGTTGGCCAGTGCCGGGTCGAGCGTCCCGCGCACGGTCCAGTTGTAGTCGAAGTAGGCCGGGGTGGTGGCGAACACCTTGACCTTGTTGGTATCGACCTTGCCGGCGGCGACCAGTTTTTCCCAGACGCTGGCGTTCAGCACACCGGCATCGACCTTGCCGGCCTGGACCCACGCGACGGTGGCGTCGTGGGCGCCGGAGTAACCGACGCGGCTGAACCAGGTTTCCGGCTTGATGCCGTCCTTGAGCATGAAATAGCGCGGCATCAGGCTGCCCGATGTCGAGGACACTGAACCGAAGGCGAAGGTCTTGCCCTTGAGGTCGGCGAGAGATTTGACGTTCGGGTCGGCGGTGATGAATTTACTGGTGAACTGCGCATCCTGCTCACGCTGCACCAGCGGAATCGCATTGCCGGTTTTCAGGCGTGCCTGCACGAAGGTGAAGCCACCGAGCCAGGCCATATCAATGCGGTCGGTGGCCAGCGCCTCGACCACGGCCGGGTAGTCGCTCACCGGCACGAACTCGACCTTCATGCCCAATTGCTGCTCAAGGTAGGCGCCCAGCGGCTTGAACTTGCGCAGCAGTTCGGTCGGCGCCTCATCGGGAATGGCGCTGACTTTCAGGGTGTCCGCGGCCTGTGCGAGCAAGGTGCAGGCAGACAGGGTCAAGCCGATGGCGAGTGCCAGGGTACGCTTGAGCATGGAAGTTCTCCGTTTCGTTTGCGCAAGATTGTCGATGCGCGCGTTCAGGCTCAATGCCGCCCTGCGCACTGTGAGGGTAGACGAATTGCCGCGATTATAGGGGCTCTTCCAATCGCCTGCTGATTAACTCGCGGCCCGCCACACCAGCGTCGGTTTTTTTTGAATCTACAATGAAGTGCAGCTGAAAAACCGGGTATCACGCGAGTACGGAACCGCGAGGTGGGACGCATGCAAGGCACTGAACTGCAAAAGCGCGCACGTGTGCTCGATCCTGTCGATCGGGTTACGGAAGTGATCTTCGGTCTGCTCATGGCGATGACGTTCACCGGAACCATCAGCGTCGCGACGGGAGGCCAGGAAGCGGAACGCACGATGATGTACGCCGCGCTCGGCTGCAACCTCGCCTGGGGGCTCGCCGATGCGGTGATGTATCTGTTGCGAACCCTGATCGAGCGCACACGCAATCGCACGTTGCTGGCCAGTTTGCGCAGCGGGACAGACGCGGCGGGGCAGGCGCTGATTGCCGAGGCGCTGCCGCCACGCCTCTCGGCAGCCGCCGGTGCCGAGGAGCTGGAGGCGCTGCGTCGACGCCTGGTCGCGTTTGCCGGCACAGCGGTACAGCCGCGGCTGGTTTGGGATGATTTCATCGGCGCGCTCGGGGTTTTCCTGTTGGTCGTGCTCTCGACATTCCCGCTCGTGGTGCCATTCCTGTTGCTCGACGAGACAGGGTTAGCCGTGCGTCTATCCAATCTGGTCGGGCTCGGGGTGCTGTTCATTTCCGGCTGGATCCTGGCGCGCTACGCCGGGGGCAAACCCTGGCAAGGCGGGGTCGCGTTGGCGGTGACCGGCGCGGTATTGATCACCGCGATCATCGCTTTGGGCGGGTGAGGATGGACTAGACTCATCCAGTTAACCGTCGGTGCTAATCGGTGAGGAATAGGCCATGGCAAAGGATAAAAAGAGCGCCTCCAAAGGTAATCCCGCTAGTAGCGTTAAGCTGTCGAACAAAGACTATCTTGAACAGTTGCGCCGACTGCACGTCGAGCTGGTCAAGTTGCAGGAGTGGGTGAAAAAGGAAGGCATCAAGATCTGTATCGTCTTCGAGGGTCGCGATGGCGCCGGCAAGGGCGGGACGATCAAGGCGATCACCGAACGGGTGAGCCCGCGCGTGTTCCGGGTAGTGGCGTTGCCTGCGCCGACGGAACGCGAGAAGAGCCAGATGTACGTGCAGCGTTACCTGCCGCACTTGCCTGCCGCCGGCGAAGTGGTGATCTTCGACCGCAGTTGGTACAACCGCGCGTGCGTCGAGCGCGTGATGGGCTTCTGCAGCAAAGAGCAGGTGGTCACGTTCCTCAAGTCAGTGCCCCATGTGGAACGCGCAATCGTCGACTCGGGCGTGATCCTGCTCAAGTACTGGCTGGAAGTCAGCCCTGATGAGCAGACCCGTCGACTGGAAGCGCGGATCAAGGATGGCCGCAAAATCTGGAAACTGACACCCATGGACCTCAAGTCCTATAGCCGTTGGTACGACTATTCCCGCGCCCGCGACGACATGTTCGAGGCGACCGACACCGATCACGGACCGTGGCTGGTGGCCAACTCCAACGACAAACGACGGGCCCGGCTCAACATCATTTCCGATTTGCTCAGCCGCATTCCGTACAAGGATGTGCCGCGCGAGAAGGTGGTGCTGCCCAAGCGGCAGAAGCCCGGCGGCTATCGCGAGCCGGATTATCCACTCAGGCGCATTCCGGAAAAATTCTGAGAGGACGACGATCACTGAGCCGTATCGCACAGGCTCAGTGATCGACCTTCAAGGTTGTCCGGGTCAACTTCCGGGTTTGTTCAAGGCCGCTTCAGCCGCCGCGATTTCCGCCTGACGCTTGATGATCACATCACCCACTGGTGGCCCCTGGAAGCGTCGTGCTTCAAAACCGAACCAGACAATCGCCGTCAGCACCAGGAAACCGATGGTGATGTACAGCGCCCAATCGTTCGGCGGCTGGATCCCGATGACGAAAATGATCACCATCGACAGGACCGAGAGCAGGGCGAACACCGTGTACCAGAAACGTCCCATGTTCCACGGGCCCATGGTCGGCCACTTCGAGGTGCCGTAGGCAAACAGGCCCAGGACGATGGGAATGACGAAGGAGAAGAACAGGAAGATCACCGTGCAGGAGACCACGATGGTGTAGACCGGCGTCTCGCCGATCGAGATCACCGACGAGCCCCAGACGAACAACACCGCCAGCGTGGCACCGGTCCAGATGGCCGCCACCGGGCTGCGAAAGGTCGGTGAAACCGAGGCCAGTGCCTTGGAGCACGGCAGGCCGCCATCACGGGAGAAGGCGAAGATCATGCGGGAAACCGAAGTCACCGTGGCCAGTCCGCAGAGCACTTGCGAGATAAAAATCGCCACGTAAAGCGCAAGTTTCAACGTAGGGTTCACCTGCGTATCCATGGCCCAGAAAAATACACTCCAGCCATGGGTGGCCGCCTCGTCCATGCTCGGCAGCATCAGCACGAAGGCGCTGAGCATCACCCAGCCGAACAGCAGCGACCAGACTACCGACATCACCATGCCACGGGGCACCGACATCGCCGCATTGCGGGTTTCTTCGGAGGTGTGCGCGGAGGCGTCGTAGCCGGTGATGGTGTAGATCGGCAGCAGCAGACCGAGCATGAAGATCCAGCCGTTCGACACCTGTGGCCAGACACTGCCGCCAGCCTCGCCGGAATAGTTGCCGAAGGTCACCAGCCGCGAGAACTCATAACTGGGTGCCGAGATCAGGCAGACGACGGTCAGCGCCAGTGCGGTGGCGAAAATCAGGTAGCCGGAAAAATCAGTGAGTTTGGCGGTCAGGCCGATGCCCAAGTGATTACACAGGGCCTGGAGCCCCGTGAGGATGGCCAGGAAAATCACTCGGGTCGTGGTGGTGTCCTCCATACCCAATGCCGGGCCGAAAGCGCCGAAGAAAAAGTAATAGGTGCCGACGTTGATCGCACCGAGCACCGTCACCAGCCCCAGCAGGTTGAACCAGGCCGTGAGCCAGCCGGTGAAGCGATTGCCGAGAATCGAGCCCCAGTGATACAGGCCGCCAGCGGTGGGATAGGCCGAGGAAATCTGCGCCATGGCCAGGGCGAACACCCCGGAGATCAGGCAACCGATCGGCCAGCCGATGCCGATCGCGGCACCGCCTGCGCCCGAAGTGCCCTGGGCCAGTGAGTTGATGCCACCGGAAAGGATGCAGATGATCGAAAAGGAAATCGCAAAGTTGGAGAAAACGCCCATTCGTCGCGAGAGCTGCTGGGCATAGCCCATGCTGTGCAGCACCTTGACGTCATCGTCATGCGGCGCGTCGGTGCCGGGCTGGCTTGCTGGGTTCATTGTTGTGTGCCCCTTCAGGTTTGGGTGCAGGCCGAACTGAGCCGCCGTAGGCTGCGACCTGATTTTCTGTAGGAGCGAGCTTGCTCGCGATGGACTTAAGGGCGACGCGTTTATTCAGGAAGCACGCGTTATCGTTAACGCCCATCGCGAGCAAGCTCGCTCCTACAGACGGCCGTGGTATGCCGCTTGAAAAATTTCCGCCACGCCGGCCTTGGTCAACGGCAACGGATTGCCTCCCGCCGAGGGGTCGACAACCGCCATGTCCGCAATCAAGTCCGCCTGTTTGTCGTCCACGCCCAACTCGAACAGCGTGTGCGGCACGGCAACGTCCTTGCGCAATTTGAGGACGAAGGCCATGAAGCTGTCGAAACCCGGGGAGGGCAGGTGCAAGTAGGCCGCCAGGCGCGTGATGCGTTCTTCGATGGCCGGGCGATTGAATTTCAGGACGTAGGGCATCAGGGTCGCGTTGGTCATGCCGTGATGGGTGTCGTACAGCGCGCCAATCGGGTGCGCCAGGGCATGCATGCCGCCCAGGCCTTTCTGGAAAGCAGTGGCGCCCATCGCCGCCGCCGCGAGCATTTGCCCGCGCGCATCGAGGTCGGAAGGCGTGTGTACGGCGCGCACCAAGGCACTACTCACCAGGCGCATGCCTTCCACCGCGATGCCATCGGCCATGGGATGGAAACCGGGGGCGCAATAGGATTCCAGGCAATGCGACAACGCATCCATGCCCGTGCCGGCAGTGACTTTGGCGGGCATGCCGACGGTCAGGGCCGGGTCGCTGATGACTACCCGTGGCATCATTTTCGGGTGGAAAATAATCCGTTTGGTGTGGCTGCTATCGTCGATGATCACTGCCGCACGACCCACTTCAGAGCCTGTGCCCGCCGTGGTCGGCACCGCGATGATCGGGGCAATTCGGTTCTCATCGGCGCGGGTCCAGTAGTCACCGATGTCCTCGAAATCCCAGACCGGGCGAGTCTGGCCGCTCATGAACGCAATCAACTTGCCCATGTCCAGGCCACTGCCGCCGCCGAAGGCCACCACGCCATCGTGGTTGCCCGCGCGCCAGGCATCGAGCCCGCCGGCCAGGTTGGCTTCGACCGGGTTGGGCTTGAGGTCGCAAAACAGCGCAGCGGCCAAACCTGCGTCGCGTAACGAGTCCAGCGCTGCCGTGGTGATCGGTGCCCGTCCCAGGCCACTGTCGGTGACCAGCAGCGGTCGCTGGATACCCTGGCTGCGACAGACCTCGGCCAGTTCGGTGATGCGGCCGACACCGAAGCGAATGCTGGTGGGGTAGTTCCAGTTTCCAGTCAGGCTCATGGCTCAGATCTCGTGGCGCAGATGGAAGGATTTGGCGCGGGTCAGGTTGTCGTAGCCCAGACGCGACAGCGTCACGCCGCGCCCACTGTTTTTCACCCCGGTCCAGGCCAGCGCCGGGTCGAGGTAATCGCAGCGGTTCATGAACACGGTGCCGGTTTCAATCTCGTTGCCCAGGTGTTCGGCGGCGGCGAGATCGTGGGTCCAGATCGACGCGCTGAGCCCGAATTCACTGTCGTTCATCAAGGCGATGGCTTCGTCGTCGCTGTTCACCGGCATGATGCCGACCACTGGACCAAAGCTTTCGTCGCGCATGACCGACATTTGATGGGTGACACCGACCAACACCTGCGGCGCGAGATAGGCGCTGCCCGGTACGTCGGCGGCAAAGGCCTGCGGATCGATCAGCGCCGTCGCGCCTTGGGCCACGGCTTCGGCGATCTGCGCACGGACGAAAAACGCCGCGCCCGGCGTCACCAGCGGACCAAGGGTGGTGGCTTCGTCCAGCGGATTACCCAGCACGTATTGGCGGGTCAATTCGGCGAAACGCTCGACAAACTCCGGATAGATTTTCTGGTCGACGTAGATGCGTTCGACTGCGCAGCAGCTCTGCCCGGAATTGAAGAAACTGCCGTCCACCAGATTCTCTACCGCATGCTCAAGGTTGGCATCTGCGCGCACGTAAGCCGGGTCTTTGCCGCCGAGCTCCAGGCCCATGCCGAGAAATCTTGCGCTGGCGGCGTTTTCCATGACTTTGCCGGCCTCAACTGAACCGGTGAAGTTCACTTGCTGCACCCGGCCGGAGGCAATGACCGCCCCGGTCGACACATGGTCGAGCAGCAGATTCTGGAACAGCCCTTCGGGCAAATTGGCGCGGCGCATGGCTTCGGCGAAACGCTCGCCCACCAGCAGCGTTTGCGAGGCGTGTTTGAGGATCACGCTGTTACCGGCCATCAGCGCCGGGATGATCGTGTTGACCGCCGTCAGGTAGGGGTAATTCCACGGCGCGACTACCAGCACCGCGCCCAGCGGTTCGCGTTTGATCTGTCGTCGAAAACCGGCGATGGGCGTGGGTTCAAGTGCGGTCAGCGCGTCATGCGCAATACCGATCATGTACCGCGCCCGCTCTTCGAAACCGCGCAACTCGCCCGCGCCATAGCGCACCGGGCGGCCCATTTGCCAGGCCAGCTCCGGGACGATTTCGGCTTTCATGGCCAGCATCGCGTCCACGGCGGCGCTGCAAAAAGCCGCGCGTTCATTCAGTGGCCGGCGCTTCCATTGCGCCTGGGCGGTGGCGGCTGCTGCCAAGGCCTGTTCGATTTGCGCCACATCGGCACACTGACGTTCGGCATAAATCCGGCCATCGACCGGCGAGATGAGTTGAATCGTTGCTGTCATGATCGCCTCAATAGCGCTCGAAGCCGCGTTGCAATTCCCAGTCGGTGATCCGCCGGTCGTACTCTTTCTGTTCCCACTCGGCGGTGTGCACGTAGTGATCGATCACTTCATCACCGAACGCCTCGCGCAACATGCTCGACCCCTGGAGCGCGGCACTGGCGTCGCGCAGGGTTTTGGAGACTTCCGGCAATTGCTCGTCGAGATAGGCATCGCCTTCGAAGGGCGGTGTGAGCTCAAGTTTTTCGTCGACGCCGGCCAGCCCTGCTGCGATCAGTGCGGCGAAGGCCAGGTAGGGGTTGAGATCGGCACCGCCTATGCGACATTCGATGCGGATGGACTTGCTGCTTTCGGCGCACAAACGGAAACCGGCTGTGCGGTTGTCCCGGCTCCACACCGCGCGGGTCGGGGCGAAGGTGCCGGCCTGAAAGCGCTTGTAGGAGTTGATGTAGGGCGCGAGAAAACAGGTGATGTCATTGGCGTATTTGAGCTGCCCGGCGACCCAGGCACGCATCAGCTTGGACATGCCGAACTCGGCCTTGGCATCGTAAAACAGCGGCTTCTTGGCGTTCTTGTCCCACAGCGAATTGTGGATGTGGCTGCTGGAACCGGCCGCGTCATAGCGCCACTTGGCCATGAAGGTGATCGCCTTGCCCTGTAGTTGCGCGATCTCTTTGCAGGCGTGCTTGATGATGACGTGATGGTCGGCCATCGTCATGGCGTCGGCATAACGGATGTTGATCTCTTCCTGGCCCGGCCCCCATTCGCCCTTCGAGTTTTCCACCGGAATCCCGCAGGCCTGCAGATGCTTGCGAATCGCCCGCAGCACCGGCTCTTCGCGGGTGGTCTGCAGGATGTTGTAGTCCTCGATGTAGTGCCCGGCGGTTTTCGGCTTGTAGTAGTTGCGTTTGTGGATGGCCTCGTAGCTTTCGTCGAACAGGTAGAACTCAAGTTCCGAGGCGAACATGCCGGTGTAGCCGCGCTGACGCAGGCGCTCGACCTGTCTTTTCAGGATCGCCCGGGGGCTGTGGGGCAAGTCTTGCCGATGGTGATGGTCGAGCACATCGCACAGCACCAGCGCCGTGCATTCGAGCCACGGCACCTTGCGCAGCGTGCTCATGTCGGGCTTGAGCACAAAATCGCCGTAGCCTTTGCTCCAACTGGCCGCGGCGTAACCTGGCACCGGCTCCATGTCGATGTCGTCGGCCAGCAGGTAATTGCAGCAGTGGGTTTCTTCATGACCGCTGTCGATGAAAAACTCGACCTGGAATCTCTTGCCCACCAGCCGTCCCTGCATGTCGACCATGCACACCAGGACGGTGTCGATTTCGCCAGAGGTGGCAGCACGCTTGAGTTGGTCAAAACTGAGAAAAGGCTCGGTCATTACGGCAATCCTGCGCAAATTGTTTGGGTCTGTCTGAGATAGCTGTTGCAGACGCTCTCCAGAAAAATCCAACAACTGCCGCCGCGAGCATCGTGGGCAATAAGCTGCACTAAGCTTAGCCTACTGTCGGTTTTCGCAAGTTTTCACGGAGCGAAGCCTTGTGGAACGGGGTAAACATCGTTGGGAATGCGCCCGTCGGCGCAGGCCCGCATCCGGTTTGCGGAGGAACGGAAATGGCAAAGAAGAGAGCGCACTCGACCTACGAAAATCTCAAGCACCAGTACGATCGGTTTCCCCACCGTCGTGGCGGCGATCAGTTGGGCAGAGGATGTGATGGGGGAAGGGGCAGCATCCTGAATTAGCGTGCAGGCTCGCCGCTCACCACGGTCCGGTCGACCAGACGGATGCTGTTTCGCCCGCCACGCTTGGATTCATACAGCGCAGCGTCGCCTTGCTCGATCAATGCCGCCAGGCTGGCCGGTGGATGGTCGAACAAGTTGGCGCCGATGCTCAGGGTCACCGCTTCAGGCGTGGTGAATGTCTGCGCAGCGGCGCTGTGGAACTGATCACGCAATGCGTTGCCCATTTGCACGATTCGCTCCTTCGACGCGTTGCTCAGCAGGATGACGAATTCGTCACCGCCCAACCGCGCGGTAAGCGCGTCTTCGGGCAGCACCGAGCGGATCATCTCGCTCAGTGACACCAGCAACCGGTCGCCGGCGGTATGGCCGTACAGGTCGTTGACCGGTTTGAAGTTGTCGATGTCGATCAGTAGCAGTGCGCCCGGTCGAGCGCTCGATACGTCACGTAACAGCCGCGGAGCCCGCACTTCGAGGGCGCGGCGGTTGTACAGGGCGGTCAATGGATCGCGTTCGGCCAACCGTGCGATCTGCTTCTCTCGTCGATAGCGCTCGGTCCCGGTCATCGACAGCGCGATCAGCATGATCGCCATCACGCCTTCGACCAGGGAGATCTGAATGATCTCGCCACGAAAGGCCGCGAGGTCGATCAGCGTGCCCGGCACCACGGCCGTTACCGACTTGATGAGATAAAAAAGCCCATGGACCAGCAGCACGTAACGCAGCTGAACCGCCCCCACGCTCAGCGACTTGCCGTGGGGTCGCAACAGGAAACTGGCTCGTAGCGACAGCAGGGCGACCAGCAGCGAGTTGGCCAGCAGCATGATCTTTGACCACGAAGGCTCATCCGGCAGCAACAGCAATGCCACCCAGGCGACGAAGATCAGATACCAGGCGCGAGACAGGCGCGCCTGGGTGAAGCGCGCGACACCGACCAGGAAGAACCAGTGGGCCAACACCAGCAGGCCGTTGGCGAACCAGATACCCACCAGCAACAGGCCGATCCCGCGCAACAGGGCAAGCGTCGAACCCACGGTAATCGTCGCAAAACCTGCGCTCCAGAACAGCAGCGAGGGTTCACGAATGCTGCGCCACTCGATCGCCAGGTACAGCGCAGCCGCCGCTGCGAGGGCGATCGAGAGGGTCAACATCGTGGGAGGGTCGAGCGCCATAGCCTTGTTGCCTTTCTGAATGCGGTGGAAAGGCGTGATTGTAAGCGGTTCAGTGATCGACAGCATCGTCTGGCGTTAATGGACGGGTACATTCCCAATGCTATTCCCCCTGTGGTGCGAGCATCGAGGAATCACTCGACAGCGACGCAAGCGCAAGGTTACTTGACGCTTTCGCGCCCGATCACGTCTTGCTCCAGCCACTCGATGAACTCGGAAAAACCGCTTGAGCGCTTCACTCGCTTTGGATAAACCAGCGTATAGCGCCCGCCAGTAATGATGCTGCCTGAATGCACTCGCGTCAGTTGCTGGTTGAGCAATTCATCTTGCGTCAGCACAGCGTCGACGAGCGCGATGCCCTGACCGCATTTCACGGCGACAATCGCGGACTCCAGCGTATCGAAGGTCAGATGCGCGTTATCGGCGCCGGTTGAATCCGGGTAGTACTCATCCCAGCGACGCCAGTCGAGGCGATCCATGCTGGAGTCCACCAGCCGTGCGGTCTTGAGTACCTCTTCCACGGTGGTTCCGGCGAGCAATGCCGGCGAGCACACCGGAATCAGTTCCTCTTCCCACAGATCCAGCGCTTCGAAATCCGGCCATGTGGCAGTTCCGTAGGCGATCATCGCGTCGACCGATTCAAACGCAAAATCGGGAAAGCGGTGATACACCGTGTCGATACTGACGGTCACTTGCGGATGCAAGCGATAAAACGCCGTTAGCCGTGGAATCAGCCAGCGCGCCGCCATGGTCGGATGCGCGCGCAGGCTGACACTTTTACCGACCGTGGCGAGCATGTGCGATGCGTCCGACAGCAGGCCGATGACCTGCTCCGCAACCGGCACCAGCGACCGGCCTTCGGCGGTGAGCACGATCTTGCGCGTGTGCCGCTCGAACAGGCGGCTCTCCAGGCGCGCCTCCAATTGCGCAACCTGCCGACTCACCGCGCTCTGGCTCAGGTGCAGCTGTTCACCGGCCTGGCCAAAGTTGCCCGTCTTCGCAACCGTCAGGAAGGCCTGCAAAAGCTCGATGGATGGAAGTTGGCGGCTCATCGTTCTATGCGCTCCTCGCATGGGATTAATGCGGATACATCACTGTAATTTCAGCGGGTCGGGGCACATTCTTAGCCGAAACAGCGACGCGGCGCTACGCGTCATTTTCAACCTGACGGTTCCCCTATGAACATTCCAGAAGCAGCATTTGCCAGCGTGTCGACGCCTCAGGGTGAGCTCCTGCCTCGTGAAGTCGACGTGGCGATCATAGGCGCCGGTCTGATGGGGTGTGCGTGCGCGTACTACCTTAGCAAAGCGGGCGCCAAGGTTCTTCTCCTTGAAAAAAGCACGCTGGCGGGCCAGCAGTCGTCACGCGCCTGGGGCTTTGTTCGCCAGCAATCGCGTGACGAAGCCGAGGTGCCGCTGATGCAGGCCAGCATCGAAATCTGGCGCTCGCTGGAACGTGAACTGCAGACCGACCTGGGATGGCGCAACGACGGCTGCCTTTTCGTCGCGGGCAATGAGGCCGAGCGTGATGGCTACGAATCGTGGCTGTCGGTCGCGCGCAGCTTTTCGGTCGACACCGTGATGCTGTCGCCGCGTGAGGTGGAAAAGAAACTGCCGGGTTACGCCGTCCCGCAACTGGGCGGCTTGTTCACCGCCAGCGACGGCCAGGCAGAGCCCACGCTCGTGGCCCGCGCCTTCGCGATGCGTGCCCGTGAATTGGGCGCACACATCGTTGAGCATTGTGGCGCCAAAGGCATCGACGTTGCCGCCGGCCAGGTGGTGGGCGTTGAGACCGAGCGCGGTTACGTGAAGGCGAACACGGTGGTGTGCGCTGCGGGCGTCACGACGTTCCGCCTTCTGAAGATGCTCGGCATCGAACTGCCACAGCAACTGGTCAGGGGAACAGTGGCGCGGACCACGTCCGGGCCGACACTGAGTGGCATTTCGACGATCGCCAACGGCGTGGGTTTTCGGCAAAGGCTCGACGGCAGCTTCAACATCGCCGACGACGCCCATGTCGACGTCGACATGACGCTCGGCCATCTGCGCGCACTGCATTGGTATGCGCCTTCGCTGTGGGCACACCGCAAATCGTTTCGCTTCAATCTCAACGGTGCCTGCCTGACCGATCTGCACCAGCGCATGCCGTGGTCGGAATCGGCGCGGCTAGGGGAGGGGATTCACGTACGCAATCCGCTTATCCCACCGAATGAAAAAGGCTTGGGCACCGCCATGAGCGCGCTCAAGGCCGCGTTCCCCGGGCAGTTGAATACGCAGATCGCCGACCGCTGGGCGGGCGCCATCGATGTGTTGCCGGACGGCATTCCCGTCATCGACGCGCAAACGTCGCCGCGCGGTCTGGCCGTCGCCACCGGATTCTGCGGCCACGGCTTTGCCATGGGCCCCATCGTCGGCAAGACCCTGGCCAGTTGGATCGACTCCGGCGACCCGGGACTGGATATGCGCCAGCTGCGTCTGTCGCGATTTGCCGAGGGCGATGTCAAGCCACCGTCGTCGCTGTTCTAGTCGTTGCCAATGCGTCATTTCTCGGGAGAAATACGGTGACCAAACAAAACATCTATTACGATCCCGCCTCGGTGGCAGGCAAGGCGCCACCGATCAGCGACGAAACCGATATTCTCATCGTCGGCGCCGGCCCAGCAGGGCTCGCCGCCACATTGACCGCCGCCGGGCATGGCCTGCGCGTTACGCTGGTGGATGAAAATCCGGTCCCCCTCGAAACCATGGGCGAAGAGGTGCCGCTGCATTTCGGGGGCAGAATGGGCGCGGCGGTGGCCAACCGCAACAGCGTGCTGCAGACCCTTCTCGATGCGCGTCCGGAGATTGCCGAAGCGCTCGACGCCGGGGTCGATGTGCGTCTCGGCACGGCGGTCTGGGGACTGTTCCCGCAACAACCCACCACAGCGTGGATCGAGGGCGCCGTTGCCGGTCTGGCCGATGAGGAAAACGCCTGGCTGCTGCGTTTCAAACAGGTCATCGTCGCGGCCGGCAGGCGTGACATGGGCCTGGCCTTTGATGGTTGGCATCGCCCCGGCGTCATGGGCGCCAGCGCGGCTCATCGGCTTGCGACCGTTTACGAGGCGCTGGATTGCAAGCGCGCCGTGTTGGTCGGCAGCGACACGCAAGCGCTGGCGACGGCCCATGCGCTGACCAGCAAAGGCGTGCGTATCGTCGCAATCATTGAGCAGGCCGGACACGTGAGCGGCGATGCGGCACTGCTCGGCTTGCTGGTCGAGCACGGCGCCCAGGTGTTGACCGGGCATGTGGTTCGCGAGGCAATCGGGGATGCGTTCGGCGTCCAGCGGATTGCCGCCATCGCCGTCGACAGGGAGGGACGTCCCGTTCCCGGTTCCCTGCACGAGATCGACTGCGACACGGTGCTGCTTGGCGTGGCTGCCATTCCCGCGATTGAACTGGTCGAGGCGGCGGGGTGCAGCACGACATTTCAGGGCGACCGTGGCGGTCACGTCCCCGACACCGATCCTTTGCTGCGCACGTCGTTGCCCTTCGTCCTTGTGGCGGGCGATTGCGCTGGCGTATGGGCCTCAAAAAGCCTGGACGACGACATTTCCCGGCGTGAAGGCCGGGTCGCCGCGCAAACCGCTCTGGCCGCGCTGGGTGTCCATATCAATGAGGTCGACACGGCGCCGATTCCTGACCTGCCCGTTTTCGACATCGCAACCCATCGCGCGGCTTGGGTGCGTGCGTCCACCTTCCACGCGCAGAACCAACCCTTCGTGTGTTTGTGCGAAGAGGTGACGGCCAGCGAAATCCTCGGGCAACAGCCGCCGCGTTATCTCGACTGGACACCCGCCGATGCAGCTTTGAAAGACGCTATGCCAAACCCTTCGCCCAACCCGGATGTGACCAAGCGTCTGACCCGGGCCTGCATGGGCCCATGCCAGGGCCGTCGTTGCCGCGAGCAGGTGGCGACCTTGATCGGCATCGGCGCCGGTATGAGTGTCGAGGACATCGCGCTCGCCTCGTTTCGTCCGCCGGTGCGCCCATTGTCGCTGCAACAGGCCGGGCAGGTCGAAGAGGTGCCACAGATGCAAAGTCGATGGGATGCCTGGTTTGACATGCCGTCGCAGTGGACCCCGTTCTGGTTGTGCACCGGGCAACAGACTGTCGCCAGGCATCCGCTGGACGCTGCCCGACCTATCCATCCGTCGCATCACGAGGGCTGAGACCATGCAGGCAGTTAAGAAATCGACCACCAGCGCCTCCGTCGTCATCATCGGTGGCGGCGTGACGGGATTGAGCGCTGCGTGGTGGCTGGCGCGCGATGGCGTCGACGTGCTGGTCCTTGACGCAAGCCTGATTGGCTGGGGCGCATCGGGACGAAACGGCGGTGGATGCTCGCATCACCACAGTCCGTTGTTTGTCGAAGAACAACGGCTGTGGCCGATGATGGACGAACTGCTCGGTTATCCGACCGAGTACCGCCCGGACCGCATCAGTATCGACCTGACCGAACACCAGATTTCCCTCGATCAGAAAGTCGTGGATGAAGCCGCCTGGTACGGCTTGCGCGTCGACCTCCTGGACCCTCGGCAGGTGCGCGAACTCGTTCCTTTTGCCGGTGACAACGTGCTGGCTGGCTACTACTACCATTTCGGCGGCCATGCCAACCCGCACCGTACCTTGCAAGCCTATGCATGGGCACTGAAAAACCTCGGCGGTCGCGTCCTGGAAAACACGCCCGTCGTCGAAATCGAGCGCCAGGGCGATCGCGTGACAGGCGTGCGCACGGCCCAAGGCCTGCTCACCTGCGATCATCTGGTGATTGCTGCAGGTCCGCATACCGGCGAATTGGCGGCCCAACTCGGCGTAAACATTCCGCTGGTCACTGCGCGCGCCGAGATGATCGTGACCGAGCCGCTTCCGCTGTTGGAAGTCGGCGGTGTGGATGGCAACGGTTTGTATGGCCGGCAAACCCTGCGTGGCAACCTGGCGTATGGTGGCGGCCCGCACGAATGGGTCGATCTCGCCGATCTGCGCGGCACACGTCCGCAATCGACCCCGCTGCAATGCAATATCGCCAAACGACTCGCCGAACTGTTCCCCAAGGTTGCTCACAAACGGGTGATCCGCAGTTGGGCAGGGTTCATCGAAAACACGCCGGACGGTCGCCCCGTCATCGATCGTCCCGCAGTGCTGGACAACGTCACGGTGGCGACGATGTCCGGTGTCGGTTTCGGGCTCTCTCCGGCGAGCGGTCATGCCATTCGTGATCTGGTGGTTGACGGGTCGTGCAGTTTCGCCGATTTGTCTAGCTTCTCGCTCTCACGTTTTTCTTCACTTGAGTCTGATTGGCAAGCCATCCAGGGGTGGCTGCCGTTGCCCGCGCCTGCGGCGTAAAAACCTGTTGTATCGCTGCACGCAATTGAACCGTTCTATGTGCAACCATCCTCATAAAAATAAGGATCGACCATGAAACGAATGTTCCGCAATTTCACGTTGCTGGCCTCTATCGGCATGACGTTGTGTTCCTTCACGGCGCCCGCCAACGCCGCGGCGGAAACCCTGCGTTTTGGTGTTGCCGCGGAGCCTTATCCGCCGTTCCTGGTCAAGACCCCCACCGGGCAATTCACCGGCTTCGAACCTGACCTGATCCGGGCGCTCTGCGAGCAGTTGAAAGCCGAGTGCGAGATCAAGGAAGTGTCGTGGGACGGCATCATCCCGGCACTGCTCGCCAACAAGTTCGACGTGCTGTTCAACTCGATGGGCATCAGTCCTGAACGTCAGAAAGTCATAGCCTTCTCGCGTCCTTACTATGAGACGACCGGGATTTTCGTCGCCCAGAAGGGCGCGAACCTGACGCTGACACCGGAAGGCCTGGCCGGTAAATCCATCGGTGTGCAGGGCTCGACCACCAACGCCGAATTCATCCGCACCGCGTACGGCAAAACCTCCGACATCCGGATCTACAACACGCAGGACGACTGCAATGCCGATTTGCTGTCCGGCCGTATCGACGTCATGTTCCTCGACAAGCTCGGCGACATCGCTTTCCTGAGTTCCGCCGACGGCGCTGACTACGAAGAGAAAGGCACCGGCAGCGTGAAAATGGACCCGTTGCAATATGGGCTGGGGGTAGGGGCGGGCTTGCGCAAGAGCGACACCGCACTCAAGGCGCGAATCGATCAGGCACTCACCCAATTGCATGAATCGGGCAAGTACACGCAGATCTCGCAAAAGTACTTTCCGGTGGATCTGTGGCCACGTTGAAAGTCGGGGGCAGCTGGATTGTCCATTCTCATTAGCCGGGCGTGTCCTGCAGAGTCCTTCGCGATAGCCGCAAAGGATTCTGCCCCGTCCGTTATCGACCGGCGCTTTGGCCGCCGTCAACGTGCAGGATTTCTCCCGTGACGAACGCTGCCGAATCCAGGAACACAATAGCGCTGGCGATCTCGCTCGCTTCGCCCATACGTCCCAGCGGATGAAGGGAAGCCAGCATTTCGTAGTATTCCTCGGTATGCATAGGCGTCTTGGTGACGCCCGGTGCAACGGCATTAACGCGAATGCCTTGCTTCGCGTATTCAATCGCCAGCGACCTGGTCACGGCGCTCAAGCCACCCTTGGTCAGCGCCGCCAAGGCCGTATGCGCGCCGCTGATGCCGTTTTCTACGCTGCCGGTAACGGTAACCACATGACCGCTCCCAAGCTTTTGCATTTCTGCGATGGCCAGTTGGGTAATGTGAAAAAAACCAGACATGTTTACATTCATGACGGCGTTGTAGTCTTCGAGCGTGTGCTCAGTGAAAGGCTTACCGATGTAGATGCCGGCGTTATTTACCAGCGTGTCGATTCGGCCAAATCGCGCGACAGCTTCGTTGATGACACGCTGCGCAGTCGCTGGATCACCGATGTCTCCCGCTACTGTCAGGATGTCGGGGTCTTCTGACGGCTTGATCTTGCGGGACGTCGCGACTATCCGGTAGTTGAGCCCTCGGAACGCCTTCACTACTTCAGCCCCAATGCCTTGTGACGCGCCGGTAACGATGACTACCTTTTGCGGTGCACTCATGTTTTTTCTCCAGACATGTACTCGTTTAGCTTTGACGCCGATCAAGCCGACGACTCTGCAGCGCACTTTCGCGCTGCTAGCGGCCACGCAGGCGACCTCGAAGCGATGCAGACCCACTGATGAAGTTGGCCATGGCGCAAGTTTAAAGATTCGGCCGTTGGCGTCTGTCATGCGTTGGTAAAGGTTGTAAATACATGCGTATGAGCGACTTGGTACCCAAGTATGTGCGGCGCTGTTAAAGCAGACGTCCGCCCGGAATTGCTTCTGGAATTCGCGATCCGGGTGTATGGACGCGCTGTTCCTCTCGCCGCACACCACGCCCCGCTTCTGAATCAACTAAGGGAAATCTTTAGCCGGGTTGGCGTTTTCCCCCCTGCGGATGCTGTTCGTCTTAATACCCGCGGCGCGTCTACTGACTTACCTTGCATGGACAAGAGGCGTGTCGTCTTGACGGACTGCTCCATTGAGCTCGTCAGGCGTTTTACCCCATAACAATAAGAGGCCTGACAATGCTCGAACCCATCGTCATTTATATCCCTCAGGCCATCCGCCTTTGTTTTTAGTTTGATTCTGCTCCTGCTCCTATAAATACAGTGCCCAAGCACATACAGATGTGGAGATGTCGGATGTTTCAAGTAAAACAGTCTTGCCGTGGGCTCGGTATTGCCGGCGCGTTGGGAATGATGTGTTCACCCTTGGCAGCGCAGGCCGATGTAATTGATGACAGCCACTTCAAAGTGGATACGCGTAACTTCTACTTGCACCGTAACTACACCAATACCAATGCAGTCGATTCTGAAGTGCATAGTTGGTCCCAGGGTTTCGATGCGCAGTTCACTTCCGGTTACACCGACACAGCCCTGGCCATCGGCCTTGATGTGGACGCGCAATACGCCGTTCGCCTGGATTCGTCGGGCAACGACGGCTCGCTGCCGTACAGCGTCAGCGATCGGCAGACGGCCGATGACTACAGCCGCGCCGGTGCAACCTTCAAGATGCGCTACAGCAAGACCGAGTTGAAGGTCGGCGATCTGCGCCCGCAATTGCCTGTGGCGTTCGATGACACCAGTCGGCAACTGGATACCATCTACCAAGGGGCCGTGGTCGAATCCAAGGAAATCGATGGTCTGACGATGACCGGCGGCCGTTTCTGGTCGGCCGTGACACGAGAGTCTTCCAACCACGAGAAACTCTACAAATACGGCTCCACCGATAATCTCGACAGCGATGGCCTGGACTTCGGTGGCGTCACTTACGACATCAGCAAAAACCTGCAAGCCAGTTACTTCTATGGCGTGCTGCACGATATTTACCAGCAACACTATTTCGGCCTGATGCATATGGCTGATCTGGGCAACGGCTACAAACTTAAAACCGACTTGCGCTACTTCAATAACAATGAAGACGGCAATGCGCTAAACGGTGAAATCGACAACCGTTCCTATGGCGCCTTGTTCAGCTTGCTCAAGGGCGCTCACATGTTTGGCCTCAGTTACCAGCGCATGCTCGGTGACAGCGTGTTCCCGACCATGAACGGTTACATCCCGCAGCCTTATCTGGTGCACTGGTCGTCCCTGGGGTTTGTCCGCCCGGGTGAAAAGTCCTGGGGCGCGCGCTACAGCTATGACTTTGCCGGGATGGGCATGCCGGGGCTGAAGCTCTACACCCGTTACATCAAGGGGACCAACTGGAACCGTGGCGGCAACCTGAGCGACAACCAGGAAAGCGAACGCTTTCTGGGGCTCAGCTATGTGGTGCAGAGCGGGGCGCTGCAAGGCCTCGGGCTGGATGTGCGCAACATCGATGTGAAACAAAAGTACGGCTACGACTACAACGAATTCCGTGTCGCCACGACCTACACCTGGAAGTTCTGGTAAGCCCGGTCCATCCGGCGATTGACCCCATAACAATAAGAGGCCTGACCATGTTCCAACCCCTTGTCCTTTACATCTGCCCCGCAACTTCCCAGTCGGTGTGTTGTGCACCGTCACCCGGCGCGCTGCGCGCATGAGCGGATTCCAAGAGGAGCAAACCCTAGTGAATATTCAGGTCAACGAAGCGGTCCTGCAGAAGAAGAAAACCTACATCTACGAGTGGTATGTGGTCGGCTTGTGCATGATCGCCTACATCTTTTCATTCGTGGATCGGCAGATCCTCGCGCTGATGATCGAGCCGATCAAGGCCGACCTGCAGATCAGCGACACCCAGTTCAGCTTGCTGCACGGCTTGGCGTTTTCGTTGTTCTACGCCTTCATGGGCATGCCCATCGCCTATCTGGCCGACCGCTTCTCCCGACCGAAAATCATTGCCGTCGGCGTGGTGTTCTGGAGCCTGGCGACCGCAGCCTGCGGCCTGAGCAAAAATTTCCTGCACATGTTCCTTGCGCGCATTGGCGTCGGTGTCGGCGAAGCGGCGCTGTCGCCTTCGGCGTACTCGATGTTCAGCGACATGTTCCCCAAGGAAAAACTCGGTCGCGCCGTAGGCATCTACTCGATCGGCTCGTTCGTCGGTGGTGGCCTGGCCTTTCTGGTGGGTGGCTATGTGATCGCGATGCTCAAGGACATGAACACCATCGAGGTGGCCTTTCTCGGTGCGATGAAGGCTTGGCAGCTGGCGTTCTTCATTGTCGGTTTGCCCGGTATCGTCGTCGGCCTGCTGATCTGGCTCACCGTGCGTGACCCGGCGCGCAAAGGCCTGCAAGTCGATGCGCAGGGCAAGGCGAAGAAGGTCGCGATGAGCGATGGCTTGCGCTTCCTGGGGCGCCACCGTGCCACCTTCACCTGTCATTACCTGGGCTTTTCGTTCTACGCCATGGCCCTGTTCTGCCTGATGAGCTGGAGCCCGGCGCTGTACATCCGCAAGTTCGGCCTGTCGCCGATGGAGGCCGGCTACATGCTCGGTACCGTGCTGTTGGTGGCCAACACCGCCGGCGTACTGTTCGGTGGATGGCTCACTGACTATCTGGCGAAGAAAGGTCATCAGGACGCTGCCATGCGCACTGGCGTCATCGGTGCCCTCGGCATGGCGGTGCCGGCCGTGCTGTTCTCGCAAGTCGATCAACTATGGTTGTCGGTGACCTTGTTGGTGCCGGCGATGTTCTTTGCCTCGTTCCCGATGCCGGCGTCCACGGCAGCCATGCAGATCCTCGCGCCGAATCAGGTGCGGGCACAGGTCTCGGCGGTGTTCCTGCTGATCAGCAACCTGCTGGGGTTGGGCCTGGGCACCACGCTGGTGGCGCTGCTGACCGACCGTTACTTCGGCTCGCCGGCGGCGGTGGGTTCGTCGATGTCGCTGGTGATCGCCGGTGCATCGGCCTTGACCGTGCTTCTGCTGTGGCGTGGTTGCCGTCATTTCCGCGAAAGTTATGCCCGTGAGTACCCGACCCGGGCTTGATGGGGCATAGTTTATGATCGGCGCCTCGGCCTCGCTCCTTTTTGAAGGGAGCGGGGCTGAGCCGCTTCAGATCGGGAGAACCCTCGATGTTGAATGACGTACACCTGCTGGAGCGGCACAGCCTGCTCAGCTCGGCCGATTACCGTGAGATCCAGGACAAGGTCAGCCAGTACCTGTGCCCGCACAGCTTCAACGTGCTGCGTGACGAGCCGATTCACACCCGGCTCAATGGCGTGTTTTTCGGCGATTCGGCACTGCTCGATTTGCGCTATGGCGCGCCCGTGGAAATCACCATCGGCGACATTGCCGACCAGTATCTGTTTCGCATTACCTTGCAGGGCCACTGCGAAGTGGCCCACGGGCGGCGTAGCGCGGCGATGCAGTCGGGCTGCCTGAGCGTTTCCTCTCCGTTCGCGCAAAGCCGCATCGTCACCGATGGCGAGTGCCGCAATTTGATCCTGCGCGTCGACCGTGATGCCCTGGAGACGCAACTGCAACGCCTGCTCGGCCGCAGCCTGCGGCAGTCGGTGATCTTCGATGTCCGCGTCGACCATTTGGGCGCCGGCGTCGTCAGCCTCTATCACACCCTCGACTATATCTGCCGGCTCTACGGCAGCGGCGTGGACGGTTCGCGCCTCGCCAGCGGCTTGTCCGAATACTTGATGCAACTGTTGCTCACGCAGTTGCCACACAACTACTCGGCGGATCTGTTGATCGACGCGCGCGCGCCGCTGCCGCACCACGTGAAGAAGGCCCGTGACTACATCGAGGAACACCTCGACCAACCGATCAGCCTGACCACCCTTAGCGAGCTCTGTGGTGTCTCGGTGCGTACCTTGCAGAACGGTTTCAACCAGTTCCTCCAACAGGCGCCGGTCGAGTACATCCGTGACCGTCGTCTGGCGATGATCCACGAGTCGCTGAAGCAGGGCAGGGCCGGTGAAACCGTCACCGATATCCTGTTGCGTCACGGCATCAACAGCTTCGGGCATTTTTCCAGTGCCTATCGGCAACGCTATGGCTGCCTGCCGTCGGACACCCTGCGACGGCAGAAGCACTAAGACTTCTGCGTAATCCGTAACACGGTTGCGCAATCGGATAAGCCTGCGGCGGTACGCCTCGCTAGCATCGAGTCACTTACAAGAGGAGTGGCTCCATGAAGATTACAGTGCTGGGTGGTGGACACGGCTGTTACGCCGCTGCTGTGGAAATGGCTGAAAAGGGGCATCAGACTCGCCTGTGGCGTCGCGACGGTGCAGCGCTCAAAGAGCTGCTGGCCATCGGTAGCCTGACCATCAAGGACTACAAGGGCACACGCAAATTGTCCGTCGGCAAGCAGGGCGACAAGCTGTCGCTGACTGACGATCTGGCCGAAGCACTGGCCGACGCACAGTTGGTGATCATCCCGCTGCCGTCGACCTCCCACGAAGACCTGGCCAAGCAGGTTGCGCCGTATCTGCACGACGGTCAGGTGGTGTTCCTGCCACCGGGCACATTCGGTAGCTTCGTGTTCGCCAAGGCCATGGCCGGTGTGGGCAAAAAGAGCAAAGTCGCCTTCGCTGAAACCGGCACGTTGCCTTATCTGGTGCGCAAACACGGCGCCAGTGACCTGGTGATCAGTTGCTACGCCACCCGCCTGCCGACCGGCGTGTTCCCGAGCAACCTGTCCGAGCACGCTTTCGCGGTATTGCGCGAAGCCTACCCAAGTGTCGAGCCGATTGAAGATGCCCTCAGCGGTGCGTTGATGAACGCCGGCCCAATCATTCACCCGCCGCTGATCATGATGAACGCCGGTCCCCTTGAGCATTTCGAATCCTGGGACATTCACAACGAAGGCACCCAGCCGTCGATTCGCCGTGTGACCAACCAGCTTGATGCCGAACGCATGGCCGTGCGTGAAGCACTGACCTACGGCGCACCGCACTTTCCGCTGGCCGACCACTACAACACCACCGAAGGTGATGAGTGGATGTACGGTCGCGGCGCCCATGGCAAGTTGACCGACAGCGGCGACTGGCGCGAAGACATCGACCTGCAAAAGCATCGCTACATGCTCGAAGACACGCGTTTGGGGTTGTCATTCCTGGTGTCCGTCGGCCGCTGGGCCGGTGTGCCGACGCCGGTCGCGCAAGGTTTGCTGAGCATTGCTTCGGTCGTTGCTGAGCGGGAACTCTACGCCGAAGGCCGCACCCTGGAAAACCTCGGTCTGGCCAAACTGAGTCGGGCGCAGATGACCGAGCTTCTGACCAGGGGTTACAACTGATGAACGCCGCGCTGCCCCAAGTCAGCGTGGTCGGCGCCGGCCGGATGGGCGAGGGCATTGCCCTGGCGTTCATTCACGCCGGTCTGCCGGTGACCCTCATCGACATCAAGGACCGCGCGGAAGATGAGCGGCATGGCTACTTCGAGCGTGTGCGAAGCAACATCCGCCGCGAACTGCAAATGCTGGTTCGTCTCGGCGTGCTGAATCTCGAGCAGGCGGACATCGCGCTATCCCGGTTGAGCCTGCAATCAAGGTCGCAGTCCGCAGAGGCATTGCGCCGGTGCAATCTGGTGTTCGAAGCCGTGCCGGAAGTCATCGAGGTCAAGCAGGAGACTTTTGCCTGGATCAGCGAGCACGTCCCGGCGGCGACCATCATCGCGTCGACCACCTCGACGTTTCTGGTCACCGAACTCAGCGAAATGGTCAGTGAGCCGCAACGCTTCGTGAACGCGCACTGGCTTAATCCTGCGCACCTGATGCCACTGGTGGAAGTCAGTCGCAGCGAAGCAACCTGCCCGAAAGTGGTCGAGCGCCTGCTGCAATTGCTCAAGCGCATCGGCAAGGTGCCGGTGGTGTGCAATCCGGTGGCCGGCTACATCGTGCCGCGCATCCAGGCGCTGGCGATGAACGAAGCCGCACGCATGGTGGAAGAGGGCGTGGCCAGCGCAGAAGACATCGACACCGCAGTGCGCGTCGGCTTTGGTTTGCGCTTCTCGGTGCTGGGCTTGCTGGAGTTCATCGACTGGGGCGGCGGCGATATTCTCTACTACGCCTCGCGTTATCTGAGTGGCGCGCTGGCACCGCGTTTCGAGTCGCCACAGGTGATTGCCGACAACATGCAAAACGGCCGCAATGGCTTGCGCGATGGCCAGGGTTTCTACGACTACCGAGACATGGACGTGGACGCCTACAAGCAGCAACGCCTCGGCGACTTTGTCCGCAAGCTGGAGTTGTCGGGGCTGACGCCAGCGTTTGATGGCGCGTTGAAATAGCCTTGAGCATCAGGGCCCGGATGCCGGGCCCTGACTATGCGAGGTTTCCAAATACAGAGCACGTCCTGGCTTTCGACCAGTCGCCTACAGTCCAGGTATTAAAAGAACCCCAAAGGATTGATGTCGTAGCTCACCAGCAGGTTTTTGGTCTGCTGATAGTGATCGAGCATCATCTTGTGGGTTTCACGGCCGACGCCGGACTTCTTGTAGCCGCCGAACGCGGCATGCGCCGGGTACAGGTGGTAGCAATTGGTCCAGACACGACCGGCCTTGATGGCGCGGCCCATGCGGTAGGCGCGGTTGATGTCGCGGGTCCAGAGGCCGGCGCCCAGGCCGAACTCGGTGTCGTTGGCGATGGCCAGGGCTTCGGCTTCGTCCTTGAAGGTGGTGATGCTCACCACCGGGCCAAAGATTTCCTCCTGGAACACACGCATTTTGTTGGTGCCCTTGAGCAGCGTCGGCTGGATGTAATATCCGCTCGCCAGGTTGCCCTCGAGTTTTTCCACCTTGCCGCCGGTCAGCAGCTCGGCGCCTTCGCCCTTGGCGATTTCCAGGTACGAAAGGATCTTGTCGAATTGCTGTTCGGACGCCTGCGCGCCGACCATGGTGTCGGTGTCCAGCGGGTCGCCACGTTTGATTTGCAGGACTTTCTTCATTACGACGGCCATGAACTCGTCGTAGATCGACTCTTGCACCAGCGCCCGGGACGGGCAGGTGCAGACTTCGCCCTGGTTGAAGAACGCCAGCACCAGGCCTTCGGCGGCTTTTTCGATGAAGGAAGGCTCAGCCTTCATGATGTCTTCGAAGAAGATGTTCGGCGACTTGCCACCCAGCTCCACGGTGGATGGAATGATGTTTTCGGCGGCGCATTTCATGATGTGCGAGCCGACCGGGGTCGAGCCGGTGAAGGCGATTTTGGCGATGCGCTTGCTGGTGGCCAGCGCCTCACCGGCTTCTTTACCGAAGCCTTGCACGATGTTCAGCACGCCGGGCGGCAGCAGGTCGCCGATCAACTCGACCAAAACGGTAATGCCCAGCGGCGTCTGCTCGGCAGGCTTGAGCACCACGCAGTTACCGGCAGCCAGGGCCGGGGCGAGTTTCCAGGCAGCCATCAGGATCGGGAAGTTCCACGGGATGATCTGCCCGACCACGCCCAGCGGTTCATGGATGTGATAGGCCACGGTGTTGCCGTCGATTTCGGCAGCGCTGCCTTCCTGGGCGCGGATGCAACCGGCGAAGTAGCGGAAGTGGTCGGCGGCCAGCGGAATGTCGGCGTTGAGGGTTTCACGCACGGCTTTACCGTTGTCCCAGGACTCGGTGATCGCCAGCAGTTCCAGGTTCTGTTCGATGCGGTCGGCGATTTTCAGCAGCACCAGCGAGCGCGCCTGGGCGGACGTGGCGCCCCAGGCGTCGGCAGCGGCGTGGGCAGCGTCCAGGGCCTTGTCGATGTCTTCGGCCGTGGAACGGGGGAATTCGGCAATCGGTTGGCCATTCACTGGCGAGGTATTGGTGAAATACTGACCTTTGACAGGCGCGACGAACTCGCCGCCGATGTAGTTACCGTAGCGGTGCTTGAAGGATATGAGGGCGCCGGGGGTGCCAGGATGGGCGTAGATCATGACGAGTCTCTCTTGTTGTTTTTGGTGGTAGCCGTCCGGAGGACGGCCACTGTCACTTAGCCGGGCGTAGTCAGGAACCTTGAGGGGTTTCACCGCGTGCCAGGCGCGCATTGATGTCTTCGATGACGGCCGGCAAATCGACGATGGTGTCGATCAGGTAGTGCGGGCGAGAACCTTCGAACATCTTGATGATGCGGGCGCGTTCTTCCGCCAACTTGTCGGAGGGCAACGCCTTGTACTGTTCGTAGGTCAAACCCAGGGCGTTGCCGGAGCACGTCAGCGCGACCGTCCACATACCGGCGCTGCGGCCTTCGAGGATGCCGGGCCAGGTGTCGTCGACCTTGACGCAAGCGGCGACGTCGCTGATGCCCAAGGCGATCACGTTAGCCAGAGCCTGGGCGGGGTGTGGGCGGCCATTGGGCACTTCGTCGGTTGCTACCACGTGGTCGGCGACGTAGCCATTGTGGCGCGCCAGTTCCACCACTTTTTCCATGACGACAGCCGGATAACCCGAACAGGATCCGATTTTCAAACCTTGGTCGCGCAGCGCATCGATGGCGTTCAAGGCGCCAGGAATCAGTGCCGAATGCAGCGCGATCTTTTCGATTTGCAGTGGCATGAAACGCTCGTAAAGCGCGGTGACGTCTTCATCGGTCGGTAAGCGATCGAACACCGCACGGTAACGTTCGGCTATCTGTGGCTGGTCGCATAACGTGCGGATGTGGTCCCACTTACCCATGCCCATTGGACCGCGCGCTTCTTCCAGAGAAACCGCCACGCCGAACTCGGCGAAGGCCTCGACGAAAATTTGCGTAGGGGCGAAGGAGCCGAAATCGACGACGGTGCCTGCCCAGTCCAGGACCACGGCTTGCAGTTGCGCAGGTTGTTTGTAATGCATGTTGAATCTCCACTTTTGGGTAGGGGAAGGCCGTCCCTCTCACCTGTGAGAAGTAGGCTTATCGATTGTTAAAGTGCGTTACAGAATCAGATAACAGGCGTTGAACTGGCGTCGAACAACTCCGCGATCATCGGCCGGTTTCTGCGAATACCGAGGCAGCACAAGTGGTAGTCGATGGAAAACGGGTGATTTACAAACGTGATCGGTTTTGTGCCTGGGGTTTCGGCGTACTCGACGGCGGAGACAAAGCCAATGCCGATGCCCTTGGCGATGGCATGGACGATGGCTTCGCGACTGTTCAGCTGCATCACGCAGTTAAGCGCGACGTCGAGGCGCTTGCAGCTTTCCTCCACCAGCTGACGCGTGCGCGAGCTTTTTTCCCGAAGCACCCATCGTTCACTGCTGATCTGTTCGACGTGTACCTCTTTCTGACTGGCCCAGGGATGGTCATCGCGCACGACAGCAATGATCGGATAGCGCCGGTAAAGCTGTGTATCAAAACGCTGGTCGAATTCGGACAGCGCCAGAATCGCCACATCAATGTCGAAGTTGAAGAGCCGGTCCAGCGTCTCCTTTTCGGGAGAAAACGAGGTCTCCAGTTCGATGTCCGGGTGCCGCTGCATCAGTTCATACGTCAGGTTCATCGCTATGGGCGGGGACACCGCGCCCAAGCGCAACATACCGGTCTTGCGTTGCTTGAAACTTTGTAAAAGTTGCACGGCTTCATCCTCTTGGCCGAACAGGCCCTGAGTGATCGCATAGAGCTTGTGTCCCGCCGAACTCATTTCGATAAAGCGGCCGCGACGGTGGAACAGTTCTACCGAATATTTCTTTTCCAGCGCGTTGACCTGTTCACTCACCGTCGGTTGGCCGACGCTCAGGTACTCGGCGGCGAGGGTGAAACTGCCTGTCTTCGCTACTGCATGAAAAGAACGTAGCCACTTGTGGTACTGATACATAAAAGATCCTGTTCCTGAGCCGCGACCTTGTGCTCAACGCCTGATGAACAGCGCGACCACTGCGCTGCAAAGGCAAGCGGTAGTGACCACGATGAAGATCAACGACGTATTGCCGGTACTGTCGAGCATACCGCCGATCAGCGGTTCCGCCAGGCCCGCGAACAGGTAGGACGAAAAGTTCATGACGCCGGTCGCCGTGCCAGCCCGCTTTGCTCCGACCAGGTCAGGGCAGAGCGCCCAGAAACTCGACGCAGGGCCGTAAACAAAGAATCCGCAAAGGAATAACGCGATAAGCCCCGTGGCACTGTGAGGCGCAAGGGTCCACATCCACAGGCTGGTAGCGGCGCCGAGCACCATGTAGAGCATGATCGCCAGGTAGCGTTTGGAACCGAACAGTTTGTCTGAAATCCAGCCATTACTCAGCGCGCCGATGGCCATGCCTACTGGCAGCGCAACAGTGATCCACTTCGGATCGATCATGCTGTCGCCGCTCTTCCAGTTGGCACCCAGAAAGTGCACGGGTACCCACACGATCAGGCCATAGCGAGCGGCGTTCTGAAAACCCAGGGACACTGCGGCAATGATCAAACGAAAGTTTTTCAGGACCGCTTTGTAGCGTTGTGTGGAGGTCTCGACTTCGCCATGGGCTACTTCGTGATTTTTGTCTTCGGCGTTAGCTACTCCGGTGTCCGCGAGTGGCTCGAAGCCCATATCCTGCGGACGTTCCCGCGCCACGAGATAGAAGATAATCCCGCCCGCCAGCATCAGCAGCACCGGCAACCGAAAGATCCAGCGCCACTCCAGATGCATCACCTCAAGCACCACGATCGAGGTCACGTACGACAGGACCGAGGCGCAACCGGCGGCAAACACGTACAAGCCATACACCTTGCCGCGCTCGCCGGCGCTCCACCAGTTGGAGATCAGCCGACTGCCCGGCGCCCACCCCAAAGCCTGGAAATAACCATTGATGCCCCAGGGCAGGATCAGTGCGGCAAAATTGCCTGCGAAGCTGGTCACCCAGTTAGCGGCGCAGGACAACACGGCACCGGCGGTCATGATGCGGCGACCGCCGTACTTATCGGCAAGGTTACCGTTGATGGCCTGGCCGATGGCATAGGCCCAGAGCATGGCTGCCGATGCCCATCCGAGGTGTTCCTTGGTAAAACCGAATTCGGCCTGGATGCCCGGAATGGCGAAACCGAAGGTTTGCCGACCGGTGTAGAAAAACAAATAACAAAACATCGCCGCCAGCAACATGCGCCATTGAGCGACTCGAAATGAGGCGGTGTGTACGGCCAGAGCAGGCATGGTTTGGGCACGATTCATGATCTTTTCCTTATTATTGTTCGCTCTCACCGATTGGCGTCGGCGAGTGCACTCTTTTGTGAGTGCTGCAGGAAATCGTCGCGGCTCGTCATGCCGCTGACAGTGCTTGTTAGGTGTTGGCAGGGTCTACGCAGCTTGAGAACCGATAAAGTTTTTGCCCCTTGCGCCCTGCATGGCGAAATGAATCATTTGCTCGGCTTGCTCCGCCGTTACGCCATAATCGGAAAACTCCGTTTTCACGCCCAGGCTATGCAGGAATTCACGTAACTGAACCTGTGCTTTGTCCAGGTCGTTGCCGAAAATTCGTTGAAGGATACGGTCGCGCGCTGCATCGTGACCCCAGGCCAGGCCCAGTACCAGCGGCAACGTAAAGGAGCAAGCGATGCCGTGCGGCAGGCCGTGGTGCAGCGTCATCTCGTAAGAGATGGAATGGGCCAGGGCGGTTTTGGTGTTGGAAAACGCCAACCCGGCCTTGAGGGCGGCCAATGCCATGCGCGAGCGCAGTTCCCTGCTGGAGAGGTCTCGACGCAGCAGCGGCAGGCATTCCAGAATGTCGGCAATAGCGGATATGGCAAAGGTGTCTGAAACCGGGTTGGCATTGATGTTCCAGACTGACTCCAGCGCATGAGACAAGGCATCCAGCCCTGTAGAGACGGTGACGCCGCCAGGGACGGTGAGCATCAGCTCCGGGTCGACAATGGCCACCTTCGGCCAGGTACATTCAAGGTGCAGCGAGTATTTTTTGTGGCTGGCCGAGTCCCAGATCGTCGCCCAAGGCGTCACCTCGCTTCCAGTGCCCGCCGTGGTGGGCGCCGCGATCAGTACTTTGCTGCGCGCCGGGACGAAGGGTTTACCGGTTGCCAATAGCGCGAGCAGTTCATCAAAGCGCCCCGATTCGGTACCCACGATCAACGCCTTGGCGGTATCGATGGCACTGCCGCCACCTACTGCAACGACGGCGTGGCATTCGCCGGCTTGCTGCCAGAATCGTTCATAGGTATCGCGTAACTGGGCCACATCAGGATTAGGCTGGACATCCTCGATCACATACACCAGGCGGTCGCCTAGCAGGTCTTGAATGCGATCAACCAATCCCAGCCCACGCGCCTCGGGAAAGGTCACAAGGGCGACTTTCTGGTTTTCAGTGATGTCGGCAAGCTCATGCAGGCTGCCCCAGCCGAAACGCGTATCTACTGGATTATGGAATCGGGCGATCATGGCGGGTCCTTTGTTTTTGTTGTTGGAAGTGGCCCCATACTCGGGGCGCTTCAACAACAGCTCAAATCGATAATTCGCAGGTATCAATCGGCTGAACCGATACTTGATTCAATGTGAATGCCTAATTAGAAATACATCAGGGTTCAAAACCACATGTACCGGCTATCGACTAAGCTCCGGCTGCACGGCACCGGCTCTCAGCGCTCTGCTTACCTGGGTTTGAATCTCGTATGCAGGTGCTTCTACGGCGTTGTAGTCGCGGGTATAGCGCGTGGCAAATTCGCGGACGCCCCATTGCTGGTATTGCTGCACATGCTTCAACTCATGCGCCCACAGGGCCACATCGTTCAGTGCATCTTCGGCGTTGCGAAAGACGATGATGTCGATCAGCGTGACTGCATTGATATCGGGGTTTTGCAGCATGGTGTTTGCGGCGTTCAGCTCCGCGTCATCGCCTACTTTGTAGCGCGCCGAGTCGAGCACTTGAAGGTCGTAGAAGGGTTCGAGTTGGGCGCGGATGTTCAGCGGGATGGTCTGGATATCGCCGGTTGCCGCGGTGTTGCGCGATAGCACGATCCAGCTTTCCAATCCGGTGACCGCCATTTGGTTCACGTTTTCGAAAATCGTCCCGATGTCGTCTTCAGAGCCTGGGGCACAAAAACAAGCGACCACGCAGACCTGGTACTGACCGGCCGGGCAGGCGAGAACAGCGGACGAAGTGCCGACGCCAAAAAGCAGCATTGCGAACGCCAAAACCTGGCGCAAAAAGACAGCTGACAATGGGTTCTCCCGCAGGCCATTTCCCAGATTGCCTGACAACGTCACTATAGCTCCCGAGCCCTTGTCCATATGGCCGTAATCGAGATGGCAAGTAGCAGTTGCCCGACTTTCATGCTGATCTTCCTTGATGGATCGTTGAGCAATGTAACGTGAGAAACCACAGCACCAACGCTGTCGCGCTGATCAAGGCGCCCAGCAGGCTCACCGCCATCCAGCCCCAAAGCGCATAAACCTGGGTCGCGGCCGCTGCCCCCAGCGCGCTACCGACTGAGTAGAAGCACATGTAGGCGCCGACCATGCGACTTTGCGCATCAGGTCGTGCAGCAAAAATGAGGCTCTGGTTGGTGACGTGCACGGCCTGCACCGCGAAGTCGAGCAGAACCACTCCGCAAACCAGCGCGATCAGGGACGTTTCGGCGAAAGTAATGAGCAACCAGGAAAGCGTTAGCAATCCCAGCGAAATGCCGGTCACGCGTTGTCCCAAACCTTGATCGGCCCAGCGACCGGCTCTTCTGGCCGCCAGGGCACCGGCGACGCCGGCCAGGCCAAACAGGCCGATGGCAGTGTGTGAAAGCGACAGCGGTGGGGCGCTCAATGGCAGCACCATGGCTGTCCATAACACGGAAAACGCGGCAAAGATCAGCAAGGCCAGCAGACCCCTGATCCGCAAAACCGGTTCGGTCACGAACAGCTTGAACAGCGACCGGATGAGCGCTGGGTAGGCGTGTTGGTTGCGTGGTGTCGTTGCGGCAGGAACCACTTTCCAGAACACCGCCGCGATAGCCAGCATCAATCCTGCGGACACAAAATAAACGGCGCGCCAGCCCGCCAGATCTGCGATCACCCCAGAGGTAAACCGAGCCAGAAGAATACCCAGGACAATTCCGCTGGTGACTGTTCCCACTGCTTGCCCACGTTGTGAAGGCGTTGCCAGCACGGCGGCGTATGCCACAAGCACCTGAACCACCACTGCCAGTAAGCCCATCACGATCATGGCTCCCAGCAGGGCCAGCCACTGTTGTGCTGCGCCCACCGCCGCGAGGGCAACGGCAGACAACAGTACTTGAGTCAAAATCAGCCGCTTTCGGTTGACCAAATCACCGAGTGGGACGATGAACAGTAACCCTAACGCGTAACCAACCTGAGTGGCCGTCACCACAACCCCGATCATTGGTGAGGCCACACCCAGGCTCTGGGCCATCGAGTCGAGTAACGGTTGTGCGAAATAGACGTTGGCGACCGCAAGCGCGCAAGTGACGGAAAACAATAATGTGATCGACGGTGAAAGCCCCGGAGACCGATCGATCGTATCCGTAGGTGGCAATCCCGAGGGCTGTCTGGACAAGCGTTTGGTGGCTGAGTCGGTATCTGCTGTCATGAACGCCTCCATGGCGTTAAAGTGGTTTCAATTAAAAACCTGATTTAATTGTTGCTGGGTTAGGTTTCAAATTGCAACCACATTGATCAAAATTGATCGACAGGCATGGCAATCCTTATTCAAAAGGTAAATACGATGGTCGATGGTGCTTCACCACATGGCAGCGAATGCCCGGTAGCAAGAACACTGGAAGTGATTGGGGATCGCTGGTCGCTGATGATCATCCGCGACGCGTTTGATGACATTCGCCGATTCAGCGAGTTTCAAAAGAGCCTGGGCGTGGCCAAGAATATTCTGGCCTTGCGCCTGAAAGCGTTGGTTGAGGTCGGTGTGTTCGACGTCCGACCAGCTTCAGATGGAAGCGCCTACAAGGAGTACGTGCTTACGGACAAAGGTCGGGAGATCTTTCCGGTTGTGGTCAGCATGAGGCAGTGGGGCGAACGTTTTCTGTTCCAGCCGGGGGAGACGCGTTCTGTGCTGTTGGACAACGTGTCCAGACAGGTTCTCATGCCGATTGATGTTCGCTCCTCAAACGGTCAGAAACTTGGACCGTCTGACTGCCACCAAGTGAGAGTTGTTGCCGACGAGTCGTGAATCGGCAGCATGGCGCTACCTGGATCAACTCTCAGAAGAAGTGTTCGATTCCTGACTGGCTTCAGCTTCCAGCTTCAATCGGTCAGCTTTACTGATGTACTTGGTCTTGTTCTTCGGAGCCAATTTGGCGCTGGCCTTTTTAGCGTTAGCCTTCAATATCTGGTTGAGTTTTTTACGGCGATTCATTTTTGCTACCCGGTTTGTAAGTTGTCGAATCATACCAGTTTGAAATTTTGAGCGAGACCTCTGTCAGCGGTGCAGGGTCTGTCTCGCTGAAGGTGAATCAACCCAGCATCCGTTCGGTAAACAGGGTGATAGCGATGATGATCATGGTAGCCCCAGAGAATCGACTGACCATTTGAGCGGCGGCCGGACGTGCCCGAAGAACGACCTGCGAGCCAAATCCGACCAGCAGGTAGATCACGCCACAACTGATTGTATGGACAAGCCCGAGTGCAATCATCTGTATCGGTACAGGCCAGGGGGCAGTGGTGTCGGCAAATTGCGGCAAGAGCGCCAGGAACAGCAGGAACACTTTCGGATTCAGCCCGCTGACGCAAAGCCCTTTGAGCGCCCAGCGCTGCCATGAGCCTGACGCCTGCGCCGTATCCGCGTGCGGTGTGGCGGGGCGGGCAAGCATGTTGGCGCCCAGCCAAAGCAGATAAGTCGCTCCGGCCACCGTCAATACAGACATGGCCACCGGATGGTTGGCGAGCAACGTGCCCACGCCACCGGCAACGACCATCGTGGCAATCAAGTGACCGGACAACAGTCCGCCCACGGCGGGTATCACGACGCGATTTCTCAGGCCCGCGGAGATCGCGTAGGCCCAATCGGCTCCGGGCGTGATGACGAACAACATCGACACCGCCCAGAAAGCAACGAAGACACTGAAGGTCATGGCGTCCCCCGCGTCAGTACGTCATTCACTGCTCTATTCATCATTCCGGCCCTCAAATCAAAGCCGCCCTTTAATGAGGAGTACGGCTGGTTAATGGTTGGAGGAAGATTAATGAAATAGGGTTAGAATTAGTTTTCAAAGATGGTCGTCTTTGTGGTGCAGATTGGGAGATTTTTCTACGTGGACAGAACTGACCGGAAGATTCTTGCCGAGCTGCAAAAGGATGGTCGCCTTTCGGTCACTGAGCTTGCCGAGCGTGTAGGCCTGAGCCTTTCCCCTTGCCATCGACGAGTGCGGGCACTGGAGGAGTCCGGCGTATTGCTGGGTTATCGCGCGCAGCTTGATCCTGCTGCTCTAGGCCTGAATTTTTCCGCCATGGTGTTTGCCACGCTCAGAGAGGGTGACCGGCAAGCCGTCGATGCCTTCGAAACGGCGCTCGTTGAGATACCCCAAGTGGTCGATGCCCAGAGGTTGTTTGGGGAGCCGGACTACCTGCTGCACGTCATCACCCAGGATCTGCCTGCCTTTCAAAGGCTCTACGATGAAAGCCTTTCGACGTTACCCAATGTGCAACGGTTGACCTCGACACTGGTTATGAAACGTGTTGTCCAGGATCGACCGCTGCCGTTGTGAGTTTGCGGGTGGTTGCCTGGGATTGGATTAGAGCGCTGACGACGCACTGACGGTGCCAAATTTGCGGCCAGAATCACGATTGAGGGGCATGCTATGCGACTGCACCTATTGGAATTTGCCGTTTCGCATTTCCCGTCGACAGCGTAGGGAAGACATTGCTCTAACCGAATGGCAGCCAATGGCCGAACGGTGCCTGTAGCGAAGGGCCGCTACCAACCTGTTACTGCCGGCGGCGACATCTAAGGCAACACGTGAGGAAGCTAGGGCGCAAAGCCCTAGCAGATAGCAAATGTCACTTTTTCTTTTTCGCGGGCTTTTCTGCCTTCTCTGATTTCTTGGCTTTTTCTGGCTTGCTGTCAGCTTTTTTTGCAGATTTCTTTGGTTCGGCATCTTTCTTCTTGTCTTTCTTATCGGAAGATTTCGAAAGAGACGACGCCGCAGCTGATTTCTTTGCCGGTGATGATTTTTTGTCTTTCAATTCCTTGCTGGCTTTTGAAGACTCACCTTTGCTTTTCTTCTCGTCTTTTGCCACGTTGACCACCTCGCGGAGTGTGCCGGTATAGGCACATTGCCTGTGGGAATATCCACCAGCTGATCATTAGGCGAGCGCGGCTAAAAGCGGTTCAAATTTTTTAATGCGACGAGATGGGTTTTGGGTGATGCACCCATAAGTCTGACGGGTCGACATTCCAGATGGATCATCAGCTTGATGCCTGACGCTGGAAAAAATTCAGTAATTTCGACGACAGAACCTCCCGATTGGCCGCTCGTCACTCCCCACATCAATTGTTTGAACATACGACGATTTCTTCCTGACAGATAAGTCTGAGCAGACGAAAAATGTATTTCGTTTTGCTAATGGGAGAACGACATGAAAGCCATTGTTTACAACGGCCCACGTGACGTGAGCGTTAAAAATGTCACCGATGCCAAAATTGAAAGACCCACAGACGTCCTGGTTCGAATTACCACGACCAACATCTGTGGTTCAGACCTGCATATGTACGAAGGCCGCACCTCGATGGAGACCGGTCGGGTATTTGGGCATGAGAATCTCGGTGAGGTCATCGAGGTGGGAGTCGGCGTTGATCGAGTCAAGGTGGGCGACCGCGTTTGCCTACCGTTTAACATCGGTTGTGGCTTCTGCGAAAACTGCGAGAAGGGTTTGACGGGTTTCTGCCTGACTGCGAACCCCGGTACCGCAGGCGCCGCGTATGGTTTTGCCGACATGGGGCCCTACCAAGGTGGGCAAGCAGAATTGCTGCGCGTGCCATATGCAGACTTCAATTGCCTGGTACTGCCCGAGGACGCGCAAGAGCGTGAAGACGACTACGTCATGCTCTCCGACATTTTTCCAACGGGTTGGCACGCCACTGAGCTGGCCGGTCTTTTACCGGGTGAGAGCATTGCCATTTATGGTGCGGGGCCGGTGGGTTTGATGGCCGCTCACTCTTCGATGATCAAAGGTGCGTCGCAGGTATTGGTGGTCGACAACCAGCCTGACCGATTGAAACTGGCTGCTCAGATGGGCGCCACGCCCATCAACTCGCTGGAGAAGGAAGCGGTGGATCAGATTCTCAATCTGACTCACGGCAAGGGGACTGATCGCGGTTGCGAATGTGTGGGTTATCAATGCTGCGACCGTCATGGTCACGAAGCCAATCACTTGACCATGAACAATCTAGTCGCATCGACCAAGGCTACCGGTGGGATTGGTGTCGTCGGTGTGTTTGTGCCGGAAGATCCAGGCGCCAAAAATGACCTCGCAAAGCAAGGCAAGATGGCCTTCGACTTCGGTGCTTTCTGGTTCAAGGGGCAGCAGATTCGAACAGGGCAAGCCAACGTCAAAGCCTACAACCGCCGGTTGGCAGAGCTCATACACCACGGCCGTGCCAACCCCGCCCAGATCATTTCCCATCGGTTGAAACTCGCTGAAGGGCCTGAAGCCTATAAGCATTTCGACGCACGCGACAATGGCTGGACAAAAGTTGTGCTCAAACCAGCGGCTTGAGTCGGATGAGTGGATGCGCCTGGTCAGAAGATCAGGCCCATTCACCAGCTACGTGACCAGGAGATAAATGATGAAAAAATTCTACCTGTGGTTGAGCTTTTGCAGTTTGTTCATGCTGCACGGTTGCTTCGATAATTCACAGAGCACCACCAAGGACAACACCGATGGCACCAAGTCCTCCGTTCAAATGCAGGAGGGAAAGGCCGAAGAGAGCAAATAGTTCAAACGGTGTCACCAAGGGCGCCGGCCCAAAACTGACACTGGCCTTGTCAGAAATCGTATTTCACACCAAGCATGCCCTCGTAGCTATGGCTGTCCCCATCAAACGACTTCTGATAACCGGCGGAGATGAAGAACGTTACCTTCTTGTCCGCCTGGTAATCCACGCCAAGGTTGGCTTCCCACCAGCTTCCGCTGACATCCGCTTCGAAGGGCACGAAGCCGTTGGCCGAGGAAAACTCGGTCTTGGGCTTTCCCTTGAACTCATGCCAGACACTGGGGCGCAGCCAGCCGTTGGTGCGCAAGGTCTCGCCCTTGTCGTTCTCGCGGAACCAGTCTTTGGACGCCCGGACGCCGAGGCGGCCGATCAGCGAGTCGACATCCTTGAAGCGCACGTCGGCGGCGATGTCGTCGCTGTTATCCAGGTCGATATGGGAATAGATCAGTTGGGCCTGGGGTTCGAGGTAGAGGTTTTCATTCTTGTGTTGGTCATCGCCCTCGTCGATCAGGAACGGATAGCCGCCCTCTAGCGACGCGGTGTAACCCCAACCCTGGGTGTCCAGCTCATCGATGTCGCCCGGTTTTGCCTCGATGTCGAAGCGGTGCAGTTGCAGCACGCCATCCACATAGCCGCCGTCGGGGCCGAAGTGCGTCCAGTAGGCGCCCAGGCTGTACGCACGCAGCTCGTCTTCCCCGGCACCGACGCCGGTGTAGTGATCGACCCCGCCGGATATGTGGCCGATGGCCAGGGACACGCCGGCCTGATCGTGGCTACCGTCGGTGTCCTCGCCGCGATACAGGTCCAGGCCGACCTGGAACGCCTGCATGTCGTAGTTGTAGGCCGGGGAGTCGCCAAACGGGCCGTTGTGGCCGCTCTCGCGTTCGCCATTGCGAAAGATCATCCGACCCCAGCCAAGCGACGGCCCGTAAGTTTCTTCGTGTTCCCTGGGCAGCGGATCGTTGGGCATGCGCCGCTCTTCGGCCACTCGTTCGTGCAGGGTGTCGATTACGCCACGGCTGTACACCAGCGCCATGGCCGGAATGGCGCCATAGAGCGAGGTTTCCGGACGGAAGTTCGGTACCACCGGGTTAGGGGGCGTTGGGGTGTCGGACGGGACCGGCTCTGCTGTGGAGCGCAGATACCACGCCTCGCCGTTGGTGGCATCCACGCTGGAACGATGCAGGCTGTACTCGTAGGGGCCGGCGATGGCCCGATTGCCCAGGCGAAAGGCATCGCTGGCGGTGGTACCGCCGTTCTGCGTATCCACCACGAGGATGCCGTTGCCGGTGGTCAGCGCACCCTGGCCGAGTACGCCGCTGGCATCCCGGGCGTTGCGAATCAGCAGCGCGGTGTTGCCGGTGACCAGTGGCGCCGCGCTACCGCCGTCGATCACCAATTTGTCCGAGGGTGAGCCGTCCTCCTGCAGGAAGGTGTTGAGCGCAATGGCGCCATCGCCACTGTAGTTGTTGACGGTCAGAGTCTTGAACACACCGCCCACCGGCGGCGAGAAGTCGATCAGGCTGGGGTCGTTGACCAGGTTGGTCACATTCGAGTCCCCCGTCATGCGCCAGACGCTGTTATTGGCCAACGTCAGGTTGGAAACGCTGCCGGGCGCGGTGAAGGCTGAACCCGTCACTGTAGAACCGGAGAGGGTGATGGTGGCCAGTCCCGGGACTACAGGAGGTGCAGGCGCTGTGACCGGGGGCGACTGCAAGGGCGGCAGGGCGCCGGTGATCTCGTCCGGGAAGTCGGATGGGCCGGTAAGGGGCGGGTGTGATGCGGCCAGCAAAGGAAAGTCGTTGAGGGTGCCTACCCGCAGCCACTCGCTGGCACCTGTCGCGGTCGAGTCGGTCAGCGCGATGCTCGCATCACCCGCTACACCGATAATCGGTCCGCTACTATTATTCAGAGAACTGCGGGTAAAGTCGGCCGTGGATACCGCTCCGGGTATACCCAAGGCGTAGAGCGCCATTGAGTTGGCACCGCGGGCCACCACCGAGGTATCGGTGCCGCTAATGCGCCCACCGATGACCGTCACCGCACCGTGGGCGGTCGCCCCGTTGGTTTGGATCGAACTCTGGTTAAGTGTCACCGAAGTGGGATTGTCGCGGGAAAAGGCTCCATGGGCGCCGACGCCCTCAGTCAGCACCGTGGTGCGGTTGGCGACCACATCGGCTTGGCCACGACCGGTGGGTATTGAACCGTAGCTCTCGAGTACCGCACGAAGCCCGGAGGCACCGGCCCCATGGGTCGTGATCAAAGTGTCGTTCAAGTTCACAGTGGCGATATTAACCGGTTGGTCATTGCGCGATTGAGCCTGTGCGCCGTAGGCATTCAGCCCGATGGTTTCCACGGTGGTTCGGTTGGTCGTGGTATTGGCGCTGAATTGAGAGCCGACCTGTTCCGCTATCGCAAATACCCCCACGCCCAGCGCACCTGCAGTGGTGATCCTGACGTCATTGAGGGTCGACTTACCGCCATCGTCGGACCAGGCGCCCATGGCCGAAAGCCCCGAGGTATGGACCACCGTACCGTTCGCTGTCAGGTTGCCGCCGGGGTTACGCGCGCCAAGACCGTGGGCGTAGGACGACTGCCGGACCTGATTGCCGCTGGTGGTGATGGTGCCGCCGTTAATAGTCATTGTGCCGTTGAGGTCGGCGATCGCCCCCATAGCGTTATCGTCGCCGCTGGTAGTGATCGTCACGTTGTTGGCCGTCACCGTGCCAGGAGTGCCGGTCAGGCTGCTGGCAGTCAACGCCGCGGAGTTCGGGCCCGTCGTGGTGATCGAGCTGTTGCTGATGATGAGGCTGGCGCCATCCCGGGCTGTTACGGCTACGGCGACGGTGGGGGTCGTGGTGCTGACGCTGCTGTTGGTCATCGTCAAGGTCGAGCCAATCCCTTCTACCTGCACCGCCGGTGAAAAAGGGCCGGTGTTGCCGTTCAGTGCGACGCTACTGTTGTTCACCTGCGCAGTGCCGCCAGCCTTGATGGAAATCCCGAAGGCGCGGCTTCCCGATAACTGTATGGCCGTGTCTGCGACCTGGGCTTGGGAGCCTGCGCCCTCCACGGAAAGCCCGAAACCGCGCACGCCACTGGTGGTAATTGCGCTGCCGCTGCCGCTCATCACGATCTTGCCACCGTTGACGGCCCGCACACCGGCATTCGGGGTGCTGTCGATGTTGCTGGCGCCCGTGTTGGTGAATGAGCTACTGGTCAAGACCAGGGCGCCGCCGGCGTTGGCCAGCGCCACTGAGGCATTGGTGCCAGAGGTACTGGCGGCGATGTTCGTGGCATTGATCTGACTGCCCGCACCGGTCGCGTAAAGCGCATGGCTGCCGGCCAGTGTGGTCACGTCCTGCGCCCCGGCGGCGGTGATCTGCGCGCCGTTGACTAAGCTAATCACACCACCGTTTTCGGCCAAGGCTCCAAAGGCTCCGCGGGAGTTGGTACTGACCGAACCGCCCGAGAAGTTGATCTGGCTACCGGCTCCGGTCGCGGCCAGACCGTAATTACCGGTGCCATTGCCGCCGGTGACCACCACCACGGTGTTGGTGAGCGCCAGAATGCCGCGGGTGTCCGCCGCTGCGCCGCGCATATTCAGGGTGTTACCGGTGTTGGGTGTGAGGTCGATCGTAGTGCCCGTGGCCGTGACGTTGCTGCCCACGCCTGACGCACCTAAACCGATCTGGCCATTGGCGGCCGCACCAACAGAGGTGGTGCTGAGGGTACTCGCGTTAAAACTGATGGAGGCGCCTTGCAATGCCATGGCGCCGGTGGTGGTCGCGGCTCCCAGATTGACCGTGATGCCATCCCCGATGATCTGCCCCAGCGCACCGCTGGCGTTCAGGCCGGCGCCGTTCGCGGTGTTGACGGTCACGCTTGTGCCGGCTGGCACTGTGCAACTCGTATTGCTGGCCGCCGCCGGCGACGGGCAATCAACGGCCCAAACGGGCGCATCTATCCCGGCCAACAGTGCTACCGTGGCGGCGATTTGCAGCCGCAGGAGCCATTCAGGGCTGACGCCACCCACGGCGATTTTCGTCAGAAAATGGTGGGGATACGTGGTGCTGATTTTCATTATCTGCGAGGGCTGAATGAACAAACCGGTTGAATTCAAGTGCTGAGCCATTGTGATCAACTCCCTTTGCGAACCCTCGAAGTACACCGTCGAGATTCCCCTCAGAAGCGTCCATTCACCCAGGATTTACGCGCGATTTGAATGGCGCACAGGTCACACGCTTGAGACTGCTTGGGATATGCCTAGGGTTAGGTTTAGTCCAATCTGTGACTTTTACCGCTTGCTTCGTCTGATTTCGGATCCAACAGACTAATAGCGTGAATAGGAACAGCCCCTTCTTAAGGACTTAACGTTACGTCATACATGGTTGGGTGGCCGCCTTGGTCGTTTTCGACTAGTCGCGTCCGGCTGAAAACGACCCATAACTGCCGGTCAGCATCGGCTTAATTTGGCCGATTGCTGACGTTGTAGTACCTCAACGCCTCCTCGATACTATTGTGGCTGTATGCTTCGGTGACATACAGTTTCAGTAAGTCATTGTGTGTCCCTGCTCATGTTCGTGCCCGATGGCGCGTGCGAAAGATTTTCCAATCTGTCGAGAAGCGCTGTGCTCAGAAACATTACGGACATGGATTTGCGGCTGCTGCGTATTTTTTCCATCGTGGTGAAATGCGGGGGATTCACGGCTGCCCAGGCCGAATTGAACATGAGCCAGTCGAACATCAGTACGCACATTTCCGGCCTGGAAAAACGCTTGGGGTACCGGATTTGCGAGCGGGGAAAGGGCGGCTTTCGGTTGACCGAAAAAGGCCAGAGGATTCTCAAGGCTTCATCGGTATTGTTCGGCGCGGTTGATGCGTTTCGCAATGAAGCGCAGGATCTTGCCGGTCGGCTGGTGGGGGAGCTTTACCTGGGCTTGGCAGATAATATCGCGACCTTGCCAACAGCTCGAATCGACGCGGCCATCGCACGTTTTTATCAGCGTGAACACGACATGCACTTGCACATCTTCGTGAACTCGCCCACCGAACTCGAATTGGCGGTGATAGATGGGAATCTGGACGTCGCCATTTCCTATTTCAGCCGCCCATTGCCGACCTTGAATTACCAGCCGCTGTACGCGGAGGAAATCGGCATTTTCTGCGGTCAGGCTCACCCGCTGTTCAGTGTCGAGGCGCCGAGCTTGGAACAGCTCAAGGCCAGCGACTGGATCCGCCATGGCTTCCTGCCCGCCGACCAGGTGCTGCCCATTGCACCAGATCGCGCTTCAGCCACGGCGCACCACATGGAAGCGGTCGCCCATGGCGTGTTGGCCGGGACCCATCTGGGGTATCTTCCGGTGCATTACGCCCAGCCCTGGCTGCAAAGTGGGCAAATGCGCGCCTTGCAGCCAGCGACGTTACGCTATGAGGTACAGCACAGCATGATCACACACGTGGGGCACCCGCAAAGCGAAGCCGTTCGCGCCTTTATCGCCGACCTGTTGGCCGAACACGGGCTGTGAAACCGAAATCAACCAAGGCAGCGGGTTACGTGCTTGACCGATTGATAGGCTGACAGGCCCCAGGGCCCAAGTTCGCGACCGATGCCGCTGCCTTTGGTTCCACCCCAGGACGTTTCGACGAACACGGCCTGGATCGAGTTGATCCAGACGTGGCCGACGTCCAGTGCAGCGGCGACCCGTTCGGCACGCACCAGGTCGGTGCTGATCACCGTGGCCACCAGACCGAAACGGCTGTCGTTGGCCAGGGCCAGTGCTTCTTCCTCTGTACTGAAGCGATGGCTGCACAGCACCGGGCCGAAGATTTCCTCGGTCCACAGGCGGCTGTTCAGCGGGACATCGGCGTAGAAGGTCGGGCTGACGAACCAGCCAGGGTCGCGCAGGGTTTCGCCACCGGCCAGGCAATGCAGTCCTTCGGCCCGGGCAATAACGAAGTACTCGGCCACCTTGGACCATTGCGCCTGACTGGTCAGAGGGCCCATGTCGACTTCGTCATAGGGGTTACCCACGCGCAGCGTTTCGAAGGCAACCTTCAAGCGCTCCAGCAGGGCGTCAGCAATGCAGTCCTGGACCAGCAGGCGCGAGGTGGCCGAACACATTTGCCCGGCGTTCCAGCAAATGCCGGCGACGATCCATTCCACCGCCTGGTCGAGATCGCAATCGTCGAACACCACAATGGCCGACTTGCCACCCAACTCCAGGGTGACCGGGCGGCAATGGGCCGCGGCACTGCGCATGACCTGGGTACCGACGGCATTGCTGCCGGTGAACGACAACTTGTCGATGCCGGCATGGTTACTCAACGCCGCGCCCGTTTCGGCCTTGCCGCAAACAATGTTCAACACACCCGCCGGCAACCCCAGGACATCGGCGATCTGGCCGTAGGTCTGTTCGATCAGGGGGGTGATTTCCGAGGGCTTGAGTACCACCGTACAGCCGGCAGCCAAGGCCGGGGCGATTTTCCAGGCGCTGGTGACCAGGGGAAAATTCCAAGGCACGATCAAGCCGACCACCCCCAGTGGTTCCAGGCGGGTATGGGCGGTGAAACCGGGCACGGCCAGCGTTACTTCCCTTGATGGCTGCTCCGCCAGACCTTCCGCCAGGCCTGCGTAGTAGGTAAAGGTGGCCACGGCGTCGTCGATGTCGACGACGGCCTCATGGCGGGGCTTGCCGTTGTTCTGCATTTGCAGGGCGATCAATGCCTCGCGGCGCTGTTCGAGTTGCGAGGCGAAACCTCTCAGGTAACTGGCACGCCGGTCGGCGCCGAGGTTGCGCCACGCGGGCAGGGCGTGGCGGGCAGCGGCGACGGCCTGATCCACCTGCGCGGCGCTGGCCGTTTTCAGTTCGGCAAAGGGCTGGCCGAGGGACGGGTCATAGACGCTGATCTGCTCGGCGCCTTCGCCGCTCAGCCACTGGCCGTTGATGTACTGGGCGGCGGTCATGGCTTGACTCCCGACAGGACGCCATACACGGCGTTGCGAAAAATCTGGCTGTAATCGGCAGCGCTGAGTACGCGGGCGTTGGTGTCCGAAGAGGAAATATCCGCCAGCGCCTGCTCGCCCACCCAAGCGGCTTCTTCTGCGTCGAGGCCGATGTCCCGCAGGGTATGAGCTATGCCCAGGCGTTGCCGCAACTCCAGTACCCAGTTGAGGAATCCGTCGAAATCCGGCTGCTTCAATTCCAGGTAGCGCGCCAGTCGCGCGATATCGGTGCTGATGGTCTCGCGGTTGGCGACCAGCACGTAGGGCAGCAGGATCGCATTCAACAGCCCGTGATGTTTGTGATAACGCGCACCCAGCGGGTGGGCGAGGGCGTGCACACCACCCAGGCCTTTCTGAAAGGCCACGGCAGCCATGGCGGACGCCACCAGCATGCCTTCGCGCGCAACCATGTCGTCGCCATCGCGATGGGCGTTGCATAGGTGCTGCTGGATCAGGCGAATGCCTTCCACCGCGACACCGGAGGACATCGGGTGATACAGCGGTGAGCAAAAGGCTTCAATGTGGTGGGTCAGCGCATCCATGCCGGTGGCGGCGGTCAGCGCAGGCGGCAGGCCGCGGGTCAGGACCGGGTCGAGGATGACGCTGGCCGGCAACAGTTCTGGGTGGCTGATCACGCGCTTGATGTTCTGTTCGCTGTCGGTCAGCACGGCTTCACGGCCCAGTTCGGAACCTGTACCCGCGGTGGTCGGCAAGGCGATCAGGCGAGGCAGATTCAGGTGCGGGAAGTCCGCCAGGCTTGGAAAGTGGGCAATGACGCTGGACCATTCGTACTGCTCCACGCCTTGGGCATCGACGGCTGCCATGCTGATGCCTTTGGCGGCATCCATGGCACTGCCGCCGCCAAGGGCGATCAGCGAATCGTGCTGGCCGGCCTTGAACGCCGCAACACCCCTGGCGACGTCGTCCAGGCTCGGGTTGCTGGCGATTTCGCTGAACACGGCGAACTTGATGTCGGCTTGCTGCAAATGGGCCTTGATCAGCACCATCGGCTCCAGCGCGAGCATGCCAGGGTCGGTGACCAGCAAGGGGTTGCTCATGCCATGCAGTTTGCAGCGCTCGGCCAATGCATCCAGCGCACCAGGCCCACAGAAAATCTCCGTGGGGTAGTTCCAATAGTGAAGAGAAGACATCAGAAACTCCAGATCAGCGAGGCCTCGGGTGGACGGGCCCCGCACGACAAAACGAGAGTGTTATTCGGTACGCAGCAGTGGGCTGGTACGCAGGTAAGGCTTGGCGCGGAACATGTAGATCAGGCCCAGCACCGCGAGGATCGAGAAAACCAGGATTACTGCCCAGACTTGGAACCATGGCGCTCCCGGCGGTGCGAGCGACTCCCGTGGCCAGGCGACGTTGATGCTTTCAAATACTAGCCAGAGGAACGCCGCGAGATTGACCGCGATGCCCCAGCGCCCAAGGGTGAAGGTCCCCGGCTCGGCTTTCCATTTGCCGCTCAGGCGAGCGAGCAATGCGCAGGTGACGACGATCAGAAATACTACGAAGAAACCACCGCTGCCGAACGCGATCAGCGTGCCGACGGCAGTTGCGTTCAAGCCCAAGGCCAGGCCGAAGCTGGCGAACAGCGTGCTGAACACCATTGCTGCAAAAGGCACCTTGCGCTTGTCCACCCGACGCAGCACTGTCGAGGCTGGCAGCATGGAATCCCGGGCCATGCCGAACACGGCACGACCGATGTAGGTCTGGACCGAGACGATGCAGGCGATGAATGCCACCAGCACGATGCCTACGAATGGCCGCTCGGACCAGGCGCCAAAGGCGTCGACAACAGCTGGGGTGACCGGGTCGATGATCTGGCCGGACACCATGCCGGCAGTATCGGTGTACGACAGGGTGACGGCGAAGGCGGTGAGCATCACGGTCAGGCCGACCAGAATCATCGAGCGCAGGATCGCACGGGGTGTCGATGTTCGGGCGTCGGCAGTTTCTTCGGAAACCTGCGAGCAGGCGTCGAAACCGAGGAACGCCCAGCCACCGACCGCCATGGCCGTCAGAAAGCCTGACAGGTACGAACCTTCAGAGCCCTGGGTAGAGGCCAGGCCTTCGAACAACAGCGAGAGTGAATGGTTACGGAAAAACAGCAGCAACAACACGCCAATGCCGATGGAGGCAATGGCCTCGGCGATGATGCCGGCATTCACGAAGTACTTGAGTGGGTTGATACCAAAAAGGTTCACACCCAGGCCCAGCAACAACAGCACGGCGCCACTGAACACTTGAGCGTTCGCGGCGGGTGGCTCTCCGGTGAAAAACAACCACAACCAGAAACCGCCCAGATAGGCCACGGTGGTCAGGGAAGCCAGCGCGGAGGCCAGGTACATGAACCCGGTGAACCAGGCCCAACGGTCGCCCGCCAGACGCTTGACCCATTGGTAGCACCCGCCGGCCAGCGGGTACTGCGAAGCCAGTTCGGCATACACCAGCGCCACCAGCAACTGCAACGCCAGGCACAGCGGGACGATCCAGACCCAGGAAGGCCCGGCACTCATGGCGCCCAGCGACATCACCGAGTAAATACCCACCACCGGAGAGACCGTGGCGAAACCGACGGAAAACGAAGACCAGAGCGACAGGCCGCGGTGCAGTTCTTGGGCATAGCCTTGACTGTGCAACAGCGATTCATCGGCGTTTTGCCGGGAAAGCGGGGAGGTCATTGCCCACCTCCAACAGAAGCGGGAGCGCTGTTCGGTGCGCAATGACCGGCACGGCTGCGTGCGAAGCTAGGTGACATAGAAATTCCTTGGTCGGCAGACAGATTGTTTTTAGGATCGCCCTTGGCGCAGGCGTACCGACGAAACGGGCTCCTTCATGAGGAGTGCACGCAGCTTAAAGCAGCCAAACATCGATAAAAATTCATATGTTTGTAGGCTGGGTTCTGGATTTTTATATGTTTTTAAGGGGGCGGTTAGCGGTGCGATACCGGAGATTGTTGCGAGGGTAAAGTGCTGTGATCCCAAAGGAGCAGGGCCCGGTCGTTTGGTCCTTGCCTCGACGGGCCGCTTCTAACCGATTTCCGCCTGTCGCGACCGGCTGAAACCGACCCATAGCGAACTTGGACGAAAAGTAGTTGTGCGTCTGGCGCGAGTAGCTTTCCCACGCAACGTTAGCTACCCAACTCCTGTTCGGCATTCAGCAAAAACTCAAAATCTTCACTACTTAACGGTTTACTCAGGAAATATCCTTGACCCTCTTCGCAGCAAGCCTCATTGAGCAAGTCCAGATGCAGACCGGTCTCGATGCCTTCGGCCGTTACGGTCAAAGATAAAGCGCGGCCCAACCCTACGATGGCTTGAATGATAGACCTGTCCTCCTCGCTTTCCCCCAGACGGCTGACAAAGCTGCGGTCTATTTTGAGGCCGTCAAACGGGAACGAGCGCAGATAACTGAGCGAAGAATAGCCAGTCCCGAAGTCGTCCATTGAAAGACGTACACCTACCCGCTTCAGCGCTCGCATCACCTCTAGAGCAACCAATGCGTCTTCAAGCATGACACTCTCGGTCACCTCCAATTCCAAGCGTTGCGCTTGAAGTCCCGTTGTTGTGATTGCCTTCTCTATCCGTTCAACCAAATTGCCGCGTTGAAACTCGGTCGGAGAGAGATTGACTGAAACAAACAGATTTTTTGACCAGCGGGCCGCATGTTCGCAAGCGGTTGTGAGCACCCAGTTACTCAGCGCAAGGATTAGTCCGGTCTCTTCAGCGATAGGAATAAACCGATCGGGGGGTATAAGGCCTCGTTTAGGATGCTGCCAGCGTACAAGCGCTTCCGCGCCGACCATCTGGCCGTCAGCAAGGCGATAGCGGGGCTGGAAATGGAGACGCAGCTCACCGTGTTTTATTCCATAGCGAAGATCGTTTTCGAGCTGTCGGCGTTCGATGATCTTGGTGTTCATTTCATTTGCATAAAATCGCCAGGTATTTCGACCAGCGGATTTTGCTTCGTACAAGGCGATGTCCGCGTATCGGAGGAGTTCTGTTGCTTGCGATGAATCGTTAGGTGCCATTGAAATTCCGATGCTGGCGCTGACAAAAACCTCTTGATCCTCGACGGTGACTGGTTTTTCAATCGAATCAATCAACCGCCGGCATGCCGTTTCTACTTCCTCAGCTGAGCTCACATCATTAAGAATTAACACGAACTCATCGCCGCCAATCCGCGCCACGAGATCTCCGCTGCGCACACACTCACCTAGCCGGCGGGAGACTTCATTGAGCACCTCATCACCGGCTGCATGACCGAGAAGGTCGTTTACCGGTTTAAATCGATCAAGGTCTAAAATAAGCATCACGAGGGGATGCTCGGGGGTAGGCGCAGCTTTGAGTTTGCCGTCTAGAAACTCCTGCAACCTTGTCCTGTTTGGGAGCCCTGTCAGCGCGTCATGCTGCGAAAGATATTCAATACGCCGACGCGCCTCCACCTCGTCCGTTATGTCGGTCGCCGTACCCCGAAATCCGTGGTCGACGAGTCCCCGTGCCGATAATCGTGCAATTCGCGCAGTGCCTTTCGTATCGACGTAAGAACATTGCACGCTGATGTTGTGACGGCGACCCGGGATGCTGAGCCATTGAGATATGGCGCCGAACTCCATGCGAAGCAGGTCATCAATTTTTGCACCGATCCAGGCCTCTCGAGATAGCCCTGTAACACTTTCAAATCTTTCAGAGAGGTAGGTGAAGCGCCATTCCTGATTTACTTCCCAGATCCAATCGGAGCTTGCTTCCGCGATATCTCGAAAACGGGCTTCACTCTCGGCGAGGGCTACCTGGCTTGTTTGCAAATGGGCATAGCTGCAATCAAGTGCTTTGGCGGCAGCGGTCGTACGTCGAAGAATGGCCCATATCATGAGGCCTACCAGAAGAGCCGCTGTGGCAATCAATGGAAGCATAAAACTCAACAATCGGACCCCGGGCTTTGCCGGTTCCCAATGCAATCCACCGGCCGCTCCGTTGTCGCCTAGCAGCAGGATGGATTCCTTGTGGATCTCGTCAGGTGTAGCGACGTGCAATCCTTCGATTCCGTAATCACTTCCGATTGCCTGCAGCTTGACGTTGTCCAGTGTTTCCACGAAAAGCAGTACCGACGATGGCCCATTTTCCGATTGGACAGTGGGATCCGCTCCCGGGGTTATAGCCGCAGCGGCAACGAGAGTAGGAACGCCGCGAACATTGAGGAAAGTAGTTACCGGCGTCTCACTGTCTGCGCCTCGACGAGCCTGGTCGAGCACCGGCGCTAAAGGTTGTCCCAACCAGCCCGCAGCTTCAACGGTCGTCAGCTCACCTTTTACGACCGAGTAGACACTCCGATCTGCTGCGTTTACTACGAATAGGCCAGTGAAACCAAAATCGGAATAAAGCGTCGGGCCAAGGTTCTGTCGGGCAAACGCCCAATCCGTATCCACGGTTTTGTGCAGATGTTTGTATGCGTCGCCCCAAAAGGAGTAATCCTTGATGGTGGATCGAAGATTTTTTTCAAGCGTCTGAACAGCTTTTTCGGCGTAGAAAGCGCTCCTGGATTCTTCGGTGCTATCGAGATTTTTCGCTACAAAAACCAGCATGCCCGTAGCGAGGATGAATACGGTGCCCAGTAACCCAGCGAACTTGAACAATGAGGCTCTGGTGAGCGCAACGCTTGAATTTAATGGGGCTTCGAGGGCAGTGATAAATGCGTCAGGCTTCGACATAACACTCCAGGTGATAAATCTGAGATTAGGTCTCTGTCACTTTGCTAGTGGGGTGAATTTTTCAATAGTGACCAGAGCGTAGTAGCTTTTTAGAATGATCGTACGGGCAGATCGTTCCCGGTTGGAAGGCTCGATGTTGTTCTTGCCGATATGGGCGAAGGGGTGAGGCCGCGCGGGTTAAGAGTGTCTGGCGTGAAACCGTCGAGCCGTAGTCAAACGGGACACTGCGGTGCTTAGCAAACATCAAATCGAGGCTCGGGGAGTGTCTTGCTGAAAGTACTTGAAGCGGCTATTCAAACTGGGCACCTGCTCTCGAGGTCATCGATATTCACAGGGCCGGAGATAGCGTGCGGACGATCACTTTCTATGAGTGGGTCGGGCGCACTTTATAAGAAAAGGTCAAAGCCAAAAAAAGGCTCAGATTTACAATAAAAAACCGTATCAGATTGCCCCCGAGGTTGGACGCAGGGTGCAATGTGACCCTATTAGCTCTACCGATGACGCGTGATCAGCTTTCCACTCGTGGCCGGTGTCTGCCTTTGCACGAGGACAGCAGCTGACCCATCGTGGAGGCGGGCCAGGGCAGTACCATTTGCTTCAGCGTCGATAAGGAGATCGCATGTCACCCAACAAAGCCTGTCCCATAATTCTTTCGAATACGCCTGTCCCACGCATTCTGCTGTTCCGCTATCCGCAGGCGGGGGTTCAATTGGTCAAAGGCACGATCGAGTCCGGTGAAACACCCGCTCAGACGGCATTACGTGAATTGAGAGAAGAGTCCGGCATCGAAGCCGCCACGGTTGTCTGCGATATGGGCAATTGGATTGCAGGGCACTTGGACCAGGTATGGTCATTTCAACTTTGTGAAGCGCATTTGCCGTTGCCTGAACAGTGGACGCACTGCACGCTAGACGACCATGGCCATGTCTTCAGCTTTTTCTGGGCTTCCCTCGATGACTTGCCATTTGCTCAGTGTCATCCGGTTTTTCATCGGGCGTTGCTGTACGTGAAGAGTGCGTTGTCGAAGGGTGGGTTACCTGATAACTGAAGATCGGTATCTGAACCGAGAGCGGCTGTTTAAAAGCGTTTAAGGATACTTCCTGCAAGCTACAAGACCTTGCGCCGTTGCCTACGGGTACGCCAGAATCCGCCGGCTTGTGCGCTTTTGGGGCCATTGGTAACTTGATTCCCGTCACTGATTCCCAGTGACCGGGTTTAGCAGCCTGTGGCATTAGAAGACCGCACGAGTGTCCGTCAGACAGGTATTCCCATGCCTGTATTTGATGGTGGCTGTGCGCAGGGCGCCCTCGGGCGCGCCGGCTTTCTTCTTTTCCCCGGTCTGCTAACCTGCGCACAGCCGCCACCCCTCGTTTAGCAGCGATGGAGTGGCTGCAAACAGGAAAAGAAAATCATGTTCAAAGTCACACCAAACCCTCCGGACTCTGATCCAGCCTCACCCTACGAAAGCCCCGATTCCAAAAAACTCAACGAAGCCGCCGAACGCGCCCTCGACTTTCATTTCCCCTCAACCGCCGATATCAAAGCCACACCGCGCACCGTCAGCAGCCTCTTCACCGTCGACCCTGAGGTGACGCTCGAAACCCTGGCCGTTTATTTGGTCGAGACCCTGGCCTCAGTGGATGTGATGGTCCATCAGTTGGTGGATCACCTGGACGGTGAATCACGCAATGCGCTGCTGGGTATTTCCAACAGTGTGATGCTGGCGGAGATAACCGCGAACCGGGTGCTGGATCAGATTGATCCACCTGAGTAGTCCGTCAAACACATTTCCCCCTGTGGGAGCTAGCCTGCTAGCGATAGCAGTGTGTCAGCCAGCATTAATGTAGCTGACACGCCGCCATCGCGAGCAAGCTCGGCTCCTACAAGGGCGTGGGGGGCAATGGTGGAGGGAAATGAAAAATCGGACCCGCCAAACGGCGGGTCCGAACAATCGATCAAAGCTTCGGCAACTGCCCGATGCGCCCCATCATTTCGGTCACGATCTGCAAGTCCAGCAAGAACTGCTCGGTGGTCTTGAACTCGTTGTCGTTGTGGCCGGTGTATTTGACGTCGGGCATGGCCAGGCCGAACTGCACGCCGTTAGGCAATTCGTGCACCGACGTGGCGCCGGCGGAGGTGCCGAATTTGTGTTCCATGCCGAGGTTTTCGCTGGCCACGGCGAGCAGGGCCTTGACCCATTCACCCTCAGGGTTGCGGTACATCGGTTCGGCGATCGAGTAGTCGAAGGCCGGTGCGATCTGGGTCTTCTTGCTCCAGGCGTCCAGTTTTCCGGCGATTTCCGCTTTGAGCGTTTCCGGCGACTTGCCCTTTGGCACACGCAGGTTGACCGCGAGTTTGAAGGCTTTGTCATCCACGCCGACATAAGTCAGGGAGGTGGTCAGCGGGCCCATGAACTCATCGGAAAAACCAACGCCCAGTTTGTTGCCCAGGTAGTCCAGGCCCCAGTTGTCGGCGGCGTAGCGAGCAGCGTCCGTGATCTGGTTGTGCTTGAGCGCGACCTTGCCGTCCGGACCATTGATGAAGTGGAGCAGCCGCGCCACCGGGTTGACCCCGGACTCGGGTTCGGAGGAGTGGGCGGAAACGCCGGTGACGGTCAGTTTGACGTCCTTGCCGTCGACCTTGGCGGCGATCTCGAAGTTGCCGCCATTGCGTTTGACGTACTCCGCGCCGGCCGTTTGCAGGGCCGCGGCCAGTTCGGCGGGCTTGTCGGTCACCAGCGTGGCGACAGATTTCGACGGGATCTGGTTGGTGGCCAGGCCACCGGTCATCGAGGTGATTTCTGCGCCTTTGCCTTCGCCAGCGCGCTTGGCGAAGCTGGCCATGACGGTGCCGTAGCCTTTCTCGGCGATCACCACCGGATAGCCGCCATCCAGCGCCAGGTTGTAGTTGGGCGTCGGGTTGCGTTCGAAGTAGTAAGGGATGGCGTCGCCCGTGGTTTCTTCGGTGGTGTCGACCAGCAGCTTGAAGTTGCGTGCCAGCGGCAGCTTCTCTTCCTTGATGACTTTCATGGCGTACATCGCGACCACGATGCCGTTCTTGTCATCCTCGGTGCCGCGGCCATACATGCGGTCGCCGATCAAAGTGACCTTGAACGGATCGAGGCGGGTGCCATCCTTCAGCACCCAGTTCTCCGGCGTCACCGGCACCACGTCGGCGTGGGCGTGAATGCCCACGACTTCATCGCCAGTGCCTTCCAGGGAGATTTCATAGACGCGGTTGTCGACGTTGCGGAAGTTCAGGTTAAACGCCTGGGCCAGGCCCTTGATCTTCTCGGCGATCTTGATGAACTCGGGATTGTCGTGCTGGGCAACGCCGTCAACGCGCATGGTCGGGATGGCCACCAACTCCTTCAGGGTTTCGGTGGCCGCGCTGCCGTACTTCACGCGCGTATAGAGGCCCAGCAGGCGATGGATTTCGTTTTGCTGCTCGGCGGTCAGCGTCTTGTTGTCGAGGAAGGCGCTGATGGCCGCGCCGAGGTCGTCGGTCTTGGCGATGTCGCTCTTGGCCAGGCTCCCGAGGAATTGCCTGAAATCCGTGACCGAGGCATCACTGAATGTCTTGAGGATGATCGCGCTCTGTTGCGGCGTGATGTTGGCGTGGGCAGCGGTGGTGAACGACGAGAGGCTGGCGAGCATCAGGGTGGTCGCGGCCAGGTGCTTGAGTGAAAATTCCATTTCTGGAGGCATTCCTTTGCAGGTGGTTTGTGGGAAATATCTGATCTTTTAATCAGAAACATTTCCAAACTAACACCATGAGAACGTGAAACGGGAGCCCCTGAAGTGGGATCTGTCGCACAGAAATGCAAAAGCGGCGCACAAATGAAAAACCGTTTATCAGTGCTTACATTCTGCCAGCACTACCTGACAGGTACTTGGCGTACCGCCGGATCGCCCCGCATAGCGTGCGCAATTGCTCAGGGATTTCTGGCGAGCCATGTTCAAGGTGTCGCCCCAGGCGAGGCCACCTTCGCCGACAGTGGGCAGGGCTTTCGCGTAGCAGGCAGAGCCTATGTTCGAGGCCGCATAGCGAGGCGTGGCTGTTTTGCCTGCACACCCGGCGATTAGCGCAAGGTTGATAGCCAGCAGGGCAGGGAGGAGCCATGACGAGCATTGATGCGTGTTCAAGCTCGTCATCGCGTTTCCCCTGAATCCAGAGCGCTAAAGGCGTGTTTTCGAGTGTGCGCTGTTTAGTCTAGACGGCCTGGTACAACTTCGATCATCAAACGCGAGTTCGCCGTCCAGGCGGCGATCAGTAATCCCAGAAGGCCGCGACCCAGCGAAACGCATTACCGTCGACGGCCACGCGGCCAACGGAGGGGAATGGCAGGTGAGTGGCGACAAACAGCTCACCGCTCGCCGCCGCCTCTTGCATCAGGCGGACCCGAACGCGCACCGATTCCTCGGGGTCGTGTTCAAAGCCGTTGTGCCAGTCGGGGTGTTCGAAGGCAACCGGAAACAGGGCATCGCCGGCGAAGGTCAACCGTTCGCCACCGGATGTCACGTAGACCACGCAGTGCCCCGGGGTATGGCCGCCGGTGAGTCTGGCGACCACGCCCGGTGCCACCTCGTATTCATCTTCGAAGGTGCGCAGCTTGCTGTGGAATTCTTTCATGAATTCATTGGCGGTTGCCCGCAGGACGTCCGGCACCGGCGACGGCATGGAGGTGAGGGAAAAATCGGGCGACTTCCAGAACTCGACCTCGGTCGCCGCCACGTGGATTCGCACATCCGGACGCAGGCGGTTCTTCACTTCGTCGACGAGCAGCCCGCCGATATGGTCCATGTGCATGTGGGTAATCACCACGTCGGTCACGGACCCCAAGTCGATACCGGCGGCCTCCAGTCGCTTGGGAAACTGACCGGCGCGGGGGAAACCGGGAAACTGCCCGCCCAGTCCAGCGTCGACGAGGATGGTCTGGTCGCCGCTGCGAATCACCAGCACGTTCAGTGCCCAATCGAACGAGTCCGGCCCCAGGAACATGTCCTTGAACCAGGCTGCGCGGGCCGCTGGGTCGGCGTTGGTGGACATCGTCGTGGTCGGCAGCGGCAGCACGCCATCGCTGATCACCAGCACGTCGATTTCGCCGACCCGCACCGCATAGCGCGAAGGCACCAACTCCTCGAACCCCGACCCGGAGGCGAGTGAGGTGTCGTGCTGACCGTTGCTTTTCTGATGTATTCCATCGTTCTGGATGGTTAGGTTCGGTTGCGTTGTCATGGCCGTTCTCCGATTGCCTGGGTCAGATCGCCCGGGGAATCAGTGTGCCTTTCGACGCAGCGCGTTCGATACCATACGCACGTATAGAACCGTCAGGCTTTAGCGTGAGCCTTTCCAACCAAAAGGTAATTATCCTGCGCGCCGAACGCGACCCGCAGGCGATCGATGATCTGTTCGATCGACGGTCCCTGGATACTCGGCGGCTCAGGGCTTTCACCAAATTCGCGCCAGATGAACAGGGTCATTTCCGCGCCATCGGTCTGCGTCTGAGGGCTGACCGCGCCGAAGTTTCTCAGCAGTCGATAGCGCTCATCCTGCCAGAACAGTTCTTCGACCCAGTGGTACACCGGGATGTAGTGAAAGTGGATCGGGAAGCGCGGGTCGTGGCCAAAGCGGCTGATGTAGAGCCACTTTGGCTGCAGCTCCAGTTGCAGGATTTTCTGCACTTTGGCGAGCAGCACGCCCATCTCGACCAAAGCGCCTTCGGGCAGGTCCGACAACGAACGCACCGGGTGCCGCGTCCCCAGCACCAGATAGCCGGGCAGCTTGGTCGTCATGTGGTGGTTGAGTACCCAGTGGGCGGTCTCATGGATGATGAATCGTGGCGCTATGTCCATGGTTGGGTATCCGTTGTCGAAGCTGGGAGGGAGAACGAGAAGGTCGCGCCGTGGTCAGGCTGACTGTCTACCTTTATGCATCCACCATGCAACTCGATGATTGAGCGGCAGATGGACAATCCGATCCCCATGCCATCTTCTTTGGTTGTGAAAAACGCATCAAACAGCAGCGCAAGGTGATTTTGGTCAATCCCTGGGCCGTTATCGCGTACCTCCACCACCGCTTGACTCTCTTTCGCCTGTATTCGCACGTGCAGCTCCCCGGGCAATTCGTTGTGGCCACTCATGGCCTGCAGGCTGTTCATGATCAGGTTGATCACCACCTGCTGGAGCTGGATCCGGTCGCCCGATACCTTGGGCGACTGATGTTCGAACGTGCACGACAATCGCACCTGATGACTCTGGATTTCCCGGTCAAGCAGGGCGAGCGAGTCCACTACTACGGATTTTAGATCCACTTCTTCGTAGTGCGAATCGCTTTTGCGCGTCAGGTCGCGAATACGCTTGATCACCTCGGCCGCGCGGCGCGCATTACTGGCCGCCCGGGCGATAGCTGTCCCGGCTTCCTTGATGTCGGGGCTGGGGCGGTCGAGCCAGCGCTGGGCCGCTTCGGCACTGGAAGTGATCGCGGCCAAGGGTTGATTCACTTCGTGGGCGATGGACGCTGCCAGCTCGTCCATCGTGGTGTTTCTGCTGATATGAGCGAGTTCGATTTGCGCACGGTGCAGCTGCGCTTCGACATCACGGGTATGGGCTAGCAAACTGAATTGTTCCTGTAGTTCATCGCTGGTGCGGCGGTTTTTCAAGGCCAGCCAAGTGGCAATGCCGATGGCCGTCAGGCTGACGAGGCAGCGGGCCAGCGCGGCGCTGAACGGATGATCGAGGTGGGAAAAGCAGAACGCGGCAGTCGTCAACACCGCGCAGGTCAGTGCAACCCGGCGCAACCCGCGGATCGAGCACGAGTCCATGGCCATCATGATGACCAGGACGTACAGCACCGCCACCGCGATATCGAGCTCCGTGAGGGTATCGACGACGAAGATCGCGAGCGTGGTTGCCCAGAGCGCCAGGCACTTTGCTTTGGCGCACGGAGAGCCGGCCATGATGTTCATCATGAGCCGGCTCTTGCGGTGCAGTCGCAGCCCAAGGAGGTCAAGCCTTGATGAACGCCAGGAGGTCCGCGTTGATCACGTCACCATTGGTCGTGCACAGGCCATGGGGCAGGCCCGGGTAGGTTTTCAGCGTGCCGTGCTTGAGCAGTTTGATCGACAGGTGCGCCGAGTCGGCGATCGGTACGATCTGGTCGTCTTCGCCGTGCAGCACCAACGTCGGCACATCGATGTTTTTCAGGTCATCGGTGAAGTCGGTTTCCGAGAAGGCCTTGATGCAGTCGTACTGCGCCTTGGCGCCGCCGTTCATGCCCTGGCGCCACCAGTTGTCGATGATCGCTTCGGAAACTTTCGCGCCCGGGCGATTGAAACCGTAGAACGGCCCGCTCGGAAAGTCGCGATAGAACTGGGTGCGATTGTCCGCCACGGCTTTGCGCAAGCCATCGAAGACGTCCAATGGAATGCCGCCCGGATTGTTCGCAGTGCGCAGCATGATCGGTGGTACGGCACCGATCAGCACCGCTTTGGCCACGCGGCCGCGACCATGACGCGCCACATAGCGTGCCACTTCACCGCCGCCGGTGGAGTGGCCGACGTGCACGGCGTTCTTGATGTTCAGGTGCGCCATCAGTTCAGCGACGTCGGCGGCGTAGGTGTCCATTTCGTTGCCGACAGCGGTCTGCGACGAACGGCCATGTCCACGGCGGTCGTGGGCGATGACACGGAAGCCCTTGCTGAGGAAAAACAGCATTTGCCCATCCCAGTCATCGCTGGAAAGCGGCCAGCCATGGTGGAACACGATCGGCTGGCCGCTGCCCCAGTCCTTATAGAAAATCTGTGTACCGTCCTTGACTGTGATCATCCCCGAACCACTGGCATTGCCATCGCTTTTGCCTCCGGTGGAAGCGGGCGTCTGTGCCTTGGTTTGCTGCGCCGCCAGCGCAGGTAGTGTCACCGCCAGGGCTGCTGCCATGGCACCGGTCGTGATCAAGCCACGACGTGAGGTTCCGCTTTTCTCGTCAGTCATTTCTCAATACTCATGTGAGTTCTGGAGGTAACGCATGCACGGCCCGAGGCACTTCCCCGGTTGAGGGAAATTTATGGGCAAAGCCGGGCACTGACCACCAGACATGGGTGTTTGAAACTAACGCTTTGGTATAGGCGGAAACTCCCGTACGGCGCGCCTCAGACCGCCAGCTCGATCACCATTGCGCCATCGAATCCGGGATTTTCGTTGACGCCATCCTTGGCATAACCTCGGGCATTGCACACCACGCGGGTATCGCCCACCCGGTAGTCAAAGCTGCCGTGGGTGTGGCCGTGCAGCCATAGGGCCGGTTGCCATTTCCTGATCCGCTCTTCGAGGTCGGAAACAAAACTCGAATTGATCGGTGAATTGGCAAACATCGGGCTGATGCTCGACCGGGTCGGTGCGAAATGGGAAATCACTACCGTGGGCGTGGTGCTGTCGCGGGCAAAGCAGTCTTCCAGCCAGGCGACGGTCTGCAAAAACACAAGCTGGGATACCGCCGGACTGAACAGGTCTTCGAAATCCGGGGAGATTCTGATGCGGCTGAAGTCCCGCACCAGCGCCGTTGCCAGGTCGATGCCATGGGCTCTTTCGTGTGCATCATCGTAAAGACGATAGTCGGACCACAGCGTGCAACCCAGAAACCGCACGCCGTCGTGGACATACTCCGAGCGTTCCAGCACGTGAATCTGCGTGCCTTGCGACAGCCTGTGCAATTGCTCGTAGGTCGAGATCAGATCGCTGCCGTAAAACTCATGGTTGCCAGCCACGTATACGATCGGCGCGGGGCAGGCCTTGGCCCAGTCAATGGCGGCAGCGGGGCGTGAAATGTCGCCGGCGAGAACGACGATATCGGCATCCACTTCGGGAAACGGAATCGCGTTGACGGACAGGTGGATGTCGGACAGCAAGGCGATGCGCATGGGTCAATTCCTCTCTGAATTAAACGTCAGTTCCATCGAGTGCTTGCCGATTCGCCAACAGTATCGCGTGAAGCGACATACAGTTGTCACGACGGTGGTTTATTTACGAGGCCAACGCCAGTAGATTAGGCGGCGGTTTGCCACCATCCAGCCTCACTTACAAGGAAGCAGCATGAACGTTAACTCATCCTCGTCATCATCCGGCGCGTTGATCGCTGCCTATTCCTCTGCCGCCAATACCAGGGTAGATGGCCAAGGCAAAGTGGCCGACAGCGATCAGGCAGCAGGCAATTCGAAGAATGACGATTCGGTGAGTTTTTCCGGCACGGCCACTGACTACAGCGCTTCCATCGCCAGCAACGCGCCGTATTTTCCGGTGCGCCCGGGGATGAACGCCGACGCGTTGATTCTGGGTGTGGCCAAGCCTGGGGCGATTTCCAGCTCCAAGGACAAAACCTTTGCCGACGTGGCCATCGATGCCCGCAAGCGCATGGATGAAAAATACGCGCTGATGAAAGACAGCGGCAAGCCGTACGACAACAAGAACGTTGAGGATCGCAATGCGCTGATGGGCGATCTGGATCGGCGTTCGCTGTACGCCATCTCCACCAATGAAGGCGGCAAGTTCACCAAGGAAGAACAGACTGCGGCCCAAGACCTGATGCGCCAGCAGGCGCAGCTCGCAACGGGCTACTACGTCGGCCCGGAAGACCAGAAGAAGAACTGGCGAGACCCGTTCGCCAACGACCCGGTCGGTCGCGCCAAGGCCGCCCTGAACTTCCTGGACAACATGAGCCCGGAAGAAAAATCCACGCCGCAATGGCTGACCCAACGTTCAACCATCCAGACCGCACTCGACCAGGCCACCGCCGCCGACCCGGTGGAACTGGCGAAGAAAAAGCAGCTGTACTTCCCGATCCTCGCCGAGATCCTGCAGAACGGCACCAGTTGGTTCGACAAGAAAGAGTCGGACGGCAAGAGTGCTGATGATTTGCTGAAGCAGCTTCAGGCGGTGGTTCAGTCGACCAAGTAATCTGCTGTGCGGCGCGCCAGTGGGATCTTTGAGATCTCACTGGCTGCGCTGTCATTTACTGGCATCCAACACCACGCGATATCGCGCCTTGCCACTGCGCAGGTGATCGATGGCTTCGTTGATGCGGCTCATGGGAAACATCTCGACCTGCGGCACGATCTGGTGGCGTGCGCAGAACTCCAGCATGGTCGCCGTGTTGCTCGGTGAGCCGACCGGTGAGGCGGACAGTGTTTTTTGTTGCGGAATCAGGTCGAACACGTGCACCGGGATTGCACTGGGCACGATGCCGACAAAATGCAGGCGACCCTTGCCGCGCAGGGTGGCGAGGATGGTCGTCCAGTCGAGGTTGGCATTGGCGGTGACCAACAGGAAGTCCAGGGTGCCGGCAATGGCTTTCAATGCGTCGCTGTCGGTCGAGGCGATGACCTTGTGCGCACCCAGGCGCTTGGCTTCGTCCTGTTTGCTCAGCGATGAGGTGAACGCGGTGACTTCGCAGCCCCAGGCATTGAGGAAGCGCAGCGCCAGGTGACCGAGGCCGCCGATGCCCACGACGCCGACCCGATCAGTCGGTTTAATGCCGAATTCCACCAGCGGGTTGAACACTGTCGAACCTGCGCAAAACAGCGGGCCGGCCATCGCCGGATCGAGTCCTTCAGGTATTGGCAGGGCCCAGGCCCAATGTGAGCGCAACCGGTCGGCGAAGCCACCATTGCTGCCGATGATGGTCGGTTGGGCCGTGCGGCACATGTTGTGCGAGCCTTCGATGCAGGACGAGCAATGCATGCAGCTGCCCTTGTACCAGCCTATACCCACCCGTTGCCCCATTTCGAGACCGCGCACCTGTGCGCCGACCCGGACGATGCGGCCGACGACCTCGTGACCGGGAATAAACGGGTACTGGCTGATGCCCCAATCGTTATCGATCAGTGACTGGTCGGAGTGACAGACGCCGCAATATTCCACGGCGACTTCTACTTCTTCTTCACCCAAGGGACCGGGGTCGTAGCTGTAACGCTCCAGTGGCGCACCGGCCGCCGTTGCGGCCCAGCCGGTGAATGTCTTGAGTTCGGTATTGTCGCTCATGGAAGACCTCCAGATCAGGAGACGAGGGTTGGCCGCTGGTGCAGCGGCGACGGAGCCAGAAAAGTGTAGCGGCTCTCTTTCCCGGCGCCATCGCCATTGGCGGCAAACCTCTGAGCGGTCTTTTAGCCACGCACCGCCCGAGAGCGCCAGACCATCATTTTCTCGACCTGCATTTCTTTCATGGTGTGAGGAATACCGCCCACGCCATGTCCGGACAGACGCGCGCCGGCGAACGGCATCCAGTCGACACGGAACAGAGTGTTCTCGTTGACCATCACCGCCGTGGCGTCGAGGTCCTGATAGCACTGCATCGCCGTGTCCAGATCCCGGGTGAATACCGCTGCCTGGAAGGCATAGGGCAGGGCGTTAGCCAACTGGATTGCATCTGCCAGATCGTCGTAGGCGTACACCGCGACCACCGGGCCGAACACTTCCTTTTGCATCACATTGGAATCAATGGACGGATTCAACAACACCGTAGGCGCATAGCAGTTGTTGCCGAGTGCGCGACCACCCGAGATCAAACGGGCGCCACCGGCGACGGCGTCATCCACCCATTGGCCCACGCGGTTGACTTCACGTTCAGCGATCAGCGGGCCGACATCGGTACGCGTATCGGTCGGGTCACCGACAACCATGGCGTCGCCCATTTGGCCCAGGCGTTCGGCGACCTGATCGGCGATGCTGCGATGGCAGAAAATCCGCTGCACGCTCACGCAGGCCTGGCCGGCGTGCCAGAAGCCGCCACGGGCGATGCGCGGCAAGGCATCGTCGAGGTCGGCGTCCGCCGCCAGAATCACCGGTGCGACACCGCCGTGTTCCAGCGCGCAGCGAGTGCCCGGTGCAAGCGTCGAACGCAGCATCCAGCCCACCGCCGCCGAACCGATGAAGCTGAAGAAACCTACTCGCGGGTCCGACACCAGTTTGCCGGTGACGGCGTTGTCGGTCGGCAATACCATCTGCGCCCAACCGTCAGGCAAACCGGCTTCGGTGAGGATGTCGAGCAGCGTGCGGCAACTCAGCGGCGTGTTGGCCGCCGGTTTGACGACCACTGGCGCACTCACCGCGATGGCCGGCACCACCTGATGCACGATCAGGTTGAACGGGTGGTTGAACGCCGAGACCGCCGCAACCACGCCGAGCGGCTCGTACTGAGTGAAGGCCACACGGTTGGCCGACGTGGCGTTCAGCCCCATCGGAATCACATGACCACCCTCGGTGCGCAGCACTTCGATGCAGTTGAGGATGCCGTCGATGCCACGCTCGACTTCAGTGATCGAGTCCTTCAGCGGCTTGCCACCTTCGCTGGCCGCCTGGGTGGCGATCTCGACCTTGCGCGCAGCGATCAGCTCGGCGGCACGCTGCAAGATTTCAATGCGGCGAGGCTTGGACAACCACTGGCTGCGGTCACGAAACAGGCCGTGGGCGATGCTCAATGCCTGTTCGACATCGGCCTCGGTGGAAACCGCCACGTGACCGACGACGGCACCGTTGTAAGGGGAGTGCACAGCCAGGGTGTGTTCAGACATGGGACTTACCTCGAGTAATTCTAAAATGACAACCGCTGGCGTTGGGTCACGGGCGATTCAAGCCGTGCCTGCCAAACCTGGCGCCAAGGTAGTCTCGAGTGAGTTTTTCCAAAACTGAATAATTAAGAAGGCTCCGTTCTTTTTTCGAGAAGACCTGCGAGTTCTAAACCCCTTTGGTCGACGGTAGCAGGATAGTCAGGATCCCCAGCAGCGGCAGGAACGAACACAGTGTGTACACGTATTCGATGCCGTGGATATCCGCCAAGTGCCCCAGCAGCGCGGCGCCGATGCCGCCAAAACCGAACATCAGACCGAAGAATACACCCGCGATCATGCCAACGTTACCCGGCACCAGTTCCTGGGCGAAGACCACGATCGCCGAGAACGCCGAGGCGAGGATGAAGCCGATGATCATGCTCAGCACGCCGGTCCAGAACAGGTCGACATAAGGCAGGGCGAGGGTGAAAGGCGCAGCGCCCAGAATGGAAAACCAGATCACTTGCTTGCGACCGATCCGGTCGCCGATAGGGCCGCCGAAGAACGTACCGGCAGCCACCGCGCCGAGAAACAGGAACAGATACAACTGCGAACTGGCGACCGACAGGTCGAACTTCTCGATCAGGTAGAAGGTGAAGTAACTGGTGAAGCTGGCCATGTAGAAATACTTGGAGAACACCAGCATTGCCAGCACCACCAAGGCGAACGTCACCCGGCCTTTGGACAGACCGTGGGTGGCCTTGCTGCCTTGCTTGAGCTTGAACAGGTTCAGGTGGTTGCGGTACCAGCGGCTCAGGCCGTACTGCACGAGAATGGCGAACACCGCGAACAGGCCGAACCAGGCGACGTACCCCTGACCGTAGGGAGTCACGATCGCCGCCGCCAGCAACGGACCGAATGCGCTGCCGGCGTTACCACCGACCTGGAACGTCGACTGAGCAAAGCCATAGCGACCGCCCGACGCCAGGCGTGCGACGCGGGATGTCTCGGGGTGGAAGGTCGACGAGCCAATGCCCACCAGCGCCGAGGCCAGCAGAATCGCCGGGAAGCTGCCGACCATCGACAGCATGAGAATGCCGATCAGGGTGCAGACCATGCCGGCCGGCAACAGCCACGGTTTGGGATGGCGGTCGGTGTAGTAACCGACCCATGGTTGCAGCAGCGAAGCGGTGAGCTGGAAGGTCAGGGTGATCAGGCCGACCTGGGTGAAAGTCAGGCCGTAAGTGGCCTTGAGCATCGGGTAGATCGACGGCAGCACAGCCTGAATCAGGTCGTTGATCAGATGCGCGAGGGCACAGGCGCCGATCACGCGCATCACCAGAGGACTGGCTTGACTGGCCACCGATGCGGTGGCGGCGGGGGAAGCGGTGGTGCTGATGGACATGGGCGGTCTTCCAGACAAAAAACGCACAGCGGGGCGCCAAAAGCGCTACCCATTTTGGGGTTGAGCGCTATGCTAGGTTTCGCCGGATTGCCTGTCTCGCGCAATTCGGGAATCGACTATCGCAAAAAGGGCATGGTGTTGAAGCCGCTGGATGAATTCCTCAGAGAGATCGACGGGCGAGCCTGCGCAGTCAGCAGCAGCGCGACCGACTACCCGGAAAGCTGGGTGATCGAACCTCACTCCCACGAAGCGCATCAACTGATCTACGCGATCGAGGGCGTGATGGTCGTGCATTCAGGATTGAGCCAGTGGACCGTGCCGCCGAGCCGTGGCATCTGGATGCCGAGCGGGCACATTCACTCGATTCGCTGTGTGGGGCCGTTGAAGATGCGCAGCGTGTTCGTGCGTCCCCAGCCGTTTCCGGACCTGCCGAACGAGCCTCGGGCGGTGAGCATTTCTGCGCTGCTGAGTGAGTTGATCAAGGTTTCTGTCAATGTAGCGCCACCCTACGACCAGGACTCGCGCGAGGGCCGGGTCATGCGCCTGATCCTCGATGAACTGCGGATTCTGCCCACCTTGCCTTTGCACCTGCCTCAGCCGACGGATCAACGTATCAAAGCCATTTGTTCGGCCTTGCAGCGTGATCCCGGCGATGGATCGACCTTGGCGCACTGGAGCGCCCGGCTCAGTCTCGACGAGAAAACCATTCAGCGCTTGTTTCACAAGGAAACCGGAATGACCTTCGGCCAGTGGCGCCAGCAAGCGCGGTTGCTGCTGGCTCTGGAGCGGATTGCAGTCGGAGAGAAGATCATCGACATCGCCGGTGAGCTGGGCTACGACAGCCCCAGCGCATTCACGACCATGTTCAAGAAGCAGTTCGGCAAGACGCCCAGTCATTTCTTCAAATAAGGCGCTGATTGACACGCTGAGTCAGCTCTTGCGCTGACTCCTTGCGTTCCGAGTAGCGGTCGACAAGCTCCGGGTGATCCCTGAGCAGCAGCGTGAACTTCACCAGTTCCTCAGTCACATCCACCACCCGGTCATAGAGCGAAGAAGGTTTCATACGGTTGTTTTCGTCAAATTCCAGAAAGGCTTTCGGCACCGAAGACTGATTGGGGATGGTGAACATCCGCATCCAGCGCCCCAGCACGCGCAATTGATTGACCACGTTGAAAGACTGCGAACCACCGCAGACTTGCATCACCGCCAGCGTCTTGCCCTGAGTCGGGCGCACGGCACCCAGCGCCAGCGGAACCCAGTCGAGCTGTGCCTTGAACACGGCAGACATCGAGCCATGACGCTCGGGTGAGCACCAGACCTGGCCTTCCGACCATTGCATCAGTTCGAGTAATTCCTGAACTTTCGGGTGATCTGCCGGGGCGTCGTCGGGCAGTGGCAGGCCGGACGGATTGAAGATGCGCGTCTCGGCGCCGAAATGTTCCAGCAGTCGCGCAGCTTCCTCCACCAGCAGGCGACTGAACGAACGCGGGCGCGTCGATCCGTATAGCAACAGGATTCGTGGCTTGTGCGGGCCACCGACGCCAGGCCGGATCAAGGTTGCGTCGAGGTTGGGCAGTGAGTCGGTCATGGATGCTCCGTTTACAGTGCGCTGATGCGGTCGAGTTCACTCTTCAATGCATCGCGATCCAGTTGGGCGAAGGGCAGGGCGAGGAACGCCCGGCATCGGGTTTCGATACGCGTCAGCGTTGCGTGAAACGCCGCGCTGACAGTCGCCTCATCACCTTTCACGTCAGACGGATCTTCCAGCCCCCAATGGGCCTTCAGCGCCGGCCCGAAGTATACGGGGCAAGTCTCGCCAGCGGCCTTGTCGCAGACAGTGATAACGATATCCGGTGGGTTGGACTCGAAGGCGTCGTTGCCTTTGCTGCTCAAACCGTCAATGGCAATGCCGGCTTCTTGCAACGTGGTCAGGCTACGCGGCAGTACCTCTCCCTTTGGAAAGCTCCCGGCACTGATCGCCTGGAAACCGTTTGGCGCGAGGTGATTGAACATCGCTTCGGACAGGATGCTGCGGCAGCTATTGGCGGTGCACATGAACAGAACGCGCATGGTGGCTCCTCTGTGAATAGGGCGGCAGGATTGAGCACGGGAATGGCTCGATATATATGGTGGTCCGAATATACGGATATTCATATGTATCAGCAAGCACAGGCTCGGCGCCGCTGTCGGAGGAGAGTAAAAACTGTGAGAGCAAGCATGCTCCCACAGTGTCAACGCTGTGCGGACTCAGGACTCAAAGGTGATCCGCATCGATTACAGCCTTGGCGAACGCCTTCGGGGCTTCCTGGGGCAGGTTGTGGCCAATGCCGCCGCTGATCAGGCGGAACTCGTACTTGCCGGTAAAGCGCTTGGCGTAATCGTCAGGGTTAGGGTGCGGTGCGCCGTTGGCGTCGCCTTCCATAGTAATGGTCGGCACGCTGATGGATGGCGCCGTCGCCAGTTTCTGTTCCAGGGCGTCATATTTGCTTTCGCCCTGTACCAGCCCCAGGCGCCAGCGGTAGTTGAACACGGTGATGTCGACATGATCAGGGTTGTCCAGCGCCTTGGCGCTGCGGTCGAAGGTGGCGTCGTCGAACGCCCATTTCGGCGAAGCCAGTTGCCAGATCAGCTTGGCAAAGTCATGGGTGTTTTTCTCGTACCCGGCGCGGCCACGGTCGGTGGCGAAGTAGAACTGATACCACCACTGCAATTCAGCCTTTGGCGGTAGAGGGTTTTGGCCGGCCGCCTGGTTGCCGATCAGATAGCCGCTGACCGAAACCAGCGCCTTGACTCGTTCCGGCCACAGTGCCGAGACGATGTCAGCCGAACGCGCGCCCCAGTCATAGCCGCCGAGCACCGCTTGCTTGATTTTCAGGGCATCCATGAAGTCGATGACATCACTGGCCAGCGCGGCAGGCTGGCCGTTGCGAACGGTTTTGTCAGACAGGAAGTGCGTATCGCCATAACCCCGTGCATACGGCATCAGCACTCGGTAGCCCTTGGCCGCGAGCAAGGGAGCCACTTCGTCGTAGCTGTGAATGTCGTACGGCCAGCCGTGCAGAAGAATCACCACCGGTCCATCGGCCGGGCCGGTTTCGGCGTACGCCACGCTCAGCAGTCCGGCGTTGACATGCTTCAACGGGCCGAACGGAGAGGGCGTCGTATACGTGGCAGCGGCACTGGTCGCGGCGGGTTGCGCGGCGGCGGTCGTTTGCGCGTGGGCGGTGCCGAGCACACTGAACAGAGTGAGCGCGAGGATCGATGGGCCAACCAGGCGGCGGCGAGTATTGCCGGTGCGGTTGTTCTGCAGTGCCATCTTCATGGTGATGTCTCCGTTGCAAGCCATTGGCCAGGAGGTCTGGCTGATCTCCTTCAAACCTGGCAGGCATTTCAACGCGGTGACGTATCTGAGCTGTGTCCGTATCAACGGCCAGATGAAAGTCTGTGTATCGAGATGGGATGCGGATACGTTGTGATACACAGTGAGCGGACGCAATACGCATTTTTATCCCGACGGGCAACTCCACATCTGCATGAAAGGCTGGCTGTCGGTCGGCGGACCGAGCCACTCGCTCATGAAATGGCAGCGGTCATCGAAGCACAATTGGTAGTCACCTGCCTCGGGGGTTCGTCCCAATCGCAGGGGTTGCTGCGCAGGCAGCAGGCGGCGGTAATGCCAACTGCCGTTTTCCAGTCGAGCGTCTTCCGGGATCTCCATTCCCGCGCCATTGCCGCGGATTCGTGCCTCTCCCAGCACCAGGCCTTGTTGAGTGACACGGTAATCCTCCTCCCAGCGAATCTTTTCGATGGTGTGGTTCCACGCCAGCGTGAAGTCCGAAACCGGCAGCTGGGCCCAGACCACACCGGCCAGGCCCAGGCACAAGCCGATCATGCGTTGGCCACCCCGGCCAGTCTGGATCTCCAGACATGCAGGACAATGACCAGTATCCCGAGTGCGAAGCCGATCTCATCGGTCAACGGCAACGCGACAATCAACAATGCACCGGCGCCAAGACTCAACAAGCGTTCCCAAATGGCCATTTTCTGTTGCAGATATCCGGTGGACGCCATTCCCCAGAGGCCAACAGCCAATACGGTCTTGATCAGCATGTAGGCGGTCATCCACAAGTTGCCGCCTTGCAGCATCAACGCCGGGTTATAGACGGCCATGAACGGAATGACGAAGCCGGCCAGCGCAATGCGCACTGCCCACAGGCTGATCTTGAAACCGCTTTCCTTGGCGATCGGTGCCGCGGCAAAGCAGGCAAGGGCGACCGGTGGCGTCAGGTCGGCGAGGATGCCGAAATAGAACACGAACATGTGCGACACGATCAGTGGCACACCGAGTTCCAACAGGGCCGGTGCGGCGATCGAACTGGTGATGATGTAGTTGGGGATGGTTGGAATGCCCATGCCCAGCACCAGGCAGGTGATCATCGTCAATATCAGTGACAGCAGCAGGTTGTCCCGACCGATGGCCAAAATATACCCGGCAAACGTCGAAGCGACCCCCGTGAGTGACACCACGCCGATGATCACGCCGACCAGCGCACAGGCGATACCCACCGGAACCGCATGGCGCGCACCTTCGACCAGCGCGTGCAGGCAGATGAGCAGCGTTTCCCGGCCGCCCTTGATGAACCAGCACATCAGCATCAGCACCGCGATGACCGCAAAAATCACAGCGATGCCCAACTGGAAAAAACCGGTGCACAGGACGCCAAGCGCGATCCAGAATGCGCAGCGCAAGCCGAAGCTTTGTACCCTGAGAATGATCGCCGAGCCGAGAATCACAATGGCGGTCAGTGCCAGGCCGACCATGCCGGAGAACAGTGGGGTTCGTCCGGAAAACAACAGGTAAACCAGCACCAGAAGGGGAATAAGCAAGTACCAGTTTTCTTTTACGGCGCCCAAAGCGCTGGGGCATTGGTCTTTGGGCAAGCCCTTGAGGTTGGAGCGCTTGGCCTCCAGATGAACCATCCAGAACACCGAGCCGAAGTAGAGGATGGCGGGTATCAACGCCGCCTTGGCGATTTCCACGAACGGCACGTTGATGGTTTCGGCCATGATGAAGGCAACGGCGCCCATTACCGGTGGCATTATCTGGCTGCCCATGCTGGAAGTGGCCTCGACCCCGCCGGCAAACGCGGCCCGGTAGCCAAAGCGCTTCATCAGCGGAATGGTGAATTGTCCTGTGGTCACGACGTTGGCAATCCCGGAGCCGGTGATGGTCCCCATCAGCGCCGACGAAGCCACGGCCACCTTCGCCGGGCCACCGAGCTTGTGCCCGAACAATCCCATGGCGAAGTCGGTGAACAGCTTGATCATGCCGGCCTGTTCAAGAAAGGCGCCAAACAGGATGAACAGAAAAATGTAGGTCGCCGAAACGTAGGTCGGCGTCCCGTACAACCCTTCGGTTCCAAAAGACAATTGATTGATGATCTGGTCGAAGCCGTAGCCGCGATGGGCCAGGTCGCCCGGTAGATATTCGCCGAACAAGCCGTATGCCAGGAACAGGCCGCAGATGATGGGCAGCGCAATGCCCATCACGCGCCGGGCGGCTTCGAATACCAGGACGATCAGCAAGACACCTGTCACCGTGTCTGCTGTCGTCAAGTCGCCGGAGCGCTGGATCAGGTCAGCTTCGAACACCCATTGATACAACGCGGTGACGATGCCTGCCAGGCTGAGCAGCCACGCCAGCGGTTGCCAGGGACGAGCCTTGCCGTGAGCGGGGTAACTCAGAAAGACCACCCACAGCAAAAAACCAACGTGTACCGCGCGTAGCACCTGGCTGGAGATAGGGGAAAAGGCCGCGGTGACGATCTGAAAAATCGAAAACAGCAACGCTACGTAAAACAAGGTTTTTGGCCAGTCCCGCGGATTCGCGGAAATGCCGTGATGCTCATCACTCATTGGCTGCCTGCCTCATGACCACACTGGCTAGAGTTTATGGCGCAGTGGTAATCAGGCCCACTGCGCCTGGTGCGGTTACAGCGCGCCTTTTTCCTTGTAGTAGCGTTCGGCGCCCGGATGCAGCGCGATCGGCAGGTTTTTGGCGGCGCTTTCCAGTTTGATGTCCTTGGCTGCCGAATGTGAGTTACCCAAGCGCGTCAGGTTATCGAACAACAATTTGGTCATCTCATAGGCGACTTCATCGGGCACGTCGGCGCGGGTGACCAGAATGTTGGTGATTGCCACGGTCGGCACTGCGTCGGCCTGCCCGTCATAGGTGTTGGCCGGAATCATTGCACTCTGGTAGGCCGGGTTGCCGATCTTCGCGACCACATCGGTCGGGATGGCGATGTAGTTCAATGGCATGACCGAGGAGAGGTCGCGAATGGCCGCCATGCCCAATCCGGAAGATTGCAGCGTCGCATCCAGTTGCCGGTTCTTGATCAGTTCGACCGATTCGGCAAAGGGCAGGTATTGCACTTTACCCATGTCCTCGTAGGTCAAACCCGCCGCTTTGAAGATCGCTCGCGCGTTCAGCTCGGTGCCCGACTTGGGTGCGCCGACCGAAATGGTTTTGCCTTTGAGATCCGCCAGGGTCTTGATGCCCGATTCCTTGCTGGCCACGATCTGGATGTAATTGGGATAGGCACCGCCAATGGCACGCAATTTGGTCAGCGGCGCTTTGAAACCGGCGTCTTCCACGCCGTTTTTGGCGTCGGCAACCGAGTCACCCAGTGCCAGCGCCAGTTCGCCTCGACCGGCTTGCAACAGATTCAGGTTTTCCACCGAAGCCTTGGTGGCCTGGACTGACGTCTTCGCGCCCGGGATGCCATCGCTGTAGATCTGCGACAAGCCAACACCAATCGGGTAGTAAACCCCGCTGGTCCCCCCGGTCAGGATGTTGATGAACACCGGCGCTGCCTGGGCGGCGGTGGTGAATGCCAGCGTGGCGGCGGCCAACAGGGCAAAGCGTTTTGTCACTCGCATGGGGAACCTCTCCGTCTTGTTATGGCTTTATGCAGAGTGATTCCACTGTAGTAGATCCCGGCGCAGAGCGTGGTGAACGAGACGTCAATTCATGCCCAGCCAGTTCGGCAGCACCAGGGAGATCCACGGCACGTAGGTGATCAGCACCAGGAACAGCAGCAGGATCATCAACCAGGGCATGGCCGCTTTGACCGTTGCCGGTAAAGACATGCCCGTCACAGCAGAGGTGACAAACAGGTTCAGGCCCACCGGTGGCGTGATCAGGCCGATTTCGAGGTTGACCACCATGATGATGCCCAGGTGAATCGGGTCGATACCCAGCTTCATGGCAATGGGGAAAAGGATCGGGGCCAGGATCAGGATGATGGCCGAAGGTTCCATAAACGCGCCGGCAACCAGCAACACGATGTTTACCACCAGCAGGAACGTCACCGGCGTCAGCCCGGCCTCGATCACCCAGGCGGTGATTTGTTGCGGCAACTGCTCGGTGGTCAACACATGGGCGAAAAGCATGGCGTTGGCGATGATGAACATCAACATGATGCTCAGCTTGGCTGACTCCAGCAGGACTTTCGGAGTTTCGCTGAACGTCATGTCCTTGTAGACGAACAAGGCGATGAAGGCCGAGTAAACCGCCGCGACCGCTGCCGCCTCGGTGGGGGTAAACATCCCGGAGTAAATGCCGCCCAGGATGATGACCATCAACAGCAGGCCCCAGATCGCTTTGCGTGCCGTAGCCAGAAATTCACGCAGGGTCGCGCGTGGCAATGCCGGCAGGTTTTTCTTAACGGCGACGATGTAGATCGCCACCATCAGTGCGGTGCCCAGCAACAGGCCTGGCACCACACCGGCCATGAACAGCTTGCCGACGGAGGTTTCGGTGGCGGCGGCGTAGACCACCATCACGATCGACGGCGGAATCAGGATGCCCAGGGTCCCCGCGTTGCAGATGATCCCTGCGCCAAAGGCTTGCGGATAACCGGAGCGGACCATGCCGGCAATGGCAATCGAGCCCACCGCAGCCACTGTCGCAGGGCTTGAACCGGAAAGGGCGGCGAACAACATGCACGCCAATACGGCGGCGATGGCCAGGCCGCCGCGAATATGACCGACACAGGCATTGGCAAAGTCGATCAGCCGGCGCGCCACGCCACCGGTGGTCATGAAGGCCCCGGCGAGCAGGAAAAACGGGATCGCCAGCAGTGTGTAATGCTCCGACGTCTCGAACAGTTTGATCGCCAGGGAACGCACGGAATCGGGGCTGAAAAAAATGATGGTCAGCGAGCCGGCCAGCCCCAGGGAAATGGCAATGGGAACACCGATGAACATCAGGACGAACAGGGCCACGAACAGGAAGGCGATGGTCATGGCTTGTCATCCTCGTGTTCAGTCAGCTTCAGGGCATCGGCGGCTTCGTCGGCCAGGCCGAGGCCCGTCTGGCGGTTGCGCAGGATGCGCACGAGAATTTCGGCGAAGCGAATGAAGACCAGGGCAAACCCCAAGGGGACGATCAGCCCGATGTGCCATTGCATGATGCCGAAGTGGCCGAGGTCTTCTGCGCCAATGCCCGCATTCATCAGGGTCTGAATCCATTCGAAGCTGGCAACGCTGAGCAGTCCTGCGTACGCCAGGCAGCACAGGCAGGCGACGATGCCGATGTATTTCTGCACCGATCGGCTGGCCACCCTGACCAGTGCATCGACGCCGATATGCCCGGCCGTGCGCACGCCGTAAGCCAGGCCGAAAAAGATCAGCCAGCCAAACAGGGCCTTGGTCAGTGCGGTACTCCAGGTCATGGCCTGAGCCATCCCCATGATCCCGTCGCCGACGGCGAACAACGGGGCGCTCGCACCCTCCCAACGCTCGGCCAGCCAATAGAAGAGGCTGTAGAGATTGTTGAGAATGACGTAGACGAAGGTGACCAGCGTCATGGCCGCCAGAAGGAAGACAATAAACCCCTCCTCGAAGTGCTCCCAGATTCGCCGAAGTGCTCTCATGGATGGCATCCCCTGTCGAGTGATGATCGGCAGGCACCGCCGCAGCAGTGCCTGCCCGGCGATCATTGAGCCTTGTTGGAGGCTTCGGCTGCGGAGATCAGATCAGGACCGATATCAGCTTCAAACATCTTCCAGACCGGTTTCATCGCGTCTCGCCATTGATTACGCTCCTCGGGCGTCAGGGTGATGATTTCGGTGGTCTTGGCCGCGATGATCCGTTCTTTGTCACCCTGGTTCAGTTGCTCCGCTTGCTTGTTCACCTGAGCGGTGACTTCAACGACAATCTTGTCCAGTTCACTGCGCACATCCGGTGGCAAGCCGTTCCAGAACTTGGTGTTGGTGATCAGCATGTAGTCCAGCACACCGTGGTTGGATTCAGTGATGAACTTCTGCACTTCATGCATCTTCTGGCTGTAAATGTTCGAGTAGGGGTTCTCCGCACCGTTGACCACACCGGTCTGCAAACCCTGATACACCTCGGCGAAGCTCATTTTGCGCGGGTTGGCGCGCACGGCCTTGAATTGTTCCTCAAGTACGGCCGACGCTTGCACCCGGAACTTCAGGCCACGGGCATCGGCGGGGACGCGCAGGGGTTTGTTGGCAGAGAGTTGTTTCATCCCGTTGTGCCAATAGGCCAGGCCGGTGATGTTTTTGCTTTCCATGGACTTGAGCAGCGCTTGGCCTTGCGGGCTCAGCTGGAAGCGGTTGACTGCGTCGATATTGTCAAAAAGGAAGGGCAGGTCGAACAGTTGCACGGACTTTGTGTACTGCTCGAACTTGGCCAGTGACGGTGCAATCAACTGCACATCGCCCAGCAGCAGGGCTTCCATCTCCTTGCCGTCACCAAACAACGAGGAGTTTGGGTAGACCTCGACCTTGACTTTGCCGGGCAGGCGTTCCTCTACCAGTTTCTTGAACAGCAACGCCCCTTGGCCTTTGGGCGTCTGTTCGGCTACCACATGTGAGAACTTGATGATCACCGGATCGGCTGCCATGACACTGGTGATGGCGCCCAGGGCAAGAGTGCAGGCGAACGCTTTGCAGATGGACTTGAACATCTGGGGGGATTCCTCTTGTTTTAGTTGTTCGTACGGTCCCGTGCTGTAACGCTTGTTCGTACGACGGACAGGAGCAAGTCTAGGCAGAAAATTGCGATTTGCAGGGGAGGGTTGAAGCGGGTTGAAAAAGTGCGGGCAAAACGCCGGGTCGGGCAAAGCCTCAACGCCGGCGTTTTGATGAAGGTTCTAGGTGCAAGTGTCGTAAGTCGACCCTTGTGGAAGTGAGGTGTAAGGATCCTCACCGAAACGCTGGCACCACGTGTTTGATGAACAGCTCCAGGGATTTTTTCTTTTCCGCGTGGGGCAGGCTGTTGTCGCACCAGAAACTGAACTCGTCAACGCCCAGTTCCTGGTAGTACTTGATGCGCGGAATGATCTCTTCCGGGGTGCCGATCATCGCGGTCCTGTGCAGGCTTTCCAGTTCGAATTCCGGACGACCGGCGAATTTCTCTTCCGGGCTCGGCGCGAGGAAACCGTTGACCGGTGTGGTTTTGTTGCCGAACCAGGCATCGAAGGTGCGATAGAACTTCGAGATTGCCTTGGCGCCGACTTGCCAGCCTTCTGGATCGTCAACGGTGTGCACGTGGGTATGGCGCAGCACCATCAATTGCGGGCGCGGCACGTCGGGGTTGTTGTCCAGTGCGGCCTGGAATTTGTTCTTCAGGTCGAGGACTTCTTCATCGCCCTTCATCAACGGGGTGACCATCACGTTGCAGCCGTTGGCCACGGCGAAGTTGTGCGAGTCCGGGTCGCGAGCGGCGATCCACATCGGCGGGTTCGGCTTCTGGATCGGCTTGGGTACGCTGGTGGATGTCGGGAATTTCCAGATGTCGCCGTCATGGGCATAGTCGCCTTGCCACAGTGCGCGCACCACCGGCACCATTTCCCGCAACGCCTGGCCGCCGCTCGATGCGGGCATGCCGCCGGCCATGCGGTCGAATTCGACCTGGTAAGCGCCCCGCGCCAAACCGACTTCCATACGGCCGTTACTGATCACGTCGAGCAACGCGCATTCACCCGCCACCCGGATCGGATGCCAGAACGGCGCGATGATGGTGCCGGCGCCGAGGTGAATGGTGGTGGTCTTGCCCGCCAGATAGGCCAGCAAAGGCATCGGGCTTGGCGAGATGGTGTATTCCATCGAGTGGTGTTCGCCGATCCATACGGTGCTGAAACCGCCGGCCTCGGCCATCAGGGTCAGTTCGGTCAAGTCTTCGAACAACTGACGGTGGCTGACGCTTTCGTCCCAACGTTCCATGTGTACGAACAGGGAAAACTTCATGACGCTTACCTCGGATCTTTTGTTGTTGGCCCGTCGACAGCGGGTCTGTTGACTATTGGAATACCTTGTTAAGTAATAGGTCAGGCGAGAACCGGCAGCGCGCCCATCTTGCCGTGGCAGTACACCAGTGGTCCGGCGTTGTGCTGGGGCACGATCAGGTTCTTCACCGCGCCGACCATGATGGCGTGGTCGCCGCCTTCATATTCGCGCCACAGTTCACATTCAATGACCGCCGTGGCGTTGGCCAGGATCGGGTTGCCCAACTCGCTCAACGTCCACTCGATCCCTTGCGCCTTGTCTTTGCCTTTGCGTGCGAAGGCATAGGCTTCGCTCTGCTGGCCGCCGGACAGCACATGAATGGCAAAGCGTTTGTTCTTGATCAGGATCGGGTAGGAATCGGAGCTGTAGTTAGGGCAGAACAGCACCAGCGCCGGGTCCATCGACAACGAACTGAAGGCGCTGGCGGTCAGGCCGACGATTTGGCCGTCGTCATCGAGCGTGGTGATCACGGTTACGCCGGACGGGAACGAGCCCATGACTTGTTTGTATACGGCGGCATCGATCATTGGTCTGTCCTCGGGTGATGTGACGCGATTCTTATGTGTTTGTAGGTCTGATGGTATACCGTAATACACCGTTTGCAAGATCTTTTTGGATGAACCGATAAACGTAAGGGTTTCATCGGAAACTCAATGTCTACGGGGCTTTCAGCTATTCAGCGGTGACAGGCACTAGGCGGGATGGCGTATCAGATGGGCGTCCACACAGCGGATCAGTCTTGTGAAAATGTTGGAATACCATAATATGGTTTGCATCTGAGGGGCGGCCAGAGAGCCCCCCCGGTTTGGCTTCATACAAAGATAAGAACAGACAAACTCGAGTTCATGCATATGTCCCAGATGTCCCGGCAAGACCCGTTGATCGAGAATCACACGGTCGACTACGTTCCACTCGCAGAGCGCCACGGGAAGGCCCGCGATCTTTTCACTTTATGGTTCAGCACCAACATCGCGCCACTGCCTATCGTCACCGGCGCCATGGTGGTTCAGGTGTTCCACCTCGATCTGTTCTGGGGTTTGCTGGCGATTGCCCTGGGGCATATGGTCGGTGGACTTGTGATTGCCCTTGCGTCGGCTCAAGGGCCACGCATGGGGATTCCGCAAATGGTCCAGAGCCGCGGCCAGTTCGGTCGTTATGGCGCGCTGTTGATCGTGTTCTTCGCCGCGCTGATCTACATCGGCTTCTTCATTTCCAACATCGTGCTGGCGGGTAAATCGATCGTCGGTATCGCACCTTCAGTGCCAGTGCCGGCCAGCATCCTGATCGGCGCCCTCAGCGCCACCGCCATCGGCGTGATCGGCTATCGCTTCATCCACACGCTCAACCGTATCGGCACCTGGGTCATGGGCAGTGCGCTGCTCGCCGGGTTCCTCTACATCTTCGCCCATGATCTGCCGGCGGACTTCTTCACTCGCGGCGGTTTCAATCTGTCCGGCTGGCTGGCCACGGTGTCGCTGGGGATCATCTGGCAGATCAGCTTCTCGCCTTATGTCTCGGACTATTCACGTTACCTGCCGGCCGATATCGGCATTACCCGTCCGTTTTTCGCGACCTATCTGGGCGCGACCCTGGGCACGATCCTGTCGTTCACCTTCGGCGCGGTGGCCGTTCTCGCGACCCCGGAAGGCACCGAAGCGATGGCGGCGGTAAAGCAATCCACCGGTTGGCTGGGGCCGATCCTCATGGTCCTGTTTTTGCTCAACATCATCAGCCACAACGCCTTGAATCTGTATGGCGCCGTGCTGTCGATCATCACCTCGATCCAGACCTTCGCCAGTCAATGGACGCCGAGCATCAAGGTGCGCGTGGTGCTGTCGAGCGTGGTGCTGGCGGGCTGCTGTGTGGTGGCGCTGGGTGCGTCGGCGGACTTCATCTCGCAGTTTATCGGCCTGATTCTGGCGCTGTTGCTGGTGCTGGTGCCGTGGGCGTCGATCAACCTGATCGATTTCTATGTGATCAAACGCGGGCACTACGACATCGCCTCGATCTTCAGCGCGGACGGCGGGATCTACGGACGCTTCAACCTGCATGCGATCATCGCGTATTTCATCGGCATCATCGTGCAGCTGCCCTTCGCCAACACTTCGTTGTATGTCGGGCCGTACGCCAATCTGGTCGAAGGCGCGGACCTGTCCTGGCTGGTGGGGTTGGTGGTGACTTGTCCGTTGTATTACTGCCTGGCGACGCGGGGGCAGGGGCAGGAAAAACGGGCGGCGAAACTGGGTTTCACCGACTGAGACCTCATCCGATGCTTCTGGGAATGAAATGACCGCGTCCCTGTAGGAGCGAGCTTGCTCGCGAAGAACGTCAGGGCAATGCGGTCATTCAGGCAGTGCGCGTTATCGTTTACCTCCATCGCGAGCAAGCTCGGCTCCTACAAGAGTCGGGCCTTCATCCCACAACGCGACCAACCCGCCAAAAGTCCCGACATAAGCCGTGCCGTCAGGTGCAAGGGTGATCGGCGACCAGTTATTGTCGAACGCCTGGCCGACGCCGCTCAGTGCCTTGAACCGGGTTTTGCCGGTGTTGAAATCCAGCGCCGTCAGGTACCAGGCGTTCTCGCCGTCGGGCTGTGCCTCAAACGTGTAGAAGTAGGCCAGGCCATTGCGCACCGAGAGCTTGGGCACCACCGATGGCGAGTGCTCCCGTGATTCCCAGACCAGATCACAGCCTGATTCGTCTTCGCGTATATCCACGCGGTTAATGCCGCCACTCACTGCGTGCCAGTCCTTCTGGGCGAAGGCACTGCTGTAGCCGGAATTGTTCTCGGTGATGATCGAACGTCCCCAGCCGATGGACGAGTTGTCGGTGGCCGACGCGTTCTCGCCGAAGATCGGCAGCTTGCAGATCAGCCGCTTGCCGGCGAAGTCCTGCTCGCGACGATAGACCAGCAGGTTGATGCGCCCGTCGCTGTTGTCGGTGATGGTGACGTAGCGACTGCCGAGCAGGGTGGGGGTTGTGCCGCTGCCCTGATTGATCGCGCCGACCTTGCGCCCGGTACCGCGGTCATAGGTTTCGCGCCAGCCCTGCACGGGCTTGCCTTCGGCATCGGTGCTAAAGCGATACATGGCTTGATCGGACACGATGTAAACGCCGTCGGCAGCGACTGACATGCCGTTCTGGATTTCTTCGTTCGCCAGTTGCGTACCCTGGACCGCGCCGGTATCGGGGTTCAGCGTGCCGATGCGACCGCGTCGGGTGATCCACCAGATCAAGCCCTGATGATCGGGCATGACCCCGGTGATGGGATCGCACTCGCCCTTGGGAAACCAGGACGTAGGCCGAACGCAATCGTGCGGGACTTTATCACTCAGGTCCCAGTTATCGATCTCTTCGAACACCCACGCACCGGATTCGTCCTGGCGATGCACGACGCGCTGGATGTGCTGCTCGGCATCGGCAATCACCACGCGATTCTGCTGATCGACATAGAAGTAGGCGCCGGAGGTGTCCGCCATGATCTTGTCCGGGTCCAGGGTAATCAAGGCATGAAACGTCGACGGGCGCGGTGGCAGCGGATAGCGGGCCAACAGTTTCAGGGTGCGCGGTTCGAGCAGTTGCAGTTCGAATTGCATCAGGTTGGCGCACAGCACCACCAGGCGACCCTGTTGATCAAAGGTATGAATCGGACACATGCCGCCCGGTTTGCGACTGCCATCGCGACTGTTCACTTGCGTATCCCGTCCCAATGGCCCCGGCCCCGGATGCGTGTCGGAACTGTAGCCATCGGAATGCATGTAGCTGCTGCCGTTGCTCGCCATGAAGGGGTTGGCGGGAATGGTTCCGCTCAACGGCTGCGCGACCGTAGCGCTACCGATCAGCATGGTCGCGGCGCTGCCGGTGCTGGCCAGCGGCGTCGGGTCATAGGGTTCGGAACAGGCGCTGAGCAGGCCGAGCAGGGGCAGGGCAAACAGGAGTCGAGCACGCATCGAAGCCTCATCATTTTATTGTTGGAAGTGGTGTGCGCAATTAGTAGCAACAGGGCTGCTTTTGACATCGGCTGTTCGGACTAAAAGGAGCTTTCGTCTTCTAAACATTGCCGATATGAAAATCATCGTGTATTTTTTCATGAAATTAGAACTATAAAATTTCATGGAGCCGGAATGTTTCAGCAATCCACGCAGCATGTCGCCAGCTACTACGCCCATACCTGCGCCGATCGACTGGTCAATCGGCCGGCACTGGAAGGCGAGCAGGATACCGAAGTGCTGATCATCGGCGCCGGTTTCAGCGGTTTGCACACGGCATTGCGCCTGGCGCTGGCCGGCAAGCGCGTAACGCTGCTGGAAGCCAGCCGGGTGGCGTGGGCGGCTTCGGGACGTAACGGTGGGCAGGCCATTCTGGGTTGGTCCTGTGACATGCCGCCGCTGGAAGCTGCACTGGGTTATGAGCGCGCGCGAAGGCTGTGGGACGGCATGCGTTGGGCGGCGCGGGAGTTACGTGAACTGCCTGCGCGCCATGGTTTCGATTGCGACTATCGGGGCGGTCACCTCTGGACGTCGGTGATGCCGCGACGGGTCAGCCTGCTGACTGAATGGCAACACGAGGCCAGCCACAAATGGGGTCACGACGCTTTGCAGTTCATCCCGCGTGAGCAACTGCCGGAGTGGGTCGCCAGCGAGCGTTATCAGGCAGGGTTGTTCGATCCCGAAGGTGGGCACTTGAATCCGCTGAAACTTGCGCTCGGTCTGGCCGCCGCCATTGAGCGAGCCGGGGGCGTGATTCATGAACAGAGCAAAGCGCTGAATTATCACGAGGACGCCAACGGTTACGTGGTCACCACTGAACGCGGTCGCATCCGCGCCGACGTGTTGGTGCTGGCCTGCAACGCTTACCTTGATCGGCTCGATCCGCAGCTATCGAGTTGCGTGTTGCCGGTTGGCACTTATCAGGTGTCCACCGCGCCGCTTTCCCAAGCGCAGGCGACGGCGTTGTTACCGAGCAATGTGTGCGTTACCGACAACCAGTTCGTGCTCGATTATTTCCGCCGCACGCCGGATAACCGGCTGCTGTTCGGCGGTGGCTGCACGTATCTGGGCGGGATGCCGAAGGACATCGCCGGCGCAACCCGGCCGTGCCTTGAACGGGTGTTTCCGCAATTGAAAGGCGTCGAGCTGGAGTTTGCCTGGGGCGGTCACATCGACCTGACCCTCAAGCGCACGCCGGACATCGGTCGACGCGGCGACCTGTACTGGTTGCAGGGCTATTCCGGCCACGGCGTACTGCCGACGCTCGCCGGGGCACGCGCCGTTGGCGATGCGATTCTCGGTCAACCGGACGAGTTGGCGTTGTACCAAGGCTTGAGCAACGGCAGCTTTCCCGGCGGCAAATACATGGCGGCGCCACTGGAAGCCATCGGCAAAGCCTGGTATCGGCTGCGCGACAGCATTTGAAGCAGCAATTTCTGGAAGCCTTTAGATGGACATGCAAGAAGAGATTTCGGCGCTGGCGATCCTGATCCAGGACCTGCGCAAGCACAAGAAATACACCCTCAAGGAACTGGCGGACAAAATCGGCCGGTCCGTGGGGTTCCTGTCGCAGGTCGAGCGCGGGTTGTCCCGCCCGACGGTGGCGGACCTGACCGCCATCAGCGAAACCCTGGGCGTGCCAACCACCTATTTCTACAGCCTGCCCAAACCCAAGGCCCTGCCGTGGGTGACTCGCCCGGACGAGCGTCGCACGCTGTACTACGCCGACGGCATCACCGACATCATGGTCTCGCCGAAAATGCGCGCATCTTTTTCCATGCTGGAAAGTCAGCTCGAACCCGGCGCCAGTAGTGGCGATCGGCACATGAAAGACAGCTCGGAGCAGGGTGGCTATGTCCTCGAAGGGGAACTGACGCTGTGGCTGGATAACGACGAGCCGGTGACCCTGCGTGCCGGCGACAGTTTTCAACTGGCCAGCCATGCCCATTGCCGTTACGGCAATCTGTCCGATCAACTCACCCGCGTGCTTTGGGTTTACACCTGATAAAAACAACAAGGAACAAAATGATGGATGCTGTGTGCTCTGATCTGCTGGCCGAAGTGCGTGGGTTTCGTCAGCGCTACCCCGATGTGCGCTACGTCGACCTGATTTCCCTGGACATTCCCGGGCATTTCTACGGCAAGCGCTACCCGATCGAAATGCTCGAAAAAGTCGCTGCCGGTAGTGCGCTCAAGTTGCCGCAAAACTGTGTGTTGCTCGGCACTCAGGGCGGGCTGTTCAAGATCGGCGACTACTGCTTCAACGACGGTGATCCCGATGCTTTGCGTCGCTTGGTGCCCGGTACGCTGAAACTGGTGAGCTGGGAAAAACAGCCGTTGGGGCAAATGTTGATTACCTCGGACGGCACAGCAAAACCGATCGAATTCGAACCGCGCGAAGTGTTGGCACAAGTGTTGGCACGGCTGGGCCGCAAAGGCATTTTTCCGGTGGTGGCGTTCGAGCTAGAGTTCTATCTGTTCGACAGCCAGTTGCGTGATGGCTTGCCGCAGTTCGCCCGCGATCCGCTGACGGGAGATGCCGATGATCAACCGAACATGCACATCGAGCGTCTGTCGCGGTTTGCTCCTGTACTCGATGAAATGGTCGAAACCGCCCGGGCACAAGGCATCGATGCCACGGTGATCACCGCCGAGTTGGGGCCTGGTCAGTTCGAAATCAATTTCGGTCACTTGGATGACGGCCTGCGCGCCGCCGATTGGGCCGCCCTGTTTTGCCGCAGCACTCGCGGCGTCGCGCTGAAGCACAACTACCGCGCCAGTTTCATGGCCAAGCCTTACTTGCAGCACCCCGGCAGCGGCATGCATGTGCATGTGAGCCTTTACGACGAAGCGGGTAACAACTTGCTGGCGGCGAACGGGCAGCAAGCGCTGCGCCATGCAGTCGCGGGTTGCCTGGATGTATTGCCGCACTGCATGCCGATCTTCGCGCCGAACCACAACGCAATGCGTCGCTTGAGCGGCACGGTAAACGTCGCCTCCCGGGCCAGTTGGGGCTTTGAGGATCGGGATGCCTGCCTGCGAGTGCCGGAGTCGGACGCGAAAAACCTGCGGATCGAACATCGCCTCGCGGGTGCCGATGCCAACCCTTATCTGGTGCTCGCCGCGATTCTGGTAGGGCTGGAGCAGGGATTGGAGCGGGGTCGCGAACCGATTGCGCCGCTCAACGAGGACCGCAACAGCGGTATCGACTTCCCGCTGGAAATGCTTGAGGCCGTGCAGTCCATGCAAGGCAACCCGCAGTTGCGCGAAGGACTGGGCGCGGAATTCGTAGATGTGTATTGCGAGAACAAACGCCAGGACCACTTGGCCTTCATGCACGAGATCAGTGCGCGGGAGTATCGCTGGTTTCTGTAGTTAAAGCGGTTTCGAGGTTAACCTTAAAAAATATCTGGATATTTAAAGGCTTAGAGAATTTAGTAACTGACTGGTTAAATAAAATATCTTGTTACAGCGCGAAACATTGCGTAATATTCGCGCCGCGTTCACCACCACGGTTTATGCATTTTTAAGTCCCGGGCGTCCATCAGCTGCCCGGGATTTTTTTTGCCTGCGATTTGGTTGTCAGATTCCAATATATCCAAAAAGAATAATAAGATAATTATATATTCCTTTTAATGTCATCAAAGGCGGTGCACTTTGAAGGCCTGCCCGGTCACGCGAACGGGCCTCGACATCAGACAGGAAGCCTCATCATGACCATCAAAGCGATCAACGTCCGTAACCAGTTCAAGGGCGTCATCAAGGAAATACTGGAAGGCGAAGTTGTTTCCGAGATCGACGTGCAAACGGCGTCCGGCATCGTCACCTCAGTGATTACCACCCGCTCGGTGCGCGACCTTGAGTTGAAGGTCGGGAGCGAAGTCATTGCCTTCGTCAAATCCACCGAAGTCTCGATCGCCAAACTCTGAGTCCGGTCTCAACGCTTTTCTGTAGCAGCCGAACGCAGGCTTCGCCAGCTGCTACGGATCGCGTGAGGACTTTTGTTCGTTAATTTATTGATGAGGTTGTCATGGTGGGTCGTTTCAAGAACTCAGGGTTGACGCTGTTGGCGGCATCCGTTGCAGCGGTGGGTGTATTGCTCAGCCCGGGTGCCCAGGCCGAAGGCAAGATCAGCATCGCCCAGCAATTTGGCATCGGTTACCTGATTCTGGATGTGGTGCGCGATCAGCAGCTCATCGAGAAACATGGCAAGGAGCAGGGCCTGGACATCAAGGTCGACTGGAACAGCATTTCCGGTGCCACGGCGATGAACGAGGCGTTGTTGGCCGGCGCACTGGATGTGGTGTCGGCGGGCGTGCCGCCGATGCTGACGATTTGGGACCGGACCAAGGGCAAACAGAACGTCAAGGCGATCGCGTCGCTCGGCTCGATGCCCAACTACTTGCTGACCAATAACCCGAATGTGAAGAGCCTCAAGGATTTCACCGAAAAGGACCGCATCGCGGTGCCGGCGGCGGGCGTCGGGTTCCAGTCGCGCACCTTGCAGATCGAAACGGCCAAACAGTTTGGCGATGAGCATTTCAAGAAGTTCGACGACATCTCGATCAGCCTTGCGCACCCGGATGCGACGGCGGCGCTGATCGCCGGTGGCTCGGAAATCACCTCTCATTTCTCCAGTCCGCCGTTCCAGTATCAGGAATTGCAGAGTCCCAACGTGCACAAAGTGTTGAGTTCCTACGACGTATTGGGCGGCCAGGCCACGTTTAACGTGCTCTACACCACTGAAAAATTCCACGACGAAAACCCGAAAACCTACAAGGCGTTTTACGACGCACTGGCGGAGGCCGAGAAAATCATCAAGGCCGACAAGTCTGCGGCAGCCGCGACCTACATTCGGGTCGAGCAATCGAAGTTACCGCTGCCGCTGGTTGAGAAAATCGTCAACGATCCCGAAATCGACTTCACGATTACTCCGCAATGCACAGCTGTCTACGCAGAGAAATTGCAGGCGCTGGGCGTGCTGAAAAACAAGGTCGATAGCTGGAAGGACTATTTTTTTGAAGAAGCACACGGTGGCGCGGGGAGCTGAGTGGTCATCGTCCGGCTGAAGACCATAAAAAACCCGGCTGATCAGGCCGGGTTTGGCGTTTCATGATCGTGTGCTCCGGGGTGTTGTTGGTTGGTATGGAGCTGATGTTACGCCCTGGAGTTTTTAAGAGAACTTCATTGAGTTAATGGTGACTATTGACGCAGTCAATGGTTGCACACCGCTAACTGTAGGAGCAGAGCTTGCTCGCGATGAGGCCGGTACATTCAGAATGTATGTCGACTGATACGGCGCCATCGCGAGCAAGCTCAGCTCCTATAGGTTCATCGGTCGCTAGCGAGAAATAAGTCCGTGATCCAGAGCGTATTTGACCAATGCCGCAGGCTTGTCGATGTTGAGCTTGCGCCGGATGCTCAAGCGATGGGTTTCCACCGTGCGCACGCTGATGTCCAGTTCCCGCGCCATTTCCTTGTTGTTCAATCCTTGCGCCATTTTCACTAACACCTGGCTTTCCCGGGGCGTCAGCTCGTTGTCGGTGTTCTTGTCGGCAATCAGTCGCTGGGCGATTTCGGCGCTGTAGAACGTCCCGCCGCTGGTGATGGCCTCGATGGCCGCGATGATTTCCCGTGACGGCGCATTCTTGAGCACATAGCCACTAGCACCGGAACGCACCGATTCACTGACGTACTCGTAATTGTCGTACATGCTCAATACCAACACTTTGAGCGACGGGTACTGGCTGCGCAGTACGCGGGTCAGTTCCAGGCCGTTCATGTCCCGCAGGCTGATGTCGACCAGCAACAGATCCGGCTGGCAACGCCCGACCATCTCGATCGCCTCGGCACCGCTTTCGGCTTCGCCCACCACTTCCAAGGGCGCCATGACGGCCAGCAACGCCTTGATGCCGTCGCGGACCAGAGAGTGATCGTCAACCAAAGCGACGCGGATCGGGGAGGGCAGGTTCATTCAGCTTTCACTCTTGTTGTTTTCGGGGCGATGTCAGCGTTTGCCGCCGGGCAGTTTCATCGGCAACAGAACATCCAGCTCACTGTGTCCGGGAGTCGAGATCAGGTCGAAGCGGCCGCCGAAATGTTCGACCCGTTCACGGATGTTACGCAGGCCGATGCCGGCATGCCGACGTTCGACTTGGGCGACGTTGAATCCTACACCGTCATCGACCACCGTCAGTCGCACGGATTGTTCACAGCCGCGCAGGGTAATGGAAACGTTTTTCGCCCCGGCGTGGCGTTCGATATTGGTCAGACCTTCCTGCACGATGCGGAACAACGAAACAGCGGCGCCATCAACCAGTTGGCAGTCGAATTCATTGTCGTTGTAAGCCACCGTGAGACCGCTGCGCTGTTCGAATTCCGCCGCCAGTTGGCCGATGGCTGCCGACAGGCCGAGGGTGTCGAGCAACGATGAGCGCAAGTCGTGGGACAAGCTGCGAACCTCGCCAATCGCCTCGCCCAAACGCTCGGTGGCGTCTCTTAACGTGTTCAAACCCTTGTCGTGTGCCTGCCCGCTCTCCAGCAAATGGCTGGCCAGTTCGAACTGAAACTTGATCGAGACCAGCACCTGGCTGATCCCGTCGTGCAACTCGCGGGAGACTCGTGATCGTTCTTCCTCCTGCAGGCTGACGATGCGTTGGGTCAGGCGCTGCAGTTTTTTGTCTGCCAGACGATGCTCGCTGACGTTCAGCGTCATGCCCGTGGCGAACACGAACAGCACCGCGACGAGGGCGACTACGGCTATCGCCATCATGGTCTTGCGAATGCCTTGGGCCACTTCGGCGCGGGCCTGCTGAGTGGCGCGCTCGACGTCTTCGAGGTAGATGCCGGTGCCGAGCATCCAGCCCCAACGATCGAGCATCACTACGTAAGCGAGCTTGTCGGTGACCTGACCGGAGGAGGGTTTGTTCCAGGCGTAGCGTTGAAAGCCTTCGCCTGATTGCGCGCTTTTAAGCAACGCCTGAATCACCGGCAGGCCGTGCGGATCTTTCATGTCCCACAGGTATTTGCCCACCAGCTCCGACTGCCGCGCGTGCATCAGGCTGCGGCCTTCGTGGTCGTAGACGAAAAAATAACCGTTGATGCCAAAGCTGAGCTTTCGCAGTTCTTCAAGCACTTGTTGCTGGGCGTGAGCATCGCCGTGGCCATCGTCGTACAGCGGCTCGATCAGGCTTTTCGCCATTTCCACGTAGTTTTTCAACTCCGCACGCTTGCTCATCAGGATGCTGTCTTCGATCAACTGCGCCTGTTGATCGCCCAATTGGCGGTTGAGCGAAATGACCAGTGCACAAATGACGGCAATGGCCAGCACCAGCGGCAGAATCCCGAGGGCGACGATCTTGTGTTTGAGTTGCATGCTGACTCCTGCCCGCGCGAAGGCTCGGCATCATATGCCAAAGATACGCTCAGCCTGTAGCGTTGCAGGACGGAATGACCGAAGGCCGCAAACGACAGTCAGTTGAAATACAAAACCAATGTGGAAACGAAACAACGCCAGCATGCAGGTAGTTGCGGTCTCGTAGGTTGGCGAGACCGTGCTGCTGGCCTGCAACGAGCCAACCGTGCCTCACTCAAATTTTTCAGATTCTCCTGATGGTTTGACGCATCTGCGTAAAGCACAATCCTGCCCATGACAAAAATCAAAGTGGTTTTGGCGGACGACCATCCTGTAGTGCTTTTGGGGCTGAATGAGCTAATTACCACATGCCAGAGGCATCGATTTACGGCGATGGACTGAAACTGATCAGTTATCTGGCGCGCAACTTTCCGGTGGTTGGCATTGTTGTGTTGACGATGATCTCCAACTCAGAGATTTATTCGCGATTGCAAAAGCTAGGCGCCAGTGTTGTGCAAAAAAACAGATGGTGTTCCTGCCGGGCGCACTATCCCAAACGGGACGGGCAGGGATAATCCGGACGTGCCACCCACCCATTCAGGGAGGGGTGATGCGCGGCCTACTCTGGATAAGCTGCCATTACCCCGAACCCCTTTGCGGGTCATCGGGGCGGAAGGCGTCCAGAGAGGTAAACGTGGTGTATCGCAAATTATTTTCGGTAACAGGCAGCCCCCGCAGGCTCGATGGCGGTGCCTTGTTTGGCACGACTGCGCGCAGCGCCTGGATCGAATGGCTGAGCCCTGATTATGACAACGAGGTGGAGTTGGCTTCCCGGGCGCTGCTGGTGCAACAAGACGGCATGAACATCCTGGTCATGGCGGGCAGCGATGCGTTGTTGGCACCCTTGCCGCGCACTTGTCGCTGCCAGCGCCCAGCGCTGGGCGTACTGGAAGGTTTAGCGCGCCTGGGGGTGGAAGAAACGCAGATACACGCCGTGGTGTTTACCCACTTGCACGCCATGCTCGCGCCACAGGTGCGTCAAGCGGTCAATGAGGGCGATGCACCCCGGCTGTTGTTTCCGGTCGCGCATTACATGGTCAGCCGTCAGCACTGGATGCGTGCGAGCCATCCGCACCCGCGTGATCGAGTGTTATTTGTCTCGCAGATAATCAGTCAGATGCGAGCCAGTGGGCGTCTGCACCTGATCGACGAATGCACCAACGATCTATTGGGGGAGGGCTGGCGCTTTCACCTCAGCGATGGCTATACGCCGGGGCAATTGTTGCCCGAGATCGATATGCCCGGCGGCCCGATTGTTTTTGCCGGTGATCTGGTTCCTGGCCGGCAGTGGCTCGCGCTCGATCTGACCACGGCTTTCGACCGCAACCCGGAAAGTCTGATTGATGAAAAGGAGCGCTTGCTTGATCACGTAGTGGCCGAGGGTGGGCGACTGTTCCTGACCCGTGACCCGACTGTCGCCATGATCAAGGTCGCCCGCGACAAGCAGCACCGTTATCAACCTTTCGATCACCACGCCGCGCTGCATCGGCTGGACAGTTGAAAGATAACCCGTTCACCAGGAGATCCCCATGAAAGTAATGGCTGCTGTAAAGCGCGTGGTCGATTACAACGTGAAAGTCCGCGTCAAGGCGGACGGTTCCGACGTCGACCTCGCCAATGTGAAAATGGCGATGAACCCGTTCTGCGAAATCGACGGTGGCGCGCGTCGCTTTGGGCGTTTGGACTGACTCCACCAACAAAACTTTGAACGTCGAAGCGCCTGCTGCGCACAGCGCGGGCATCAAGGCGCTTCACCTACGCAGCCTTCGCGAGCAAGCCAGTTCCCCACAAGGATTGAAGGCATCTACGTAGAACTACGTAGATGCCACGTACGTAGTAACGCGGATTTATTTGTAGACGGCATGCGCGGATATTGGGCCAGCTCCGCACAGCGGACACAATTATAAAAATTACCGCCGCAGTCACGAGCTGTCGGCAGGAGACCCTCTATGCCCCGTCTGGCTAAACACCTCGCCTGGTTTGCCGTGGCTGTCCTGGGAGCGATTGCGCTAAGTGTCGTGGCCTTGCGCCGCGGCGAAGCGATCAACGCCCTGTGGATCGTAGTCGCAGCCGTCGCTATCTACCTCGTTGCATACCGTTATTACAGCCTGTTCATCGCCAATAAAGTGATGCAACTCGACCCCAATCGAGCGACCCCGGCTGTGCTCAACAACGATGGTCTGGACTATGTGCCGACCAACAAACACGTACTCTTCGGTCACCACTTCGCGGCGATCGCCGGCGCGGGGCCGCTGGTCGGTCCGGTATTGGCGGCGCAGATGGGCTACCTGCCCGGCGTGCTCTGGCTGATCGCGGGTGTGGTGCTGGCCGGTGCCGTTCAGGACTTCATGGTCCTGTTCATGTCCACCCGCCGCAACGGTCGCTCCCTTGGCGACATGGTTCGCGAAGAAATGGGCCGCATTCCCGGCACCATCGCGCTGTTCGGCTGCTTCCTGATCATGATCATCATCCTCGCGGTGCTGGCGCTGATCGTGGTCAAAGCCTTGGCCGAGAGCCCGTGGGGCATCTTCACCGTGATGGCGACGATCCCGATCGCGATGTTCATGGGCATCTACATGCGCTACATCCGCCCGGGCCGCATCGGTGAAATCTCCATCATCGGAGTGCTGTTGCTGCTCGGTTCGATCTGGCTCGGTGGGCAGATTGCCGCCGACCCGGTCTGGGCCAAGGCCTTTACCTTCACCGGTATCCAGATCACCTGGATGTTGATCGGATACGGTTTTGTTGCGGCAGTGTTGCCGGTGTGGCTGATCCTGGCACCGCGCGACTACCTGTCGACCTTCCTGAAAATCGGCACCATCGTCGCCTTGGCCATCGGCATCCTGGTGACCATGCCCGAGCTGAGAATGCCGGCGCTGACCCAATTCGTCGACGGCACAGGCCCGGTGTGGAAGGGCGGTCTGTTCCCGTTCCTGTTCATCACCATCGCCTGTGGCGCGGTCTCGGGTTTCCACGCGCTGATCGCTTCCGGCACCACGCCGAAATTGCTGGCCAGCGAAGGTCATGCCCGTTACATCGGTTACGGCGGCATGTTGATGGAATCGTTCGTAGCGATCATGGCCATGGTTGCGGCTTCGGTGATCGATCCGGGCGTGTACTTCGCCATGAACAGCCCGGCCGCCGTCGTCGGTGCCGACGCTGTTACTGTGGCTCAAACCGTCAGCAGCTGGGGCTTTGTAATCACCCCTGAAGCGCTGCAAGCGGTCGCCCATGACATCGGTGAAACCACCATCCTGGCCCGTGCCGGCGGTGCGCCGACCCTGGCGGTCGGTATCGCGCAGATCCTCCACCACGTCCTGCCGGGTGAAAACACCATGGCGTTCTGGTACCACTTCGCGATCCTGTTCGAAGCGCTGTTCATCCTCACCGCTGTGGACGCCGGTACTCGTGCCGGACGTTTCATGCTGCAAGACCTGTTGGGGTCCTTCGTGCCAGCGCTGAAACGCACCGAATCGTGGACTGCCAACCTGGTGGCAACCGCCGGTTGCGTGGCGATGTGGGGTTACTTGCTGTACCAAGGCGTGATCGATCCGCTGGGTGGCATCAACACCTTGTGGCCGCTGTTCGGCATCTCCAACCAGATGCTGGCCGGTATCGCGTTGATGCTCGGCACCGTCGTGCTGATCAAGATGAAGCGCCAGCGTTACGTCTGGGTGACCTTGCTGCCAGCCGTGTGGCTGCTGATCTGCACCACGACCGCAGGCTTCATCAAGCTGTTCGACGCCAACCCGGCGATCGGTTTCCTGGCCCTGGCCAAGAAGTACAGCGATGCCCTGGCTAACGGCCAAGTCCTGGCCCCCGCCAAGAGCATCGACCAGATGCAGCACGTGATCTTCAACGCCTACACCAACGCGACGCTGACTGCTTTGTTCCTGTTCGTGGTGTTCAGCATCCTGTTCTTTGCGCTCAAGGTCGGCATCGCCGCCTGGGGCACCAAGGAACGCACGGATAAAGAAGCGCCATACCAAGCGCTGCCGGAAGCCTGATCATGTTCAATGACCTGAGTCGTCTCGGCAAATACCTCGGTCAGGCCGCGCGCCTGATGGTGGGCATGCCCGACTACGACAACTACGTCGAGCACATGCAAACCAAACACCCGGACAAGCCGTTGATGGACTACGAGGCGTTCTTTCGGGAACGCCAGGAGGCCCGTTACGGCAGCAAGGCTGGACCGAAGTGTTGTTGAGTGAATAAAAAAACCGGCTGAAAAGCCGGTTTTTTTATGGATGAAAATCAGCTGTTGCTCCCGGCGTTCAGGCCACGCGGCGATCAGTCTCTGCGTTACGGCTCACGCCCTTGCCGGCATCGCTGGGTTCTGCCCGCAGAGGCTGTCGATCCGGAGCCTGAATCTCCAGCGCCGCAAGCGCGACCTTGGCGTTATGAACAATACGACACAGGACGACTACGATGGCGATCGACAGCAGCGGCCAATAGATCAGCAGGGTTTTCAGGGCCATGATTTTTCCTCGAACTGCATGCATTCCTCGCGAACGTCGTCGTCTTCGCGGCATTCAATAATGAATGCCGTCAATTCATCGTAGCGCTTGTTCATGACAATGTTGTTGTCGGAAGTCAGTTACAGGCTGAACCGCTGCAAAATAACCCCCAGTCCGTCGGACATGGCTTTGAGCTCCTGGGTTGTGCGCACGATCCCGTCTTGCGCCGTTGCGTTCTCTTCAACGCTTTGCGCGACTTTTTCGACGTTGCTGGCGACCTGGTCGCTGGCGGCGCGTTGTTCTTGCAATGACAACGAAATGAAGCTCACCGCCGCAATCGATTCGTCCAGTGCGCCCTTGATCCGGCTCATGGATTGCCCGGCGCTCTCGACCAGTTTCTGGCCGTGGGTCACACGCTCGCAGCCGGCGGCCATGCTGTCTTTGGCCTTGACCATGCCGTTCTGGATCGCTGCTACCAACGCCACGATCTCGGTGGTGGACTGGGCCGTGCGAGCAGCCAGGCTGCGGACTTCATCGGCGACCACGGCGAAGCCGCGACCTTGTTCACCGGCGCGTGCCGCTTCGATGGCGGCATTGAGGGCCAAGAGATTGGTCTGCTCGGCAATACCGCGAATCACACCGACAATCAGGCTGATGTCGTTCGACTGGATCGCCAGTTGATCGATGTCGGAAGAGCTTTGCGCCACCAGATCGGCAATCTGCCCCATTTCCTCGATGGACGCCTGCATGACCGCCATGCCTTCACCGGTGATGTCGCCCGCTGTCTGCGCGGTGGTTTGCGCCTGTCGGGCATTGTCGGCGATGTGGTTGATGCTCACGGAAAGCTCTTCGACCGTGGCCGCCATGGATGAGGCGGTTTCGCTTTGCAGCGCGGCACTGCTCAAGCCCTGTTCCGAAGACGCGGACAATTGCAGCGTTGCCCCTTCGATCTGTTCCGACGCCTGGCTGATCTTGCCGATCATGTCGCTCAGGCTGTGGCGCATCGCCTGAACCGAGTGCAGGACGCCGGTTGACGGACCTTGCCGGTCATCGTGCGCGCGAGTGAGTTTGCCCTGGGCGATGTTCGAACTGATGGCGGCCAATTCGGAGGGTTCAGCGCCGAGCTGCCGGGTGAGCAACCGGGAGAAGAACAATGAATAGGCGGCGCCCGCAAGCGTCGCCAATGCCAGGATCAACAGGCACAGTTGCAGATTGGAACGGTAGGCGATCTGGTTCTGTTCGAACTGGTTCTTGGCTTCCACCAGTTGAACCTCGATCAACTCGGAAAACTTGTCTGACAGCGGGTCTATCAGCGGATACAACTGGTCAGTGGCGAATCGTGCCAGCCCCGCTTCGTCGTTCTGGCGCAACATGCCCTGCAAACTTTGCAGGGGCCCACGTGTGGCGTCCATCAGTGGATCGATTTGCGCGATCAGCCGTGTTTCCGCAGTAATCAGCCGCGTCGATTTATAGGATTTCCACGTCTGGTCGATTTCTTTTTGGGCCTGCTCGATCCGGCTCAACGATTCGGCTTTGGTGAAGTTGCCGTTGCGCGCCTTGTGGGTGGCATCGACGATGTTTACTGCATACAGGTCGGCGATTTTTTTCAGGTCCCGCAGCGGGACGACTCGATCCATATACACGGTTTCCAGGCTGTGCACGGCAGATTGCATACCCAAGAGTCCAAGGCCACCGACGCACAACAGTCCCAGCAGTAAAGCACTGGTCAGCAGCAGAAGGTGAGTCCTGATTTTCCAGCTTTCCATAGTCCGGTTTTCCTGAGTCATCATAGTGAAGAGGGGGGCGATCGAAGGGTAGGGCAGTGATTACATGATGCAGTGAAGGCAGATTGGCATCATGTACTGTGTCGACAAAAAAAGCCGCTGCGTTACCGGCGAGAATGTACGAATTAGCGACGTCGGACGACGTATTCCGGCGATAGGGCCAGCCTTGGCCGATCGCAGAAAAAAGGACGCTGGAAAAATGAAAACGCCGCTCGATGAGCGGCGTTTGTTTGCAATGCGCAGGAGTGGTCAGAGCAATGGAATGCTGTAGCTGACGATCAAGCGGTTCTGGTCCTGATTGCGCGACGCCTGACTGTGGGACTCGCCGTTGCGCCAGCCGAATCCAACCCCCTTGAGCGGACCGGATTGCAGCGCGTAGTCGAGGCTGATGTCCCGTTCCCATTCCTTCTGGTTCGAGCCGGTAGTGGTCTTGATGTTGTCGCCGCTGAGGTAGATGGCCGAGGCCTTCAGCCCCGGCACACCCAGGGCCGCGAAGTCATAGGCGTATTGGCCGAACGCGGTGCGTTCGCCGGCGCGGGTGAAGGTCTGGATCAGGCGGTCGGTGTACAGATACAGGCTGGCTCCGCCCGCGCCTTTGTCCGGCAGGCCACCCTGGTTGAGTTGGGTGAAGCCGCTGCCGCTGGAGACGCTTTGATAACCGGCCGTGACGGCATGGCCGCCCAAGGTGTAAGTCAGCGCGGCGCTCCAGGTCTTGTTGTCGATCTCACCATCGTTGCCTTCGGTGTAGCCGCTGATTCTGTAACCCGTGCTGCCGTCGCTGTTTTCACCCGACGCGTCTGTCTTGAAATAGCGCAGGTCGGTTTTCAGCGATTGATTGTCGGCGATTGCCAGTGTGTGAGTCAGACCAAAAAACTGTTGGGTGTAATAGTCGTCCAGGTGCGCGTAGTAGTACTGCGCGGTCAGGTCCTTGGTGACTTTCCAGTCGCCGCCGGCGAAGTCGAACTGGTTGCTCTCGCGCAAGCCACCGGTGGCCGTGAGGCCGGTTTGATCGCTGGAGCCACGGCCGGTGGCGTGTTCAATCTGCCCACCGATCAAGGTCAGGTCCTTGAATTCTCCTGAGGTCAACTGGCCGCCCTCGAAGGTCTGCGGCAATAGCCGACCATCGTTCGACACCAGGATCGGCAGCTTCGGCATCAGCGTGCCCAGGCGCAGTTCGGTTTTCGAGATTTTGACTTTGCCGGTCAGGCCCAGGCGGCTCCATTCATCGACGGCGCTGTTGTCGCTGTCCGACGGAATCATGCTGCTGCCGACGTGGCGGCCTTTGCCGCTGTCTAGCGTCACGCCCATCAACCCCAATGCGTCGACCCCAAAACCGACCTGGCCATCGGTATAGCCCGACTTGTAATCGAGCAGGAAACCCTGCGCCCATTCTTCGGTTTTCGAAGGGGCGGCGGTGCCGTCGCGGTTGTCGTTGTTGAAGTAGAAGTTTTTCAGGCCCAGGGTGGCTTTGCTGTCGCTCAGGAAATCCGCCTGTGCCTGGCTGCCGAGCACGATGCCGCCCAGCGCCAGGGTTGCCGCTATGTGTTTGCTGCTCATTGATGTCGCCCGTTTTTTATCATTGGAAGTTGGGAGCTCCCACAGCTCGGCAAACGCAATCTCGAAGACGCTGTGGGAGTAGCAGATCGCAGAAGTTAAATGCCCAGCACGTTGGCGCCGATGCACGGATCAATCCCGCGCTCCAGACGACGCTGGTGAACGATGACGGTGATTTCCATCGAACCGGTGGTCACTTCGAAGTCGAGGATGTGCCCGCCGTAAGCCTGGAACGTGGCGTCCCCGGCTACACCGTGCATGTGGATCGACGGCTGGTCGTTTTTCCACGCCACGGACCCGGTGATGCTGGCCATCTCAACGTTGCTGAAGGTCTTGGCGTCGAAGTCCTTTTTATCCTTGTTCCAGAAACCGAATTTCACGTTGCCGAAACCAATGCCGCTGATCGAGGCGCTGGGGATTTTTTCGGCGATGGCCAGCTTGGTCAGCTCCTTGAAGGCGTTGTCGCCCATGCGCAGGACCATGAGATAACCGGTGGGCGTTTTGGTGTAGCGCGGGGTGGCTTCGGTTGCACATTGCATGGGCGGGGTCGTCGCGGTGGTGGGGGTTTCGGCCATGGCCGATGGGGCAAGGCTTGAGCTGATCAGCACGGCGGCACCTACCGCCAGCATCAGTGTGGACAAGCGGTGTTTCGGTTGACGTTGCACTTGCATGGGACTTCCTCTGTTGTTGTTTTTGTAGGGATGAAGCGTTTTTCAGGCAAAGCGATGCCCGGCGCCTGTTGGGAAACAGGCGCTGCTGTCAAAGGATCAACAGTGGGCTTTGGCGGGTCGCGGGCTTACAGCGCGTCGCGACTCATGACGCCGTCCAGCAGGCGGGCGATGCCCAGCGGATTGGCGTTTTTCAGGGCATCCGGCAGCAGGCTGTCGGGGCAGTTCTGGTAGCAAACCGGGCGCAGGAACCGATCGATCGCCAGTGTCCCGACCGAGGTGCCGCGCGCATCCGAAGTGGCCGGATACGGGCCGCCATGGACCATGGCATCACTGACTTCGACGCCGGTGGGGTAGCCGTTGAACAGTACGCGACCGACCTTCTGTTCCAGCAGGGCGAGGACATCGGCCAAGGAATCGAGCTCGGCGTCTTCGACCAGCAAGGTCGCGGTCAACTGGCCGCGCAAACCGTGCAGGGCCTGAATCAATTCGGCGTGATTTGCCACTTCGACGACGATGGTGGTCGGGCCGAAGACTTCTTCCTGCAGCAGTTCATCACCGTTGATCAGCAGGCTGACATCGGCCTTGAACACCTGTGGCCGAGCCTGGTTGCCCTGTTGCTCGGCGCCGGCCAAATGAGTCACGCCGGGGTGGGCGCTGAGGTTTTCCAGACCGTGGCAGTAGCTTTTTAGCGCGCCGCTGTTGAGCATCGTTTGCGCGGATTGCTCGGCCATCACCGCGGCAAAGCGCTTGAGAAACGCCGAAAACTCGGGTGAACGAATGCCCAGCACCAGCCCAGGGTTGGTACAGAACTGGCCGGCACCCAACACCACGGAAGCCGCCAGTTCAGTGGCGATCTTGTCGCCGCGAGCCTTGAGCGCTTCGGGCATCAGCAGCACCGGGTTGATGCTGCTCATTTCAGCGAACACCGGGATTGGTTGCGGGCGCGCCGCCGCCATATCGCACAGTGCACGGCCACCGCGTAGCGAACCGGTGAAGCCGACTGCCTGAATCGCCGGATGCTTGACCAGCGCTTCACCGACGCTGCCATAGAGCATGTTGAACACGCCTTTGGGCATTGCGGTTTTTTCTGCCGCACGCTGAATCGCGCCGGCCACGTAGTCGGCAGTCGCCATGTGCCCGCTGTGGGCCTTGAACACTACCGGGCAACCGGCGGCGAAGGCGGCAGCGGTGTCGCCGCCGGCAGTAGAGAAGGCCAACGGGAAGTTGCTGGCACCAAACACGGCGACCGGGCCGAGGCCGGTGCGGTACTGACGCAGGTCCGGGCGCGGCAACGGTTGGCGGCCCGGCAAGGCACGATCGATGCGCGCACCGTAGAAATCACCCCGCCGCAACGTTCGGGCGAACAAGCGCATCTGGCCGCTGGTGCGTGCCCGTTCACCTTGAATGCGCCCGGCGGGCAGGGCGGTTTCGCGGCAGACCAGGGCGATGAAGGTGTCGTCCAGTGCATCGAGTTCAGCGGCGACGGCGTCGAGAAACTCGGCGCGACGTTCGGCCGACAGATGACGGAATGTCGGGTAGGCCGTGGCGGCTGCTTCGGCCGCTGCGTTCACTTCTTCGACGGTGGCCGAATGAAAGCGATACGGCAGGGCTTCGCCGCTGCTGGCATCGAAGCTTTGCAGGGTGTTGGTGCCTTGGGCAGAGCGAGTGCCTGCGACGTAGTTGTGGCCTGAAACTTCAAACATGGGAACTCCTGAAGGATGGGGTCAGTTGAGTCGGTAAAGGCGTCGGGCATTGTCATGGAACAGCGCCAGCCGATCAGTCAGAGGACGGTCGCGGACGATTGTCTTGAAGCCGTCGAGAATCTCGCTCATGCCGTTGACCACGCCATCGACCGGGTAATTGGTGGCAAACGCGCAGCGACTGACACCGAAAATCGATATCGCGTCGTTCACTACAACGCGGTTCGCCTCGACGGGCCATGGCTCGCCGGGGATGCAGATGCCGGAAATCTTCAGCGCGACGTTCGGCTCGCGAGCCAGTAATCCAAGGTTGTTGCGCCAACCCGCCAGGCCTTGTGCCGAACGATCCGATGGCAACGCCGTGTGGTTGACAACGATGGTCACGTCGGGAAAGTCCCTGGCCAGTTCGGCCGCTTCCGGCAGATGCCACCAGGACGCCTGCAACTCGAAATGCAGGCCGTTTTCTGCCAACAGGGCGTAGCCGTCCCGCCAACGGGCGTCGCGCATGGAGCCCGGTGCGGCAAAATTCTCGTGCCACGCTTCAAGACTGGTCACAGTTGGTTTGTGGCGGATGCCTCGCACCAGTGGATGCTGCGCGTATTGGCGCAACAGCGCGGGGGCGTCTTCGCGGTCAAGCCAGGCCTGGGCGACCATGGCTGCCAGCGTCGGTTCGTCCTTGACCAGGGACTCGACGAAATGCACTTCGTCGAGCGGCGTGGCCGGGTCCCATTCGCCCTCGATCAGCACGGTCTGGACAATCCGGTGCTGGCCGCTCAGGCGGCGATAGTCCTGAGGCAAGAAGTTGCGGCAAATCGACGAATAGTCGCCATAACGGAATGGGCGCAATGGGCGGTCGTTCAGCCACGGGTAGTAATGCGCCTGCATGTCGAAGTAGTGCTGGTGTGCGTCGACGATGGGCAAGTCCGCGTCGTCGCCGCTGGCGAGAAAACGTGCGCGCCAGTCGATGGCGTGTTGCTCATTCATGCGCGGTCTCCAGGCGATAGAAACGTTGTGCGTTACCGGCGAACACTGCTTCCTGAACGTTGCGGCCCAGCGGCGCGAGCATCGCCGCCACGCCATCGGCAATGGTGTCGTAAGAGGCGCGCAACCCGGCAACCGGAAAATTGCTGGCGAACATGCAGCGCTCGGGGCCGAAAATCTCCAGTGCGTTGAGCACCACGACGCGGTTGTCCTCAAAGCGCCACGGTGAATCCTTGAGGCCGAACTCCGACAGCTTGATATGCACGTTGGGCTGCATGGCCAGTGCTTCCAGGCCTTTGCGCCAGCGCGCCATGCCTTCGGGGCTGCGGTCCCAGGCGAAACCCGTGTGGTTCAGGGCGATCTGTATGTGCGGGAACATCGCCGCCACTGCGGCGGCTTCCACCAGGTGCCACGGCGGCACGCGCAAGTCCCACGACAGGTTGTAGCGGGCCAACAGCGAAAAACCCTCCAGCCATTTCGAGTCTTGCATCGTGCCGGGGGCGCCGGCAATCGAGACGTCCGGCGAAACCGACGTCAGCGGTTTTGAGCGGATGCCCCGGACCAACGGCCGGGCGGCCTGCGCTGCAAGAATCTCGGCGCTGTCTTCGCGATCGAACCAGGCGTGGGCGACGATGGCGTTGGGAAAACCGTAGCGGACATTCACCTGTTCCAGCCAAAGCGTCTCGGCGATTTGCTCGTCGCGGGCACGTTCGGCCTCGACATGCACGGTGCCGATCAACCGTTGTTTTTGCGTCAGGGCGAGGAAATGCTCGGGTAGGAAATCGCGGCGCAGCGAGTGGTAGTCACCAAGGAAAAACTCCTCATGATATTCCTCCTGCAGCCAGGGATAGCGACCGGCGCCGAGGTCCCACAGATGATGATGGGCATCGACGATCGGCAGCGCATCTTCGGCGGCGAAGTTCGGCAAACCGTTGCGTTCATGCAAGGTGATCATGGCGACGTTCCCGGACTCAGCGCGAAGCGGTCAGGCGCGCAGGGCTGAGCGCGCCGTCATCGATTTCGCCAGCCTCGGCCGCCGCAGCCTTGGCCTGCACGCGGCTGCGCAGCTTGGCGACGTTGACCACCACCCGCGTATGCGCCGCCGTTGCCACCAGTTCCACGTCGTCGCGCACTTCGACGTTGAACGTCACGCTGCGCCCCTCAACCCGAGTCACCGTGGCGACAATGCTCACCGACATGCCCATCAGCGTCGCGCCAACGTGGCGGATATCGACCGCCGCGCCGACGGTGTTTTCACCCTCGTCGAGGAATGTCAGCAGGTAGTCGAGACAAGCCTGTTCGATGTCATCCACCAGGCGCGGGGTGGCGTAGATGCGCAGGTCCTCGCCGAGAAACGAGATGGTGCGTGGCTGGTCGACGATCAGTCGGCGCTCGGTGGTGGCACCGGTTTCCAGTGTGGAGAAATTCATAAGCAACCTCGTGTTTGAGTGCCGACAGTCGCGGTGGCGACCGTCGGCGGGGAGTCAAAAAGTGAGTCAGGACGGCAGGAAACCAATCGAAATCCAGGGCACGGCAATCAGCACGCCCAGGGCTACCACCAGCGCCCCGAGGTATGGCCAGACCCGGCGCATGGCACCACTCGGGTCGACCTTGGCGATGGCGCAAGCCGCGTAGAAACCGACGCCGAACGGCGGTGCGAACAGGCCCAGGCCCATGGCGAAGATCGCGACCATGGCGTAGTGCACATCGTTGATGCCCATGGTCTTGGCAATCGGGAACAGCAACGGCCCGAACAGCACGATGGCCGGGATGCCTTCGAGGAAACTGCCAAGCAGGATGAACGCCACCGCGGAGATGATCAGGAAGCCCATCGCGCCACCCGGCACGGTGGACATCACCTGCGCCAGTTGATGGGAGAACCCCGACTGGGTCAGTGCCCAGGCCATGGCGGTGGCGCTGCCGATGATGATCAGGATTGCGCCGGACAGCGACGCGGTGCTGACCAGGATCGGATACAGGCGTTTCCAGTCAAAGCAGCGGTAGCACAGCAAGCCGACGATGAAGGTGTAGGCCACGCCGATGGCGGCCACTTCGGTCGCGGTTGCGACGCCTTCGACCACGGCGGTGCGGATCACGAAGGGCAGGGCCAGCGCCGGTAATGCGACCAGCAGCGAGTGGCCGATTTCCTTGGCGGTAGCGCGTTGGCCGGTGGAGGCATCGCGTTTGCGGTTTTTCCACCAGACCACGGCGGCCATGGCAATCGCACCCACCACGGCGGGCATGAAACCGCCGGTGAACAGCGCGGAAATCGACACGCCGGTGACCGAACCAATGGTGATCAGCACCAGGCTTGGAGGAATGGTTTCCGACATCGCCCCGGAGGCATTGAGCATCGCCACCAGTTCGTTTTCATCCTCGCCGCGTTTCTTCATTTCCGGAAACAGCGCCGGCGCGATGGCGGCCATGTCGGCGGCCTTCGAGCCGGAAATCCCGGAGATCAGGTAAATCGCGCCGATCAACACATACGACAAACCACCGCGCACATGGCCGATCAATGAGCATAGGAAACGGATCATCGCCCGGGCCATGCCCATGGCTTCGATCAGCGCGCCGAGGAACACGAACAACGGAATCGCCAGCAGGATCAGACTGGCCATGCCTTCGTCCATGCGGCCGACCACCAGGGTCAGCGGTGTGCTGGTCATGGTCGACAGGTACGCCACGGTGGCCAGGCCGAACGCAACCATGATCGGCACGCCGATGACGATCATGCCCATCACGCCGATCATGAAGAACACGATCAGGTTCCAGTTGCCCATCAGCAACAGCGTGCCTTCACCGGCCCACAACAACGCGGCCAGCGAGCCGAGCATGGCCACTGACACGGTGAAGTCGATCAGTCGCGCGCTGGTCAACAGCCGTGCGACGCAGGTCAGCAGCATCAGGCTCAGGCCGACGGCGATGGCCGACACGCGAAAGGCGTTGGGGATTTCCAGGGCGGCGGTGGTGATGATCCACTCGTCGCTGACGAACTCCCAGGCCGGCGAGAACAGCATGACGATGAAGGTGATGACGATTACCGCGCCGAAGGTGTCGACGAAGGCGCGTTTTTCCGCCGGTAGCCGGCCGATGAACGAGGTCAGGCGCATGTGCTCGCCGCGTCGCATCGCCACCACCGAGCCAAGCATCGCCAGCCACAGAAACAGCAACGACGCCATTTCGTCGCCCCAGACGATCGGCTGGTTGAGCACGTAGCGAGAGAACACGTTGCAGAACAGCAACGTGACTTCGAGGATCACCAGCAGCGCGGCGCTGCCCTCGGTCGCCCAGCGCAGGCCGGTATCGAGGGCGCGGCCAAGACGCAGCGCGGCGTGGCGTGGGCTGAGTCCGTCAGCGGGGGAAACATCCGTCATAGGCATTTCGTTTTTCATGACCTTGACTCCGGCTTAGGACAATTGACCCGCGTACTGCTCAAGCAAGCCCCAGGCTTCGTCGCCGTACTTTTGTTTCCATTGGGTGTAGAAGCCTTTCTTTTGCAGTTCGGTGCGGAACAGCGAGCGATCGACCTTGTTGAAGGTGACGCCGTGGGCGGTCAGCGAGGGTTCGAGGCTGGCATTCAGGTCGATCACTTGTTGACGCTGGACCAGCGCGGCGGCGTTGATCTGCCGGGAGACGATTTCCTGTACGTCGGCGGGCAGTTTCGGGAAGGTCTTGCCTGAGCCGAGAATCCAGAAACCGCCCCAGATGTGGTCGGTCAGCGAGCAGTATTTCTGCACTTCGTAGAAGCGCGCCGACTCGACCACCACGAGCGGGTTTTCCTGGCCGTCGACGACCTTGGTCTGCAACGCCGAGTAGGTTTCGTTGATGCTGATCCCCGTCGGCGCGGCGCCGAGGGCGCTGAACATTGAGGTCCACAACGGGCTGACCAAGACGCGCAATTTGAAACCGGCGAGGTCTTCCGGGGTGTTGATCGGGCGGGTCGAGCTGGTGATCTGGCGGAAACCGTTGTTCCAGACTTTCTCCATCGGGATCAGGCCGACCTTGGTGGTCTGGGCGCGCACGTAATCGCCCAGTTTTCCATCCAGTGCGGCCCAAACGCTTTCGTAGTCCTTGAAGGCGAACGGCATGCTTTCAATCGACATGGCCGGCACCAGCGTGGAGAGAATCGCTCCGGGCAGGGGAATGAAGTCCACTGCACCGGCGCGCACCTGGGACAGCATGTCGGTGTCGCCGCCCATGGAGGCGTTGGCGTACACCTGCAAATCGACGGCGCCGTTGGTTTCGGCCTTGATCGCCTCGGACGCGGCCTTCATCTGTTTGTTCAGCGGATGGGTGTCGGGCAGGCTGCTGCTGTAGCGCAAGACGATCGGTTTTGTGGCGGCAAACACGCCACCGGTGGGCAGCAGGCTGGCGGCAAAGGCACCGCCCACGGTGACGCCAGCAGAGACCAGGAATGATCGGCGGCTGACGGCTTCGGTCAAGATACGGCTCATGATGGTTACCTTTTTGTTTTTGTTGTTGTTCTACTTGTGGGAGCGAGCTTGCTCGCGATGGTCGTCAACGATTACGCGTGTTTTCTGGATGAACGCGGCAGTTTCAGGTTCATCGCGAGCGAGCTCGCTCCTGCAGGGTGGTGTTCAGCTTGGTGGATCAAAGGGTCAATGCCAGCACCGACTTGCTGCGAATCAGGTCGTCGATTTCGTCATCGGCGTAACCACTTTCCTTGAGCACTTCGCGGGTGTGCTCGCCGAGCAGCGGTGCCGGGCGGCTGGTTTGTGGCGGGGCGTTGTCCATGTCGGAGAAGTGGATCGGCAGGCCCATGCCGCGAACGCGACCTTCAGTCGGGTGCTCGGTTTCCACCACCATGCCCCGGGCTTTTGTTTGTGGATGGGCGAGGGCGGCGGCGATGTCCAGTACCGGACCGGCAGGCAGGCCGAGGCTGTCGAACAGCACCATCCATTCATCGGTGGTGCGCGCGACCAGCACTTCGTTGAGGATTTCCACCAGTGCCAAGCGGTGCTGCATACGCAGGGCGTTGCTGGCGAAACGCGGGTCGGCTTTCAGTTGCGGCACGGCGAGGGCTTCGACCAGCCGTTCGTAGTTGGCCTGGTTGGCGGCGCCGATGTTGATCCAGCCATCGGCGGTGCGGAATACCTGATACGGCGCGCTGGTGGAGTTGGCCGAGCCCATTTTCGGCAGGATGGTGCCATCGGCGAAGTACGCGGCTGCGGGCCAGAACATCTGTTGCAGGCCGGCTTCGAACAACGAGGTGTCGACCATTTGCCCCAACCCGGTTTTCTGTTTGGCAGCGTAGGCCGCGCAAATCCCGAGGGCGGCGAGGATGCCGGAGTTGATGTCGGCCACTGGCGAACCAGCCTTGACCGGCTCACGCCCGGCTTCACCGGTCATGCTCATCATGCCGCTCATGCCTTGGGCGATCAGGTCGAAACCACCCTTGTCGCCGAACGGGCCGCTGCGGCCGTAGCCAGAGATCGCGCAGTAGATCAGCCCTGGATTGAGGGTTTTCAGCGTGTCGTAACCCAGGCCGAATTTTTCCATGGTGCCGGCGCGATAGTTTTCCGTGACCACGTCAGCGTCCATCAGCAAGCGGCGCAACACGTCGCGGCCGCCGTCGGTCTTCAGGTTCAGGCCGATGCCGCGCTTGTTGCGGTTGACCACCATGAACGAAGCGGATTCGCCGCTGGCCATGATCGGCGAGAAGCGTCGCGAGTCATCGCCGTCGGGCACTTTCTCGACCTTGACTACGTCGGCACCCATGTCGGCCAGCATCATTCCGCACACCGGGCCGGACATGATGTGAGCCAGTTCTACCACGCGCATTCCTGTCAGCGGTCCCATGTTATTTCCCCTTGAATTGTGGTTTGGCTTTCGCGATGAAAGCGTTGAGGCCGATCTGGAAGTCTTCGGTGTCGTAGCAGAAGTAGCTGTGGTCGACCTGTTGGGCGGTGGGTGCCTGGCCGGCTTCAAGCTGACGGGCAGCCTGACGGTGCCAGCGCGCTACCAGCGGCGCGCCATTGGCGATGCGTTTGGCGGTGGCGAGGGTTTCGGCCTCGACTTCGGCATCGGCGACGACGCGGGTCACGAGGTTTTTCACGTAAGCGTCCTGGGCATCAAGGATCCGGCCTTCGAGAAGGATTTCCAGGGTGGTCGAACGCCCGGCCAGCGCGACCAGTCCGGCCATTTCGTCATAGGACATGACCAGACCGAGCTTGCCGACCGGGGCGCCGAAGCGGCTGGACGTGCCGCAGATACGCAGGTCGCACAGCGCCGCAATCTCCAGGCCGCCGCCGACGCACACGCCGTGGATCATCGCGATCACCGGGTGCACGCAATCGGCAACCGCGCGCATGGCCATCGAGGTGACTTCGGCATACGTCCGTGCTTGAGCGGCGTTGGCGCGCACGCTGGGGAACTCGCCGACATCGGCACCGGCAGCGAAGGCTTGTTCGCCTTCACCGCGCAATATCACGCAGCGTATGGACGAGTCGGCCGACAGCTCGGTCATGACGTCGCCCAGGTCCTGCCACATGGACAGGTTCAGGGCGTTCATTTTTCCGGGATTGCTGAGGGTGACGATGGCAAGCGTGTCTTGCCGTTCTATAAGGACGGTGGGCTTCATGGTTGTTCTGCCATCGCCGGTTCCGCGTGAACCCGGCGATGCGGCGGCCTCCTGAATTTTTATTGTTGGATAGCTGTAGGGTGCAGCGATGCGTTAAAGCGACTGCCTGAGCATCGTCAGGTAGTCCGCGCTGGATGCCTCGCGGGGGTTGGTCTTGTGGCTGTGGTCGTGCAGCGCGCCCTCGACGATGTGCTCGAACAGGCTTTCGTCGACACCGATTTCGCTGAGACGGGTGGGCAGGCCCAGGCGGCGGGTCATGTCTTCAATGGCCGAGCCGATGTTGGCGTCGGCCGCAAGGCCCATGGCGTGGCGCAGGCGCTCAAGTTTTTGTTCGTCGCGCACGGTGGGCGCGTTGGCGTTGAAGTCGACGACCGCCGGCAGGAAGATCGCGTTCAAGGTGCCGTGGTGCAGCTTCGGATTGATCCCGCCCAAGGCATGGGAAAGGCTGTGCACGCAGCCCAGGCCTTTCTGGAATGCCAGCGCGCCCTGCATCGACGCACTCATCATGTTCATCCGCGCTTCGCGGTCACCGGGTTCGGCGGTGGCGCGTTCGATATGACCCCAGGCACGCCACAGACCGTCGAGAGCTATACCGTCCGCCGCCGGGTTGAAGGCAGGCGCCATGAAGGTTTCGATGCAGTGGGCAATGGCGTCCATGCCGGTGGCGGCCGTCAGCATCGCTGGCAGGCCGAGGGTCAGTTCCGGATCGCAGATGGCCACACGCGGCACCACGTACGGCGAGATGACGCCCACTTTGCGGCCGTCGTCGAGGATCAGGATGGCCCCGCGACCGACTTCGCTGCCGGTGCCGGCGGTGGTCGGAATTGCGATCAGCGGCGCGGTGGCCGAGGTGATGCGGTCCAGTCCGCCTTCAATCACCGCAAAGCTTTGCAGCGGACCTTCATGCGTCGCGCAAACCGCCACGCCCTTGGCCAGATCGATGGAAGAACCGCCGCCAACCGCGATGATGCCGTTGCACTCGCCCAGGCGGTATTGCGCGACGGCTTCACGCACGGCGTGTTCGTTCGGGTTCGGTGGGGTGGCGTCGAAAATCGTGTAGGGACGGTTGGCGCCGAGGGCGGCGATGACCTTGTCGACGATGCCGGCATTGCGCACGCCCAGGTCGGTGACGATCAGCGGACGGGTGATGTTGGCGCGGTCGGCTTCGGCGGCCAGATGTTCCAGGCTGTCATAGCCGAACTGGATTTTGGTGACGTAATTGATGAGGGACATGGTTCACCACAAGTTATACAGGATTGTTATTGTTGCAATCGGCCTGTAGTTGCAGCGCTGCTGAACGCTGGCCAAACCCATTGCATTGCCTGACTGTGGAGCGGACTATAGGGCCGACGTATTGCCCCCGATACTGACAACTTTCGATACCTCTATAACTTTTAGTTAACCCTGATGACGCCCTCACTCAACTCGATCATGTCCCGTTTGCACATCAAGCAGCTGCGTCTTTTGATAGCGCTTGATGAACACGGCTCCCTGCTGGGCGCGGCCAGGCAGGTGGCGCTGACCCAGCCCGGCGCCAGCAAGGCATTGCAGGAAATCGAAACCACGTTCGGCACTTCACTGTTCACCCGGACTAACCGCGGGCTAGAGCCAAACGACGCCGGACGCTCGGTGATTCGTTACGCGCGACTGATCCAGACTGACCTCGCTCACTTGCGCGAAGAGATCATCGGCATCATGAGCGGCGAGGGCGGACGGGTGTCGGTGGGCACCATCATGGGCGCGGTGCCGCTGCTGACCACGGCGATCAGCCGGGTGATTGCCGACAACCCGAAGATGTCCATCGAGATCGTCGAAGACACCAGCGCCGCCTTATTAAGCCAACTCGACGCCGGCCGCCTTGATCTGGCGATCTGCCGCACGACTGTCAGCAGCACACCTTACCTGTACGAAAGCGCATCATTCGTTGAAGAAACCCTGGCGGTGATCGCCAGCACCCAGCATCCGTTCGCCTATGCCAGGAAGCTGTCGTTGAAGGATCTGGTGGATTACCGCTGGGTGGTCTACCGCGCGAACATGCCGATGCGTCTGTTATTGGAGCGCGAATTTCACGAGGCTGACTTGCGGTTCCCGGTGCATCTGCTGGAAACCACCTCGGCGTTCGCGACGTTGTCGTTGTTGCAGGAAAACCCGTCGCTGGTGGCGCTGGTCTCGACGGATGTGGCGAAATTCTGTTCCGGTTACGGCTTTACCACCACGCTGCCCCTGCCGATTACCTCGCGCAGCGAGCCGTACGAGTTAGTTTCGCGCAAAGGCGTGCCGGATTCACCGGCGGCCAGGCTGTTGCGTCAGGCGTTGCTGAATCTGGGTTGAGCTGCTCCGCACCCTTGTGGGAGCGAGCTTGCTCGCGATAGCGGAATATCATTCGACATTTTCGGCGACTGACACGCCCTCATCGCGAGCAAGCTCGCTCCTACTGGGGTACTCGACGTTACATAAATTGTCGTTCCAGCCCATCGCGGGATAGCCGTTTGTCAGGCGTATCGGTATGCTCTGCCGGCTGCCTGAATGCCAATGATTAACAACCACAGTGAAACCATGAGCCAATCAGAATCGCGTGCGAATGTTCTAGCGCTTTATCCGGAAGACTCCCGCGAGGCAGCGGCGTTGCTCAAGCAAGCCGTTCCACTGATGGTTCGCCATAATATTCCGCCCAATCCGGTGCATTACGCGCTGTGGTACACCTACAGCAAAGGCCAGGATCCGGAACTCAATCGTCATCTGGACCGGGTTGTCCGGGACTTCGACGGTTGCCCGCCAGAGTCGGCGACCAGGCTTTTTCGCGAGTACATCATTCGTGACGAGCTGGAAGATGCCCGCGCCGAGCAGCAGCAAGTCATCAGCCTGGTGGATGGTATGGAACGCGACGTTTCGCGCAGCGTGAAGGGCAGCCAGAACTTCCAGAACCGTCTCGGGCAGTGCCTGGAAATGCTCGACGAGCCAGTCAGCGATCGCTTGCCGGGCATTCTCAATGAGCTGCAACAGAGCACTCGGCTGATGCAGAGCCAGCAGGAACAATTCCTCGGCCAGTTGCAGTCTGCGCAAAACGAAATCAAGACCCTGCGCGACAAACTCGAACGCGCCCAACTGGCCGCGACACTCGATGGCCTGACCGAACTGCTCAACCGCACAGCGTTCACGCGGTTGCTGGAGCAGGCGTTGGGCAAAGGCTCCCGACGTGTAGCGCTAGTGATGCTGGACATCGACCACTTCAAGCAATTCAACGATCAGTACGGTCACCCGTTGGGCGACCGGGTGTTGCAGCATGTCGGCCAGGTGTTGCGCGGCGCGCTGGTGCCCAATGCCTTTGCCGGGCGTTACGGCGGCGAGGAGTTTTGCGTGGTGCTTGAAAACTGCGTTGATCTCGACAGTGCCTGCGCCTTCGCCGAGCAGCTGCGGTTGAAGGTCCAGTCATTGCGGATCAAGGCGCGGGGAACCGACACCGTGCTGGATACGATCACCGCGTCTTTCGGCGTCGCCTTCGTTCAACCCGGCGACAACCTGGAAAGCCTGTTGACCCGTGCCGATGACGGCCTGTACCAGGCCAAGCGCAACGGGCGTAACCAGGTGTTCGCCATGCACAAAGGCCCGGCATCAGTGGCGTGAACCACGCCGGGCCTGCGTTGGCGCTTACTGACCGTCCACGCTACGCGGCAGCCCGAGCGGATTGAGGTCGCGCAATGCCTCGGGCAGCAACGCATCCGGGAAACCCTGATAGGTAATCGGGCGCAGGAAGCGTTCGATGGAGGTCATGCCCACCGAGGTGAAGCGGCTGTCCGACGAGGCCGGGAACGGTCCGCCGTGGATGGTCGCGAAGGACACTTCCTGGGGATGCGCAAAAGCGTTGACCACGATGCGTCCGGTCCGCCGCTCCAAAACTGGCAGCACATGCCGGGCCAATTCCAGATCACCGTCCTCAAGATGCAGGGTTGCGCTGAGCTGGCCGCGAAACGCGCGGGCAACCGCGAGCAGCTCAGCCTCATCCTTGACCTTCAATAGCAGCGCTGCCGGACCGAACACTTCGTGCGCCAGTGCCGGTTCGTTGAGGACGCGCTGGCCGTCGACTTCCAGCAAGGCTGACTGGCCCTGTAGATCTGCCGTCGCGACCGAACCTTCGACGACAGCTTTTGCCCCGGCGCTGTGCAACTGGTCCAGACCGCTGAGGTAAGCCGCATGAATCCCCGGCGTCAGCATCGGACGCGCCGGTGCATCGCTCACGCGCTTGATCATCGCGCCGCGTAACGCTTCAAACCCGGTACCTTCAATCGCAATCAGGATCGCCGGTTTGAGGCAGGCCTGGCCGACGTTGACCAGCATGCGTTCGGCAAATCCATCACCGATCTGCGCACCGCGTGCGGCCAGTGCCTGGGGCAAGATGAACGTGGGGTTGACGCTGGTCATCTCGGTAAACACCGGGATCGGATCCGGGCGCCGTTGCGCACGCCGATACAGCGCCATGCCGCCTTGCTCGGAACCGGTGAACGTCACGGCCTTGATCAGCGGATGATCAACCAGCGCTTCGCCAATCGTGTTGTCGCCGCCACGCACCATAGAGAACACGCCTTCGGGAAAGCCGCTTTCCTGCACGGCTTTACGGATGGCCCGCGCCTGAATTTCCGAGGCGCCGGGGTGAGCGTTATGCGCCTTGACGATCACCGTCGCGCCCGCCGCCAGCGCAGAGGCGACATCGCCGCCGGCCACCGAGTAACTGATGGGGAAATTGCTCGCGCCGAAAACAGTCACCGGGCCGATGGCGATTTTTTGCAGGCGATGATCCATGCGTGGTCGTGGTTGACGATCAGGCTGTGCCGGATCGATGGCCAGTTGCAGGAACCGTCCTTTGCGCACCACATCGGCGAACTGGCGAAACTGGGTGGCGGCCTTCGCCGCTTCGCCCTGAAGCTGTGCCTCGGGCAGACCCGTTTCCAGCGCGGCCCGTGCAGCAAGCTCCGGGGTCACGGCATCGAGATTGGCGGCGATGCGCTCAAGGAATGCCGCACGTTCCGCCAGTGAGGTATGGCTGTAATGGTCGAACGCTTCGTCGGCGAGGTTCGCCGCCATGTCCACTTGCGCGCCGCCGCCGAAAGCGAAGTCGGGCTCGATGAGTTGGTTGGTCGCGGGATTGAGCGCTTTCATCGTCCCTTCGCTCGCGGGGACTTCTTTGGCGCCGATCAACAGGTTTCCGGTCAGTTTCATTGTGTGTTCACTGCTTAAGGGTGGCGATGAGTTGCTCGGTGGTCACGATCGAATGCGCGTAGGTCGGGCCGTTCAGTTCGTGGGCGGCGTGCATCATTTCCGGTTTGAACGCGGCGGTGGCATCGCGCACCAGGGTGACGTGGTAGCCGAGTTCCTGGGCGTAACGGGCGGTGGCCTCGATGCAGGTATTGGCCAGCAGGCCGACGATGATCACGTGGGTGATGCCTTTCTGCTTGAGGCGAAAATCCAGGTCGGTGTTGGCAAAGCCGCTCGAACCCCAATGCTCCTGGACGATAGTGTCGCCTTCCTGCGGGGCGAAATCGGGATGCCATTCGCCGCCCCATTCGCCCCGTGCGAAGTGGTGCATGTGCTGGATCTTGCATTGGGTGGGGCTCGGGTGATCCCAGTTTTCGTAGTCGCCGTGTTCCCAGCGACGGTGCGGTACGATGACCACCGGAATGTCGAGGGCGCGGACAGTGCGATCCAGCGTGCGCAGGTTATCGAGCAGGCCGACTTGTTCGGCAATGGGCTTGAGCAGGGGGAAGATCTTGCCGCCTTCGGACAGGAAATCGTTGTAGGGATCGACCAGCAGGTAGGCAGTTCGATCGAGCGGGTAGGCTGCGTTGGACATGACGAATTCTCCAGGAGTTTTGACTGACCTTTGCCAGGGCTTGCCCCGGCATCGTGTTGATATGATAATCATAGTAACTAGGAAAGAGGCAAGCTCGCATGGCGGTAAAGAAGAATAGTCCCGAAACTTTGTGCCCGATTGCACGGGCCGAAGACATCGTCGGCGATCGCTGGACCGTGCTGGTTTTGCGTGAGTTGTTCATGCGCAACCATCGATATGACGAGATCCAGGCGCAGACCGGCGGAACCCCGCAGATGATCGCTACGCGTCTCAAAAGCCTGGAGGCGGACGACATGATTGAGCGCCGCGCCTACAGTGAGCGACCGCCGCGTTACGAGTACCACCTCACCGCCAAAGGGCAGGCGTTTTACTCGGTGGTGTTGGCGTTGCGTGCCTGGGGGGAAACCTGGTGCAAATCCGAAGGGGAAGGGTTGGCAGTGCGCTATACCCACCAGACGTGCAGGCATCACGCCGGACTCGGACCGCTGTGCGAGCATTGCGGCGAGTTGCTGCGCCGGGAAGAGCTGATCAGCGAGCCTGCGCCGGCTTACGCCGAGGAACGTAAGGCACGCCGTGAAGCGTTCAAGGGCAAGCGCGGGGCCGAGCCGATCGAAAACCCTGAGCAATAAGGATTTTTACTATTCGTTCGAGTAATAGTGACCATCACCGATCACAAGTTCTGTTGCTTGCGGGAAACAAGGAAAATCGCGCCCATCTAAACGCTTCTACCGGAACCGGCGCGATGAAAAATTTTACTCGACTGGCCCTTTTCGCACCCTTGCTGTTGGCAGGTTGTGCGTCAACGCCAAACGACCCGACGTTGACCTTGCAGACGAAAAAAGCACCTGAGGATTACGCGCAGTGCGTACTGCCGAAACTGCATGAAGGCGCACTGCATACCACCGTTTCGGAAACCCAGCGCAGCTACCGTATCGTGGTTACGAGCAAGGTCGCTGCCAACGATGTACTCGAAGCCTACAAGGGCAAGGTGTTCCTGTATGAGCGCACCTTATTGGCCTCGACATTCGGACCTTCCAGGCTTGAACGCGCCGCGCAGGAATGCCTTTGATGGGTGTCTAGCCGGCGCGTTTGCGCCGCATCGGTACACCTGAAACAAGTGTGCCGTTGTTGATTGTCGTCCCGGGCTTCTTCCCTCCGTTTTCAAAACTGATCGTACGTTCAATTGTGTTGCGTCGGGGGCGTTTGCCTCGATATAGTGGCCAAATAATATCAATTATAAATCACCTGCCAGCAGGGCTGCGGCACTCTCGTTTTTGCGTGGTCTGTTGCTGGTTGACGAATCGCACCTTCGAGAATGTTCATGCCTAATCGCTCACTGCACTTCAAGTTGTTCTGGACGGCGCTGATTGGCACCGTCGTCGTCATGGCGCTGCTGTTGGGGTCCATCGCCTATATCGCTTATGGCTCGTCGGTCAAAGAGACCTTTGCCCTGGTCGACACCATCGTCAAGGCCAATGCCAAGGAAGTCGAAGTCGAACTCAGTGTCGGTTTTACCGTGGCCGAATCCCTGGCCGGTGTCGCCACCGCGATGCAGCAACAACAGGTCGATCGCAAGACCGCTGATGCCCTGACACGTCAACTGTTCGAAGCCAATCCCAAGTTGTTGGGCCTTGGGCAGTACTGGGAACCGAACGCTTTCGATGGCAAGGACAGTGAGTTTGCCAATCAACCGAACACTGATGCCACGGGTCGTTACCTGACTTACTGGAACCGTGCCAGTGGCTCGGTGAAGTCCGAGGCGTTGAGCGGTTACGAGCCGGAAAATGCCGACAACCAGTATTACTACCGACCGCTGCATACGCGTCAGCCGTGGGCTTCCGAACCCTATGCCTACAGTATCGGCAGTGGGCAGAAGGTGATGCTGGTGTCGATCATGGTGCCGCTGTTGCAAGGTGGCAAAGCCCTGGGTGTGGCGGGGGTCGATATTCCGCTGGAAAGCATCAACCGCCAACTCGCGACCATTGACGCATTCAAAGGCTACGGCGCGCTGATCTCCAGCGATGGCCTGTACGCCAGCCATCCAGATGCCAAGCGTTTAGCCCAGCCTGCCGACGAATTGCCGGCCGCTGCGAAGGACGCGATCAAGGCCGGCCAGCCCTACAGTTTCGAGCACGATGGGTGGGGCTATGTGCTGCAACCGGTGCACATCGGCAAGTCGCCGAACAATTGGGCGTTGATGGTCGCTTATCCGCTGGCTGAAGCCATGGCCGGGATCAATCATTTCCTCTACACCGCCGTGATTATCGGACTGGTCGCGTTGCTGGTCCTGGCCATCGTGCTGTGGCATTTGCTGGCGTGGCAGATTCGTCCGTTGTCAGGCCTGACGGTTGGCATTCAGGCGTGGGGTGGCGAGTTGGGGTTGCGTTTCGAACAGCGCAGCGGCGATGAAACCGGCAAATTGGCCGGGGCGTTCAACCAGTTCATTCAGCGCCTTGGCGATCTGGTGGGCTCGATCCGTCACAGCAGCACGGCGCTGATGCAGATTTCCAATCATCTGGGCGATACCACGCAAGCCGTCGCTGAACGCGCGACTTCGCAACACACCGCCACCGAAGAAATGGCCAGCGGCGTGACGGCACTGGCGCACTCGGTGACCGAGATGTCCCAGCAAGCCGAAGACGTGGAGCAACTGGCACGCAACACTGAAGTGTTGACCAAGAACATTTCCGGGGACATGAGCCAAACTCTCGCAGGCATCACCCACATCGACCAGACCATGGACGTGGTGGCCGGCGCGGTGGGCGATCTGGAAAAACGCTCGCAACAGATCGCCGGGATCATCGCGGTGATTCGTAGCATCGCCGACCAGACCAACCTGCTGGCCCTCAACGCGGCGATTGAAGCGGCGCGGGCCGGGGAGCAGGGGCGTGGTTTTGCCGTGGTGGCCGATGAAGTGCGGCAACTGGCGGAGCGCACCAGTCGCTCGACCGGTGAAATCGGCGAGATGATCGGCGCCATCGGTTCGGACGTGCGCAACACCGTGGCCAACGTTCAGCAGGTCGGCGAAGCGGTGCGCCAGGGTGTGGTGCAACTGACCACTTCGGCCCAGGGCGTGGATCAGATCCGTCAGCATGCCCAGGATATTCTGACGCGCATCAGCGAAGTCGCCCGTCAGACGCAAAGCCAGGCTGCTACCGGCGAGCAACTGTCGGTGGCGATCCAGGGCGTCAGCCGCATCTCCGAACAGAACGATCACGCGATCCGCAGCCTGCTTGAACAGTCGGTGCAACTGCGTGATCAGGCTGGGTCGCTGAGCCAGCAATTGACGCAATTCCGCGATTGACCTGAACCTGTGGGAGCCTGATCGCTCCCACAGGTATTTTACTTTCGCGCCGCCGTGCTGCTGCGTAACGTCAATTCAAACGGCAACACCACATGCCGCTGCGCCAGCGGCTTCTTCTCGATCAGTGCAATCAACATCTCGACGGCTTTCTGGCCGAAGACTTCGGCCGGTTGCGCGATGGTCGTCAGCGGTGGATCGCAGTACGCCGCGAAGGGGATGTCGTCGAACCCCACCAGCGAAATATCCTCCGGTACGCGCAAACCCAGTTGCTTGATGTGCTTCAACGCACCGATGGCCATCTCATCGTTTTCGCAAAACAGTGCCGTTGGACGTTCGGCGAGTTTCAGCATCGCCGCCGCGCCGTCATAACCGGCCTTCAGGCTGAAGTCACCGTGACAGATCAGGACCGGGTCGCTGGCAATACCGGCGTGCTGCAAGGCGTCCTGATAACCGGCCACGCGATCGCGGGTCAGCGGGCTGCTTTTCGGGCCTTTGATCAGGCCGATGCGACGGTGGCCGAGTTCGATCAGGTGTTCGGTCATGGCCTTGGCGGCGGCGCGGTTGTCGAGGCTGATGGTCGGATGGCGACCGCCCTGAATCACCTCGCAGGCGTTGACGATGGGCGGTAGTTCAGCGCTGGGGAAGGGCGCTTCGAACGGATCGTAGGCGCGCAACTGGATCACGCCGTCGGCCTGATGGTTGTACACCAGCTCGGCGAATTCCCGTTCGATTTCCTCGCGACCCTGGGTGTCGCACAGCAGCAAGCGATAGTTGGCAGCCTGTGCAGCTTGTTGTGCGCCGCTAATGACCCGGGCGAAAAAGGTGTTGGCAATGGCCGGCACCAGAATCACCAGGTTGCCGGTCCTGCGCGAGCGGAATTGCACCGCCATCAGGTTCGGGCGATAGCCTGCTTGCTCCACGGCGGCGTTGACCTTGTCGCGGGTTTCGGGGAGCACGCGCTCGGGCGACTTCAGCGTTCGGGACACAGTGGCCACCGAGACACCGGCGAGCCGGGCTACTTCACGGATATTGGACAAGACCACCTCGTTATCGAACAGCGCGGCCGGCGAGCTTACCGCAGGTCGACGCTGCCCTGAAATGTTCGTGGATGTTAATCCGGGGTTTGACAGCACCCCGAACTGAGCCTAAATTTCCGCCACGATGTAACCGGTTACATCATGACCGGATTCCAGTCCAGATAGAGAAAAAATGCAATGAACGCTGTCGTGCCAAAAGTAAGAATGGGATTTGTCGGAGGTGGCGAAGGGGCCTTCATCGCCCAGGCTCATCGTCAAGCCGCAGGGCTCGATGGTCGCTTCGAACTGGTGTGCGGCGCATTCAGCCGTGATGCTCAAAACAACCAGAGCACCGGCGCAGCGCTGGGCTTGCCGGCATCACGCTGCTACAGCGACTGGCGGCAAATGATCGAAGCCGAGCGCGCCTTGCCCACCGAGCAGCGCATGGAGTTGGTGGTCATCGTCACTCCCAATCATCTGCATGCGCCGGTGGCCAGCGAAGCGCTGAACGCCGGTTTTCATGTGTTCAGCGAGAAACCTGCTGCGCTGAATCTGGGCGAGTTGCTGGCCCTGAAAGAGGTAGTCGAGCGCAGCAATTGTCTCTACGGCCTGGCCCACACCTATCTGGGTTACCCGATGGTCTGGCAGGCGCAGGAGATGGTGCGCAGCGGCGTGATTGGCGCGGTGCGCAAGGTGATCGTCGAGTACCCCCAGGGCTGGCTCAGTCAGGACGTGGCCGGGCAGGGCAACAAGCAGGCCGCATGGCGTGATTTGCCCGAGCAGTCCGGGTTGGGCGGTTGCATCGGTGACATTGGCACCCATGCCTTTTCCCTCGCCGAGTTTGTCGCGGATCAACCGATCAAACAGTTGTGCGCCATGTTGGGCGTGCACATCGATGGCCGGCAGTTGGACGATGACGCCTCGATGCTGTTCAAGATGGCGGATGGCGCAAGTGGTGTGTTGATCGCCAGCCAGGTCTGCGCAGGTGAAGAGAACCCGCTGAAAATCCGTGTCTACGGCGACAAGGGTGGGTTGGAGTGGCGTCAGGAGGAGCCCGCCAGCCTGATCCACCGCGCCCTCGATCAACCCATGCGTGTCTTGCGTTCCGGCGTCGGCCAGCCGTGGTTGTGTGAGGCCGCCAGCCAGCGCATGCGTCTGCCCGCCGGGCACCCCGAAGGCTATCTCGAAGCCATGGCCAATCTTTACGGCGACTTTGCCAACGCGATTCGCGCTGACGTTGCTGGCCCTGATGCGCCCGGCGTGCCGGGCATCGGCGTCGGTCTGCGTGGCATGGCATTCATCGAAACGGTCATCGCCAACCATCGCGGCGACGCCAAGTGGACCGAACTGGTCTGCACCCCATGACCCTGGAGACTTCCGTGACCGATACCTCTCAAACCTCAACCGGTATGCGCGGCCCGGGGATTTTCCTCGCGCAGTTCATGTCCGCCGAAGCGCCGTTCGACACCTTGGCCAACATCGCCCGCTGGGCAGCCTCCCAAGGCTACAAGGCCATTCAGTTGCCGACGCTGGGAACGCAATTCATCGACCTTGCGCGTGCCGCCGAAAGCCAGGATTACTGCGACGAATTGAAAGCCGTCTGCGCCGAGGCCGGTGTCGAGATCAGCGAACTGTCGACCCATCTGCAAGGCCAATTGGTGGCGGTGCATCCGGCGTTCGACACACTGTTCGACGACTTCGCGCCGGAGCATTTGCGCGGAAAGCCTGAGGCGCGCACTGCATGGGCCATCGATCAGTTGAAACTGGCCGCGCGCGCCAGTCATCGCCTGGGCTTGAAGGCTCACGCGACATTTTCCGGGGCGCTGCTCTGGCCCTACATGTACCCGTGGCCGCAGCGTCCGGCCGGTTTGGTCGAGCAGGGTTTCGCCGAACTGGCCAAGCGCTGGTTGCCGATTCTCGATTGCTTCGAAGCGGCCGGTGTCGACCTGTGCTACGAAATTCACCCCGGCGAAGACCTGCATGACGGCGCCTCGTTCGAGCGTTTTCTCGAGGCGGTCGATCACCATCCCCGCGCCGCCATCCTTTACGACCCGAGTCATCTGTTGCTGCAGCAGATGGACTATCTGGGTTTCATCGACCGCTACCACGACCGCATCCGCATGTTCCACGTCAAGGATGCCGAGTTCCGCCCGGACGCGCGTTCCGGTGTGTATGGCGGCTATCAAGGCTGGGTCGAGCGGCCGGGGCGTTTCCGCTCACTGGGCGATGGCCAGATCGACTTCAAATCGATCTTCAGCAAACTGACCCAGTACGACTTCGCCGGTTGGGCCGTGCTGGAGTGGGAATGCTGCCTGAAGGACTCCGCACAGGGCGCCGCCGAAGGTGCTGCGTTTATCGAGCGGCACATGATCACCAAGACCCGCAAGGCCTTCGATGATTTCGTCAGCGTGTCGTCCGACGAACAATTCAATCGACGGTTGCTGGGCTTGCCCGACGCCTGATCGCTTCGAACACTCGCAAAAAACAACAATAAGACGGTGACTGTTATGACCACGATGACCGCGCGATTAAGCGCAATGATGTTCCTGCAGTTCTTTATCTGGGGTGGCTGGTTCGTCACCCTCGGTACGTTCCTCGCCAGCAACCTGGGCGCCAGTGGCGGGCAGATCGGCATGGCGTTTTCGACCCAGTCCTGGGGCGCGATCATTGCCCCTTTCGTGATTGGTTTGATCGCTGACCGTTTCTTCAACGCCGAACGGATCCTCGCGGTGTTGCATCTGGTGGGCGCGGTGTTGCTGTATCAACTCTATCGCGCGCCGGACTTCAGCACTTTTTACCCATTCGTGCTGGCCTACATGATGATTTACATGCCGACCCTGGCGCTGGTGAACTCGGTCGCGTTTCGCCAGATGAGCGACCCTGCACTAGAGTTCTCGCGCATTCGCGTGTGGGGCACCATTGGCTGGATCGTGGCCGGTGTAGTGATCAGTTTTGTGTTCGCTTGGGATTCCCAAGCGGCGATTTCCTCCGGCGGGTTGCGCAACACATTCCTGATGTCGGCCATTGCCTCGCTGCTGCTGGGGCTCTATAGCTTCACTTTGCCACGCACCGCGCCACTGAAGCCGGAAGCGGGGCGTGTCGGCCTCAAGCAAATGTTGGGGCTGGATGCGCTGGGATTGCTCAAGGATCGCAGTTATCTGGTGTTCTTCATCGCCTCGATTCTGATCTGCATCCCACTGGCATTTTATTACCAGAACGCCAACCCGTTCCTGGCGGAAATCGGCGTGACCAATCCCACGGCGAAGATGGCCATCGGGCAGGTGTCTGAAGTGCTGTTCATGCTGCTTCTGCCACTGTTCATCCACCGTTTCGGCATCAAGCTTGCGCTTTTGGTGGGCATGCTCGCGTGGGCGTTGCGCTACCTGTTGTTCGCCTACGGCAACAATGGCGACCTGGCGTTCATGCTGTTCACCGGCATCGCCTTGCACGGCATCTGCTACGACTTTTTCTTCGTCTCGGGGCAGATCTATACCGACGCCAAGGCTTCGGAACGCTTCAGAAGTTCGGCTCAGGGTTTGATCACCTTGGCGACTTACGGCTTGGGCATGCTGATCGGATTCTGGGTGGCGGGGCAGGTGACCGATCACTACGCCGCGACAGCCGGCAGCCACGACTGGAAGCACATCTGGCTGTTCCCGGCAGGTTTTGCGTTGGTGATCTTTTTCTGTTTCTCCCTGGCGTTCAAGGGCCGGGAAGCGGCGGTGGTGCAGACATCGCCTTGACCCTGTAGGAGGGAGCCTGCTCGCGAAAAGCGCCCAGACAACGCGTTCATTCAGACAGCGCGTTATCGTTGGCGACCATCGCGAGCAGGCTCGCTCCCACAATGGCTACAAGCAAGTCGTCGGCTGAAGGCTTGTAATGATTATGGACGTAATATATTGTCTGCGCAAATGCCTCGTGGACACTATCTGGCGGGCCTGACTCATGAAAAGAAATGAACTGCGCAACATCGACCTGAACCTGCTGGTGGTGTTCGAAGCCCTGTTCCAGGAGCGCAACGTCACCCGGGCGGCGCACAAGCTTGCGCTGAAACAACCGGCAGTCAGTAATGCCCTCAGCCGCTTGCGCGGTCTGTTCAACGATCCCTTGTTCACGCGCACGGGCCGGACGATGGAGCCGACACCCCGCGCGTTGTGGGTTGCGCAGCTTCTGGGACCGGCGCTGGATTCGGTGTGTCATGCGCTCGCCGATACGCGGGCATAAGCGGGACAAATCCCTTTTTTTGTCCTTATACATGACGCTCATCATTAATAGTAATAGCCAAGTTCACTCAATTCAATTCGTCGCTGCCTCGCGCGAGGCCGAGACTCCGCAAACTTCTCAACCGTCTGGCGGACACCCCTTATGGAACAGTCACTCAAACCTTTTCGTTATCCCTTTGCCGCGTTGGCCCTCACGATGCTCGCCGCTTGCGATCGTGCGCCCGATGTCGCCAAAGCACCGGGGGCGCCGCACGTTACCGTCGCCAAGGTGATCGAACAGCCGATCACCGAATGGGACGAAGTCACCGCGCGCCTGGAAGCTCCGGAAACGGTCGAGGTCCGTCCTCGTGTGTCGGGTCAGATTGAACGTGTCGCCTTCACAGACGGTGCGTTGGTGAAGAAAGGGGATTTGCTGTTCCAGATCGATCCACGGCCGTTCGAGCACGAAGTCGAACGGTTCCAGGCCCAACTGCAACAAGCCCGGGCAACGCTGGTTCGAACCGCCAATGAAGCGCAGCGCGGCCAGCGTCTGCTTGGCAGCAACGCGATTTCCGCCGAACTGGCCGACACCCGCACGACCACCGCGCAGGAAGCCAAAGCCGGGGTCGATGCCATTCAGGCGCAGCTCGACCTTGCACGCCTGAACCTCAGTTTTACCCGCGTCACCGCGCCGATCACCGGTCGCGTCAGCCGTGCGGAAATCACCGCTGGCAACATCGTCACCGCCGACACCACGCCGCTGACCAGCGTCGTCTCCACCGACAAGGTCTACGCCTACTTCGATGCCGACGAACGCCTGTTTCTCAAGTACAGCCAACTGTCTCGTCAAGGCCAGCGCGGCCAGACGACACCGGTTTACATGGGCTTGTCGAACGAGGAGGGCAACAGCCATCAGGGGCAGATGAACTTCGTCGACAACCAGGTCAATCCCAAGACCGGCACCATCCGCGGGCGCGCGGTGTTCGACAACGCCGACGGCCAATACACCCCCGGTTTGTACGCACGCCTGAAACTGGTGGGCAGCGCCGCTTACGCTGGACTGCTGATCAAGGACGAAGCGGTGGGCACTGACCTGGGCAAGAAATTCGTGCTGGTGATCGATCAGGAAAACAAGGCTGTGTACCGCAACGTCGACCTCGGGCCAAAGCTTGAGGGCTTGCGCATCGTGCGCAGCGGTTTACAGAAAGAGGACCGCATTGTCATCAACGGCCTGCAACGGGTTCGTCCCGGCGCCGTGGTCGCCCCTCAGGACGCGCCAATGGCCGATCCGGAAACCGTCGCGACGCTCACCCGCCAACGGCAGGCAATCGAGGCCGGCAATCATCCTGCACCCGTGAAATCACCGGCCCTGGTGAAAACCGATGCGGCTGTCACTCCTCGCGGATAAGGGAACATCGACATGAAATTCTCTCAGTTCTTTATCACGCGACCGATCTTCGCAGCGGTGCTGTCGCTGTTGATCCTGATCGCCGGCGGCATCTCGCTGTTCCAATTACCGATCAGCGAATACCCCGAAGTGGTGCCGCCGACCGTGGTGGTGCACGCCAACTATCCGGGCGCCAACCCCAAGGTCATCGGCGAAACCGTCGCCGCGCCGCTGGAGCAGGCGATCACTGGCGTGGAGAACATGCTGTACATGTCCTCGCAGTCGACGGCGGACGGTCGCTTGACCCTCACCGTGACCTTCGCCCTCGGCACCGATCTGGATAACGCCCAGGTCCAGGTGCAAAACCGCGTGACCCGCACCGAGCCGAAGTTGCCGGAAGAGGTGACGCGCATCGGCATCACCGTCGACAAGGCCTCGCCGGAGCTGACCTTGCTGGTGCACCTGGTGTCGCCGGACAAACGCTACGACATGCTCTACCTGTCCAACTACGCGATCCTCAACGTCAAGGATGAGCTGTCGCGTCTGAACGGTATCGGCGATGTGAAGATGTTCGGCATCGGTGACTACTCGCTGCGGATCTGGCTCGACCCGGACAAGACTGCCTCGCGTAACCTGACTGCCACCGACGTGGTCAACGCCGTGCGCGAGCAGAACCGTCAAGTCGCTGCCGGGCAACTGGGTTCACCGCCCGCACCGAATGCCACCAGCTTCCAGATGTCGATCAACTCCCAAGGGCGATTGGTCACCGAGGAAGAGTTCGAAAACGTGATCATCCGCAGTGGCCCGAACGGCGAGATCACTCGCCTCAAGGACATTGCCCGGATCGAGCTGGGTTCCAACCAATACGCATTGCGCGCCTTGCTCAACAATCAGGAAGCGGTGGCCATGCCGATCTTCCAGCGCCCCGGTTCCAATGCCATCGACGTTTCCGACCAGGTTCGGGCGAAGATGACCGAGCTGAAGAAAAGCTTCCCGGAAGGCATGGACTACGAGATCGTCTACGACCCGACCATCTTCGTGCGCAGCTCGATTGAAGCGGTGGTTCACACCCTGTTCGAAGCGCTGATTCTGGTGGTGCTGGTGGTGATTCTGTTCCTGCAAACCTGGCGCGCCTCGATCATTCCGCTGGTCGCGGTGCCGGTGTCGCTGATCGGCACCTTTGCCGTGATGCACTTGCTCGGCTTCTCACTCAACGCGCTGTCGCTGTTCGGTCTGGTGCTGGCGATCGGCATCGTGGTCGACGATGCGATCGTGGTGGTGGAGAACGTCGAGCGCAATATCGAATCCGGTCTGGAACCGGCTGAAGCGACCAAGAAAGCCATGGGCGAGGTGACCGGGCCGATCATCGCCACGGCGCTGGTGCTGTGCGCGGTGTTTGTTCCTGCGGCGTTCATCTCCGGCCTCACAGGGCAGTTCTATAAACAGTTCGCGTTGACCATTGCCATCTCGACGGTGATCTCGGCCTTCAACTCCCTGACCCTGTCGCCAGCGTTGGCGGCGGTGCTGCTCAAGGCTCACGGCGCGCCGAAGGACCGGTTCTCCAAGGTGTTGGACAAGTTGTTCGGCGGCTGGCTGTTCAAGCCCTTCAACCGTTTCTTCGAAAAGGCCAGCCATGGCTATGTGGTTGCCGTGGCCAAGATCATTCGTGGCAGCAGCGTGGCCTTGCTGGTTTACGCCGGGCTGATCGCCATGACCTACATGGGCTTCAGCACCACGCCGACCGGCTTTGTGCCGACCCAGGACAAAAAGTACCTGGTGACCTTCGCGCAATTGCCGGATGCGGCCAGCCTTGATCGCACGGAATCGGTTATCCGGCGCATGAGTACCATCGCCATGAACGAACCGGGTTTCGACAGCGCCGTGGCGTTCCCCGGCCTGTCGATCAACGGCTTCACCAACAGCCCGAACGCCGGTATCGCCTTCATCGGTTTGCGCCCATTCGATGAGCGCAAGGACCCGAGCCTGTCCGCCGGGGCGATTTCCGCTTCGTTGAACGCCAAGTTCGGCGGCATTCAGGACGCCTACATCGCGGTGTTCCCGCCACCGCCCGTGCAAGGCTTGGGCACCATCGGCGGTTTCCGTTTGCAGATCGAAGACCGGGGTAACCTCGGATACGACGAGCTGTACAAAGAAACCATGAACATCATTACCAAGAGTCGCAGCGTTCCGGAGCTGGCGAATCTGTTCACCAGCTACACGGTCAACGTGCCGCAGGTGGAAGCGGCGATCGACCGCGAGAAAGCCAAGACTCACGGCGTGAAGATCAACGACATCTTCGACACCTTGCAGGTGTACCTGGGCTCGCTGTACGCCAACGACTTCAACCGTTTTGGCCGGACCTATCAGGTCAACGTGCAGGCCGAGCAACAGTTCCGCCAGGAGCCGGAGCAAATTGGTCAGTTGAAGGTGCGCAATGATCGCGGCGAGATGATCCCGCTGGCGACCTTCGTCAAGGTCAGCCCGACGTCGGGGCCAGACCGGGTCTCGCACTACAACGGTTTCGTCACCGCTGAAATCAACGGCAGTGCGGCCCCGGGCTACAGCTCTGGTCAAGCACAGGCTGCGATTGAAAAGCTGCTCAAGGAAGAATTGCCCAACGGCATGACCTACGAATGGACCGACCTGACCTACCAACAGATCCTGTCCGGCAACACCGCGTTGCTGGTGTTCCCGCTCTGCGTGCTGTTGGCGTTCCTGGTGCTGGCGGCGTTGTACGAGAGCTGGAGCCTGCCGCTGGCGGTGATCCTGATCGTGCCGATGACCCTGCTGTCGGCGATTGCCGGGGTGATCATTTCCAAGGGCGACAACAACATCTTCACCCAGATCGGCCTGATCGTACTGGTAGGTTTGGCGTGCAAGAACGCGATCCTGATCGTTGAGTTTGCCAAGGATAAACAAGAGCAAGGCCTGTCGCCGCTGGATGCTGTTCTCGATGCTTGCCGCATGCGTCTGCGGCCGATTCTGATGACCTCGTTCGCCTTCATCATGGGTGTGGTGCCGTTGGTCACGTCCACCGGTGCCGGTTCGGAAATGCGTCGCGCCATGGGTGTGGCGGTGTTCTCCGGAATGCTCGGCGTGACTTTCTTCGGCCTGCTGCTGACCCCGGTGTTCTTCGTCCTGATCCGCCGCTATATCGAACGCAAGCAAGCGCGCAAGCAAACCAAAGCGCTGAATCTGGAGGTGCAACCATGAATGCCCTGAAGTTGTTTCTACCCAGCCTCCTGGTGACTGCACTGGCCGCGTGCACGGTCGGACCGGATTTCAAAACCCCCGATACCACACCGGCAAACAGTGTTTATGCCAAGGCGTCCAACTACGACCAGTCGCACTTCGAACGGGTGTGGTGGCAGCAGTTCGACGACCCAACGCTCAATCAGCTAGTGAGCAAATCCTTTGAGGGCAACCGCGATCTGCGCGTGGCGTTTGCGCGCTGGAAAGCAGCCCGGGCGATTCGTGATGACATCAGCAACGACAATCTGCCGGTGGTCACCAGTCGCGTCAGCAGCCAGCAAGGTCGTTCGCAGGTGCCCGGTCAAACCGAGAGCCGTGTCAATCTCGAACGCTATGACCTGGGGTTGGACATGGCCTGGGAAATCGACCTGTTCGGCCGCATCCAGCGTCAGCTCGAATCCAGCGACGCGCTGGAAGACGCTGCGGCGGCGGATCTCTATCAGTTGCGGGTGACCATGATTGCCGAACTGGTAGATGCCTACGGGCAACTGCGTGGCGCGCAACTGCGGGAAAAAATCGCCTTGGCCAACCTGAAAAACCAAAGCGATTCACGCGCAGTCACGGTCAGCCTGCGCGATGCCGGCGTGGGTAACGAACTCGATGTGGTACGTGCCGACGCGCGCCTGGCGGCGGTTGAGGCGAGTGTGCCGCAGCTGCAAGCGGAACAGGTCCGGCAGAAGAATCGTATCGCGACCTTGCTGGGTGAGCGCCCGGATCAGTTGAGCGTGTCCTTGAGCCCGGCGGATTTGCCGGCGATCGCCAAGGCGCTGCCGATCGGTGATCCGGGCGAGTTGTTGCACCGTCGGCCGGATGTACTGGCGGCGGAGCGCAGACTGGCGTCCGCCACGGCGGATGTCGGCGTGGCCACGGCTGACCTGTTTCCTCGGGTCAGCTTGAGCGGCTTTCTTGGTTTCACCGCCGGGCGCGGTTCACAAATCGGTTCCAGCGCCGCGCGTGCCTGGAGTCTCGGTCCGAGCATCACCTGGGCAGCCTTCGATCTGGGCAGCGTGCGCGCCCGCATCCGTGGGGCGAATGCCGATGCCGAAGGCGCGCTGGCCACCTATGAACAGCAAGTGCTGCTGGCACTGGAAGAATCGGAGAACGCCTTCAGCGACTACGGCAAACGCCAACAACGCTTGCTGTCGCTGATCAAACAAAGCGAATCGAGCCGTGCGGCCGCAGACTTGGCGGGCATCCAGTATCGGGAAGGCTCGGTCGACTATCTGGTGCTGCTCGATGCCGAACGTGAGCGTTTGAATGCCGAGGATGCGCAGGCCCAGGGTGAGATTGATCAGTACCGGGGGATTGTTGCGATCTATAAAGCGCTCGGAGGAGGGTGGGACAGTGGCGGCAACAAGGTCGTGGACGGGAAGCTTTCAACCTTTGCGCACGTTTCTAACTGAACCGCGAACGTAGTTGCGCCGGACTGACGCCAAGGCGTTGTTTGAAGACCGTCGCCATGTGCGCGTGGGAGTTAAAGCCGCAGATGTGGGCGATCTCCGTCAGCGTGGCTGCCGAATCGCGCATCAGGGCACGGGCCTTGGCGAGGCGGCGGTCGATCAGGTAGCTGTGCGGGCTCATGCCTGTCGTGTTCTTGAATGCCCGCATGAAATATCCTTCGGACAATCCCAGCAACTGCGCCATCGCCGGAACAACCAGCGGGCCGTCGAGGCCCGCGTCGATGAATTCATCGAGCAGGCGCATCCGACTGCCGGTTATCGCACCCTGGAACGGAGCCGGCAGCGCCTGGTTAGCCTGCGCCCGTTCAGCCAGTGCGAGCGCCCAGGCTTCCCAATCATCGTCCACCGAGGCCCGTAACAGCGCGCTGCGTATTCGCAGGGCGAGGGCGGTCGCCTGTTGATCGATTTGATTGTTGAACGGACGATTTCCCTCCAGTGCAATACCGTCGGTGCGGATCACCCGCAGGTATTCACCGCCCTTGGGCGACTCGGACAATACGTCACACCCGGTGGGTACGAACGCCAGGCTGTTGGGTACGGCATCGAACGGTTGTATTCGGTCGCTGCCGATAGCATGCAGGCCGCGCTGGCTATCGAAGGCAAAGCCAATCGCCGATTGGGTCGCTACGTATCGGGTTTCGTAAGCGGCGCCCGGCAACAATTCAATCGCCCATGGGCCGGCCTCGACCCGGCGGACCGGTTCGGAGGGGGGCAGCAGAGGCAGGCGGTTTCGATGGCTCATGAATCGCATCATAGTGAAGACGAGACATAAAAGTCAGGTCAGTTTTCTGAAAGCCAGGAGACACTGACCGTGCCTACACTGGGCAAAATCCCAGGGAGACCACTCATGCACAGACTGACTCGCGACGATATCGAACAGGCGGCCCGCAAGGTTTATCAGGTGATGCCTGCCACCGCCCAATACCGTTGGCCCTTGTTGGCTGAGCGGTTGGGTTGCACGGTGTGGGTCAAGCATGAAAACCACACACCGACCGGCGCATTCAAGGTGCGCGGCGGCATTACCTTCATGCACTGGCTCAAACGCGAACAACCCGAGGTGAAGGGCATTGTCACCGCCACGCGCGGCAACCATGGGCAGAGCCTGGCGCTGGCGGCGAGCGCGGTGGGCTTGCAGGCGCTGATTGTCGTTCCGAAAGGCAACTCGCTGGAAAAGAACAATGCCATGCGCGGCTTCGGCGGCGAAGTGGTGGAGTTCGGCCGTGATTTTGATGAGGCCCGCGAAGAGGCCGCACGCCTGGCGCAAGCGCATGGGCTTTATCTGGTTCCGCCGTTTCATACGGAACTGGTCAAAGGCGTGGCGACCTACGCACTGGAACTGTTCAGCGCGGCACCGGACCTGGACACTGTCTATGTGCCGATTGGCTGTGGATCGGGGATTTGCGCGGTGATTGCCGCCCGCGACGCGTTGGGCCTGAAAACCGAGGTGGTGGGAGTGGTTTCCACCGAGGCGGCGGCCGCGAAACTGTCGTTCGAGGCAGGCGCCATTTGTGAAACCCCCTCGGCGAATACCTTCGCGGACGGCCTTGCCGTACGCCGGCCGATTCCTGAAGCCTTTGCCGTCTACATGGCCGGTGCAGCGCGGATCGTGTCGGTCAATGAGGCGCAGATTGCCGAGGCCATGCGCGTGTATTACACCGATACCCACAACCTCGCTGAAGGGGCCGGTGCGGCGGCCCTGGCAGCGCTGATGCAGGAGCGCGAAGCAATGTCAGGAAAAAAGGTGGGGGTGATTCTCTCCGGCGGAAACATTGACCGGTCGGTGTATGCGAAAGTGATTGCGTGAGCGACGGGGGCTGCCGTCACCACCCAAGCCTCAGAGCAGACTCCACGACACGCCGACATACATCGCCATCCCTTCACCCGGCGTGGACCGTGCCGCGTCCAGCCCTTTGTCGTCGTAACCCGGGGTGACGGTGGCGGCGTAGTGCTTGTCGGTCAGGTTGCGCATGTCCAGCCACGTTTGCCAGTCACCCTTGGGCGCGTTGTAGCCGAGGGTGGCGCCGAATATCGCGTAGGGATCGGCGTAGTAGCTGTTGGCGTAATCCACGGCCACCTTGGACACCAGCTGCGTATTGAGCGCGGCGAAGAAGCCTTGGGTCCAGTCGTAGCGCAACTCGCCCTGGTAGTAGTGCATCGGCAGTCCCGGCAAGCGGTTGTCGCCGAAGCGGTCGTCGTCGCGGTAGTGGAAGTCACTGAAGGTATAGCTCTGGCGCAGGCTCAACTGGCCGCCATCGCCCGGCGACCACAGGTTGCTTTGCAGGCTGGCTTCCACGCCCTGGTGCACGGTGGGGCTGGCGTTGAGTTCGTAGGGGGTGACGGCGTTGGCATCCGGCAACACCGAGAGCAGTTCGTTGTGCACTTGGGCGTAATACCAGGCCAGGCTCCATTGTCCCAGCGCACTGTCGCCACGGCCGCCGATTTCCAGAGTGGTCGCCGTCTGGTTTTTCAGCTCGATCGGGTCTCGCTGGGTGCCGGTGGCGGGGCCGCTGCCTGCCGGGAAGCGCTGGTTGGCGCTGTAGATCAGCGACCACGGGTGCGGCGCCTCGACCGAGCGACTGAGGTTGCCGAAGATTTGCAGGTCGGGTGTCAGCTGGTAGCGCAGGCCCAGACGCGGTGCGTAGTCCCAGTCGCCGAGACTGGTCTTGCCACCTCCGTCCGGATACGTCACGGCGCTTTCGCGGCGGGTATAGATGGCGGCGAGGCCAGTGGTCAGCCACAGGTCGTCGGCGATTTCCAGATCATTGCCCACATGCAGAACGGAATCCGAGCCCTGGTAGGTGAAGTTGCGCATGTGCGTGCCCGGCGCGTAGCCGGCAGTGTTGCCGGTGGGGATGCGCACCAGTTCGCTGGCCCCGGCATTGGGCAGGTGCTTGGTCACCCGCAGGCCAACCGTGCTTTGGCTTTGCAGCCCCCACAGGGTGTCGCGACGTTTGTAGTCGAACGTGCCGCTGACATCCGTGTACGCCACTTTCAGGCGGTTGGGGCCTTCGCGCAGGTCCATCGGGTAGTCGTGGTAGACGAGACCGGTCTGGATGCTTGAATCGTCATCGATGTAGTAAGTGGTCTTGTTGCCGATGAAGGTGCTGCCCGGTTGTTCACGGCTGTCGTCCCGCGTCACGTAGGCCGGGTTGGCCGCGCGTGGGTCGTGCTCGATGGAGTGTTTGGTCACCCGACCGGCGAGGTCGTTGTCGGTCTGGCGGTAGCGCAGGTAGAACCGGGTTTCCAGGTTCGGGTTGAAGCGATAACCGAAGTTGGCGATCACACCCTGGCTGTCACTGGCCGTGTGGTCCTGATAGCCATCGGCATTTGAATCGGTCGTCGACAGGTAGTAATCGAAGTCGCCCAACACCTGCCCGGAGCTGACCTGGCGCTGCTGATAACCATGGCTGCCCGTCGCGTAGCGCACTTGCAACTTCGGTGCGTCGTAGCCGGTGTGGCTGACGTAATCAATGGCGCCGCCCAGGGCCAGTGCGCCGCGATCGAAACCGTTGGCGCCGCGCAGCACTTCCACGTGGTCAAGCCACAGCGGCTCCAGCAATTCATAGGGCGTGCCGCCGGGGCCGGTCAAAGGCAGGCCGTCGAGCATGGCGTACAGCCCCGAAGCATGGGCGCCCGGTGCCCGGTTGATCCCCGATCCGCGGATCGAAATCTTCACCCCTTCATTGCCCGCCGACTGGGCATAAACCCCAGGCTGATACGCCAGCACATCCTGATTGCTGGCCACGCGACCCTGCAGCGGGCGGCGCATGTCGACCACGTTGGTGCCGCCGGGCACCTGGGCCAGCCGCGCCTTGGCGTCCTCGATTCTCTGGTCTTCGTCGCTCTGGTCCTCGGCGCCGATCAGCACTTGCCCCAGCTCCAGGCCTTGGGCTTCGGTCATGGCCGGACAGACAAGGGCCAGACCCATCAGCGCGGCGGACAGGGAGTTGGGCGAGGGCATTGAGAATTCTCCAGACGTACAGGAACGGGCAGTGAACACTGCGACGTATGGAAGAACGAAGTGAGCACATCGCAATTTTGTTTTTTTTGCCGAACGCTGCAAGTAATAAGGCGATTGATCCAAATCATCGGCCTGCGTGCGGTTGACGCGCAGTCCGCGCATGATTGGCCTCGTCAAAAGTATCCTTGAGGTATTGGGCCAAGTGGTCATACACCAGCCGTACCCGCGCAGGCACCGGGCCGCGTTGGGGGCGGTAAATGAACAACTCCAACGGAACAGGCGCACAGTGCGGCAGCAGAGCGATCAGTCGTCCGTTGGCAAGGTGTGTGGTGATCAGATAGTCGGGAAGTTGGGAGATGCACAGGCCCGAGAGGACAGCTTCGCACTCGACTTCCTGATCATCGCAGGTAAAGGCGGGTTGACTGGGCACGAACTGTTGCTCATCGGCAAAGTACCAGGGCCAGATGCGGCCGTTATTGCGGTCGACCAGCGCGGATAACGGCAGGCGTTGCAGATCGAGTGGACTGGCGGGGAGACCGCAGCGTTGCACCAGCTCCGGCGTCGCCACGACCTGCAAACCGATGGGCGCGATCACGCGGGCAATGTAGCTGCGGTCGCGGACAAAGCCGACGCGAATGCCTATGTCGATTTTTTCATCGACGGCGTCCACCATCACATCGTTCACACGCAGGTCCAGTTCGATTTCAGGATGTTCACGCAGCAGCGGAGCCAGCAGCGGCACCAACATGCGGTGGCCGATTGACTGCGTCACGGTGATCCGCACCCGACCTTTCACTTCCTGATCACGGGCGCGACTGTGTTGGCTGAATAGCTGCTCGATGCCGCTCAACGCCGGGCGCGCCTGTTCCGCCAGGCGCTCACCGAACGCGCTGATCTGCACCTGGCGGGTGTTGCGATGGAACAAGGGCTCGCCAAACATGCCTTCCAGCTCTTTGATCGCGCGGGTCACGGCCTGCGGTGAGATGCCCAGGGAGTTGGCCGCTTCGCGAAAGCTGCCTGATTCGGCGGCGCAGCAGAATATACGGAGCAGTTCGGTGCGATTGAGCATGGGATTGTTCCTTTTTCTGGAATTCCGAAATCCTATCTATTCCATTCATTTCACTAAAGCTTTTTTCCATACTCCGGGCCATGCAGAAATCGTTCTGCTCTTTTCCAGGTGTAAGGAGATCAACATGAGCAACAACATCAGCGGCAAAGTTGTGGTTATCACTGGCGCCAGCAGCGGACTGGGTGAAAGCACCGCCCGTCACCTGGCCGCTCGCGGCGCCAAGGTCGTATTGGCAGCGCGGCGTGAAGAGCGTTTGCAGGTGATTGCCGAAGAAATTCGTGCGGCCGGTGGTGAAGCGCTGGCCGTTGCCACCGATGTCACGGTGCAGGCACAAGTGCAGGCGCTCGTCGCGGCCACGGTCGAACAGTTCGGCCGTATCGACGTGATGGTCAACAACTCCGGCCTGATGGCGATTGCACCCATGGCTCAGGGGCGCACGGATGAGTGGGACCGGATGATCGACATCAACATCAAGGGTGTGCTCTACGGCATCGCCGCCGCGTTGCCACACATGCAGCAGCAAAACAGCGGGCACATCATCAACATCGCCTCGGTGGCCGGGATCAAGGTGTTCGCGCCGGGCGGCACGGTCTACAGCGGCACCAAGTACGCGGTACGGGCCATCACCGAAGGTCTGCGCATGGAAGTCGGCGGCAACATCCGCACGACCTTGATTTCCCCCGGCGCAGTGGACTCGGAACTCAAGTACGGCAGCGCGGACGAAGCGTCGTCGAACAACGTGAATGAGTTCTACAAGCAGGCTATCCCTGCGGACTCTGTTGCACGGGCCATTGCCTACGCGATCGAACAGCCCGCTGAAGTTGATATCAGCGAAGTGGTGCTGCGCCCGACCGTTCAGGAGTTTTAAAAAAATCTGACCGGTTCAATACAACGCCAAAGGCCCCGGACACTGCGAAGTGCCGGGGCCTTTTGATTTTATGGCTTGTCTGCGCAGGTGTGGCCTTCCATCACCCCGGCTGCGTTGGTACTGGTCGTTACTCGCGCACGTTCTGATACAGCATCAACCTTGAGGTTTCATGCATGGCGCGGGTCAACTCCACCAGGCGCTTGAACTCTTCAGGGTTTTGCTCTGCCACGTTGTCCAGCGGCGTCTTCGAGGCCAGGTCGTGGAGCGAAGGCGAGCTGCCGTCGTGCTCCATTTGCACCATGTAATGCTGCGTCACGCCAGCAATCAACGGGAACGTTCCCTCACGCAATACCAGTGGTACCACACGCTCACCTTCGGGCGCAGGCTGCTGGATATCACGACCCATGCCGCCGTTGCGGAACTCAAGACCGGCCATGCCCGCCACGGTTGGCAGCAAGTCCACCAGGCCAACCGCTTCCTCGACCTTGCGCGTCCCGAGCAAGCCCGGGGCGTGGATGATCATCGGCACCGCGTTGCTTTCCAGGCCCAGTTGTTCATAGGCAGGGGCCAGGAAAGGGATCTGGGCGATACGGGTATTGTGGTCTCCAAACAGCACGAAAATGGTGTTGTCGTAGTAGCCGCCAGCCTTGGCGATTTCCATCAGGCGTCCGATGTTGAAGTCCAGCAGGCGCACGGCGTTGTATTGCTCGACACTGCGCGATCCTGCGGCCTGGACTTCTTCGAGGGTAGGGTGCTTGACCTCGAATCCGTCATTGGTCTTGGGAATGGTGAAAGGGCGATGGTTACCGGCAGTCTGCACATACGCAAAGAACGGTTTGTCCTTGGGCAGCGCTTGCAGGAGCTGATCGGTTTCCTTGAACAGGTCCAGATCGGAGATGCCCCAGACATCCACCACCGGGGATTTCCAGTCCCGCTCTTCGTACAAGCGAACGCCGTCGATGCTTTGCCGGATCAGGGCATTCATGTTGGCCCAGCCGGAGTTGCCGCCGATGGTGTAGATCTTCTCGTAACCGGTGAAGGCATTGATCAGGGAGTGCTGTCTGGTGATCAACGGGTTACGCGTTGCCGATTCCTGGCGCGTGACGTCAGGGATCCCGGTAATGCTGGCCCAGACGGTTTTGGCAGTTCCCGTCACCGGCACATAGAAGTGTTCGAAGAACCAGCTCTGCGTGGCCAGGCGATCGAGATTGGGCGTTGGATTGATCGGGTTGCCGTAGGCGCCGACGGCACTGGTGCCCAGCGATTCAAGCATGACGAACATCACGTTCGGCGGCCGGGAACCCGGTACTTTGTAGGGTTGTGGAGCCTGGTGGCGCACGAAGTTGAGGGTTTGCGGGTCGGGCTGGTCGACGCCCAGGTAGTTGGCCATGACCGGGTAAAGTTCGCGCACCTGCGCTTCGTCATAGCGCGACTGGCCGACCTTGACCGTGTCATAGAGGAAAATCACCGGGTTCAGGCCCAGTGCGGCAATCTGGTTATTGCCTGAGAAGAAAGCATCGCTCCAGCGCAACGGCACAGGGTTTTCCAGGTTCATGTGCTCGACACGACCTAAAATGCCCAGCAACACCACCACAAGCATTACCGCACCACCCCATGTGGCGGAGAGCGGGTGAACCGGCTTGCGGGGGCGGTCCAGCGTCACGCGTTCCAGACGCACCAGCGCCAGTGTCACCAACGCGACCGTTGCCAGCCACCCCAGGGAAATCCAGACAACCGGGTAGGTTTGCCAGACCATGTCGCGGGATATTTGTGCATCGTCGATGAAGCGCAGGACGGTGGCGTTGATCCTCACGCCCAGGTACGCGTAATGCCCGAAATCGATGATGTAGACCAGCAGCAGGGCACCCAGGGCCAGCACAATGTATACGCGTGCGATCAGGCGGAGCAGACGGCTGCCAACGAGGTTCCAGCGAGGAATCGAGGCCAGTAGAGCCAGCGGCAGCATCACCAGGATGGCCAGGCGCAGATCGAAACGAAAGCCGATGCCCAAGGTTTCCAGGACGGCATCCTGGTCGATCAGGGCTTTGGCGTCGAAACCGGAAAAGCCGAAAAAGAACACCACCCGTAGCAGGGCAAACAGCACAAACAGAATCGCTGTTGCGCCCAGCCAATAGTGCAAACGTCTCGAATGCAGCCAACCCATCCATGTTCCCCTGTTAAAAGTGTTGTTGAGTCTCAAGCCGTTCGGTTGCGCACTGAGCCGCGTCGATTGTTCAGGCAGCCATACGTCCAGCGTGTGAAAAGCAGCACAAGTGCCGCGCAGCAATACAGACCCAGTAGCGGATCAACCAGGTAATCCCAATAGTTTTGCGAAGGTTTGATCCCGGCGATGAAAGCGAGGGTCGCGCCGGCCAGCATCACGACGGCCAGGCCATTGCGCAGGTAAAACAGACCCAATGTCAGCAGGGCGAAGAAAATCAGCATCGGACGCGGGCTGTAGCCAAACCGGTAAGGGTCCAGATCACTTAGACCCAGGGTTGCCGGGTATAACACCAGCGCCAACGCGGCGAACAGGATCAATACGCTGGTTCTATTCTGCTGCGCCGGCGGCAAGAAGCCCAGCCGCCGTAGACAACCCCATGCCATGAGTATCAGCGTCGTGATCGCCAGGTCGTCAATGTGGCTGCGCAAATACACGGCCAACGACAACCCGTCCACGGGTATGAAGCTGGCGGCCAGCAAGGCGGCCAGCAGGGCGATTCGCCAGCTCCTGTTCAAACCAAAAGACGGCAGCAGCAGGAAGCTGATCATCGCGAAGCTGACATGGGCTTGCCAGAGGTTAATCATTTAAGACGCTCGGACAGCCACGCTTCGTTGAAGCTGACGTGCTTGATGAACGTGTTATTCCAGGAGTAAACCAAGTGATACATGCCGTCTGGACTACGAATGAAGTAGGGGTATTCATATTCAAACTCGCAGCCTTTGCTTTTGCAGACGCGCTTATCGAGGTTGTCCAGAAATTGCGCCGCCAGCGGTTGGCGCAGCGCTCCACTGGAACCGCGGAACTCATTGCCGATGATTTCCTTGTAGGCCTCGGGCGAGAACGGGTCACCCTCTGGATCAGGCGACTTGTCCAGGTCACGCAACGAGCGCCAATCGTCCATTTTTGCGTCGGTGCCATAAAGACTCAGCTTGAAACGCCCCTCTTGCAGGTCATTGAGCGCTACCAGCAAGCCATGCTCGGGGGTTGCGACGGCCGCCAGCGAGGAATTCGGATTCCATGGCTCGAGCGGATACGGTTCACTCCACGTTTGCCCGGCGTCTTCAGTGCGGGTCGCCAGGACACGGTGGTGGGTGTTGCCCGCATAACGCAACAAGGCGATGCCGCGCTGCCCGTCCAGCGGAACCACGGTAGGTTGCAATGAGTTCTTGCCGTGGCTGATGCGGTACTTGTCGATCACATTGCCGTCAGCGCTCAAGTACAGGTACTCGGCGAACTTGCCCAGGAATTCGTGGTAGACCGGAAGACCGATGGAGCCGTCGGCATGAAACACCGGTGCCGACCGGACCAGGGTGCTGATGTTCAGAAAAGGCGAGGTGATCAGTTGGCGTGGAGCGGACCAATGTTCGCCAAAGTCGTCGGAAACCATCACGTTCACCGCACTCCCGGCCCAGCCACCCATGGACACGGACACGTAGAACAGCCACAGGCGATTGTCCGGCGCGAGTGCGATTACCGGATTGCCCAGCTTGCGAATGTATTTTTGGGTGCCCTGTTGGGTCGAATCCCGAGTCGCCAGTACCTGTTCGGCACCCCATTCGCCGGTTTTTGCATCGAAGCGGGCGGAACGCACCTGCACATCGGCGGCGCCTTCACGCGTGCCGGCGAACCAGGCGGTCATCAAGCTACCATCAGGCAAGGCTGTCACGGCTGAGGAATGCACGAAGTCGACGAGCCCGGAGGAGGCGAATCGGCTGGTATAAATGGGCTTGGCCACTTGGTCGGCCACGGCCAGCACAGGCTTCATCAATGCAAAGGAAGAGTGTGTGTTGGCAGGATTGGCGAACCATGCGGCCGCAAAGAGGCACGACAGTGCCAGATAAGCACCGAGAGCAGGTATACCGGGTAGTTTGATGCGCATTTTAAGGCTAGGCATCTCATGGCCCGATCAGGAGGCGTAACCTATCACTTGTAGTCGCTAACCCGATTTTTAGCGAACGGTTTATTTGTAAGCAAATGTTTGCAGGTCTGATCGCGACGTTGATGAACTGGCTCGCAGCGGGATGAATCACTATTGCAATCAGTGGGATGCACTTGATTGTTTGATTCATGCCCATCGGAATTGAGCCGGGAATCTTGCGACAAAACAGGTTCCCGCCTCCAGCGTCGAGGAGACACTCAACGTTCCGTTATGGGCGGTAGTAATCTGGGAGGCGATGTAAAGGCCCAGTCCCAAGCCTTCACCGCGTTGCCCGGCTTCCGATCGGGTAAAAGGCTCAAACAACAGCGGGATTAATTGAGCAGGAATAGGCGCACCCTGATTGGTGACGGAAATAACCACCTCTTCACCCTCGGTATAGGCCCGCACGTTGACCGGCTCCGCATCGGAACCGTGGGTAAGTGCATTCCCCAGAAGATTGGATAACAACTGGCTGATGCGCAGGGCGTCGCAATAGACGCCCGCCGGCAGGTTCAGTTGCTGTACCAGGTTCGCCTGGGGAAGCGAGGCTTGCACTTCTTCCACAGTCAAGCGCAGGGTGCGCTCCAGGTCATCGACCAGTTTGCGCTGGATCGGTATTCCGCTACCCAGCCGTCCGCGCGCAAAATCGAGAACATTTTCAATCAGCACGCCCATGCGGATCGAGCTGTTGCGAATGGCCGAAATCAGGTTCAGGGATCGCTTGTCTGCTGTTTTGGTTTCCAGCAGATCAGCACTCATGCGGATTGCGCTCAATGGCGTTCGCAGGTCGTGCCCGAGCACCGCGATGAACTGCTCGCGCAGCCGCCCCAGCTCTTTGGCATTGACCAGTTCGGCCTTTGTTTCTGCCAACCGGTGCTGAGTGTCGAGACTCATCGCGATCAATTGGGCGAAAAGCGTGAGGGTCTGGGCAATGGCGGGCTCATCCAGGTTCGCAGGCACCGAGTCAATGGCGCACAAGGTGCCGAAAAAATCGCCGTTGGCCCTGATGATGGGAATGGAGATGTAGCTCTCCAGTCCATAAGTCCTGGGCGTATGGTGCAACGAAAACACAGGATGAGCGCTGGCGTGACCGAAAATCACGGGCTGTCGGTGTTGCCGAATCTCATGACAAATCGTCGACTCAAGCACCAACTCACCACCGGGTTTCAACCCGAAATCGATGGAATCATCGACGGCGCATGCCACCCAACTCCTTTCCGTAACTCTTGCCACCGCCGCGAAACGCATCCCGGTGAGATGTTTGACCATGCTCAAGATCACCGGCACAGCATCAATGCTACTGATGGCGTCAACGTCTACTGAAAACTCTGGGTTGGTCATGGAATAGCGATTCAGAAAGGAGATAGACCAGCGTATCTCTTATTCGCCAACCTGGCCAACCAGCGCGATTTGGATGACGAATTGGGTCAGAACTATGGCCCCGGTCGCATAAAGTTGTAATACGCGGCATTGCTCGACAGAATCGCGTCCCGATCCGGCCAATGGTGCCGGACGTTCGGGGTGAAAAGGGGTTGCAGTTGAACGAACAGACATTGTCCATGCGCCTGGAGCGTGTGGCGGCGCATGTGCCCGCAGGTGCGCGCTTGGCCGATATCGGATCGGATCACGGCTACCTGCCAGTGGCGTTGATGCGCCGTGGCGCCATTACGGCGGCGGTGGCGGGTGAGGTGGCATTGACGCCGTTTAGCGCCGCCGAACGCACGGTGCGTGAGAATGGCCTGGACCAGCAAATCACCGTGCGACTGGCGAGCGGCCTGGCGGCGATCGAGCCGGCAGACGAGATTACCGCGATCAGCATTTGCGGGATGGGCGGCGAGACGATTCGCGACATCCTTGACAGCGGCAAGGCGCGCCTGAGCGGCCAGGAACGCCTGATCCTGCAACCCAACGGCGGCGAGCAGCCACTGCGCCAATGGCTGATGGACAATGGCTACCGCATCCTCTGCGAGGAACTGCTGCGGGAAAACCGCTTCGACTACGAAATCATCGTCGCCGAGCGTGCCGGGCCGGTGGAGTACACCGACGAAGAGCTGTACTTCGGCCCGCTACAGATGCAGGCCCGCAGCCCGGCGTTCCTGGACAAATGGCGGCGCATGCTGCATCAGAAGCACAAGACGCTGGCCAGCTTCGCCCATGCGCGGCAGGCCGTACCCGAGGACAAGGTGCAAGACCTTGCCCGGCAGGCCCGGTGGATTACTGAGCTGCTGGCTTGAGCCCGATTATCTAGATCGAAAGGACGAATCGGCGTTCGTCCCCGGCCTTGGCGCTTGTAGGTGGCGGTTCAAGCAGGAACCCGCACCGACCCAGTACTTTCTTCGAGCCGATATTCGCCTCATAAACATAAGCAACCAATTGCGTAAGCCCCCAACGCATCTGTGCCTTCTGGATCAGATGATTTAGCGCCAGTGTCGCCAGACCCTGCCCGCAAGCGCGCTGATCGATCCGATAGCCTACTTCTGCAGTGCTGTTCGCTGCGTCAATGTTTTTCAAATTGGCTCGACCGACGATTTCGCCACTTGCGTCCTCAATGACAAACGGATGCCAGGCGCCGCAAGCAAAGTCGGACAAGTAACTTTGAATATGCTCGGTGACACCCTGCAGTGTGTAAAAGGCAGGGGCGCGCGCATCGATATGGGATTCGAACCATTCACGGTTCTGAATTTCGAAGGCCAGCAACGCTTCGGTATCCGTACTGTTCAGCTCGCGCACTCTGAATGGCTTCATTGATCACACCTCCTGTGCTTTAGGCCGAACGCAGACGATTGCGACGTCACCTTAGAAAACGCCAGGTGCCTCGTCAATTTTCCTGAGGTGTCATCTCGTGCAGACAGCCTGCGCAGCCCGCTTGTGCAAACAAAGGTCCGGGGCATGTGTATCGCTGTGTATCCGAACCCACTGTACGGAGATTGGCTTACAAATGCCCCTCGAACCGGATACATCCGGGATACACGGCTGCAGTCAAATAGCCCTGCCTTAGCGAGAAAGCAAACGCGCCTCGCACCACGGCTTATCGCCCTTAGTGGCAATGACCTTAGCGGCCTGGCCGCACACAGTAATCCGGAGAATCACCATGTCCCGTATGTCGAACAAATCCCGTATTGGCCTGATCGCTGTTGCACTGGCCGGCAGCATGAACCTCGCTTCCACCGCTTTTGCCGCAGAAGCGCTGCCTCAAGGCTACCAACTGGCCGCCGCCGAAAAGACCGGTGAAGGCAAGTGTGGCGAAGGTAAATGTGGTGCTGAAGAGTCCGGCGCCAAAGTGACCAAGGCTGGCGAAGGCAAATGCGGTGAAGGCAAGTGCGGCGACGCTTCGTTCGCCCGTACCGACACCGACCACGACGGTCGCGTTTCGCTGAAAGAACTGCTGACCGTGGCCCCACAGGGCGGTGAAGAGTTCAAGGCGATGGACACCAACAACGACGGTTTCCTCTCCGAAGGCGAAGTCTACAAATTCCGCACCAACCAGTTCACCTCCAACGGCAAGAAAGTACCGACCGAACTGTTCACCAAAATGAGCAAAGCCCAGGGCTGATCACTCGATACCGATGTAAAAAAACCTCCCCGGGTTCGCGCCCGGGGAGGTTTTTTTATGGCCGCTGAAATACCTGTCAGTCGAATGCGCTGCGATAGGCGAACAGGCCGGGCAGGCCACCGGTCATCACGAACAACAGATTGCTGCCCGCCGGGTAATCGCCCCGGCGCGCGGCGGCCAGCAGTCCGGCGAAGGCTTTGCCGCCGTAGACCGGATCAGTCAGCAAACCTTCCTGGGACGCGAGCAGGCGCACCGCTTCGAGCATCGTTTCGGTCGGCGCGCCATAGGCCTCGCCGCGTTGACTGCCATCCACGCGAATCGCGCTGTCGGCCAGCGTTGTGGACTTATCAAGCAGCTGCAAAACCTGTCGGGTTTTTTCCAGAGTCGTGGACGTGGCCTGCTCCTCGGTCGCCAGCACCGAATAGGCGAGGATCTGCGTCGTCGCCCCGGCCAAGGTGACACCCGCCAGCAGTCCCGAGTGCGTCCCGGCGCTGCCATTGGGCACGATGATTTGCTCGAATTGCACACCCAGCGTGTCTGCCTGGCGCAGGATTTCGGCCGCACAAGCGGCATAACCCAGGCTGCCCCGCGGACTGGAACCGCCCAACGGCATGACAAAGGGTTTTTTACCCAGACTCTTGAGCTGCTCGACCAACTGCGCCGCATAGGCATCCGGCATCACCCCTCGAGGTAGCCGATGAACCTTCGCGCCAAACAGGCCGTCCAGCAGGACGTTGCCGTTGTGGCAAAAGTCGTCATCGGTGCGCACGGCGGACGGGGTCAGAATCAGTTCGCAGGCCAGGCCTTGGCGGGCTGCCACGGCAGCGGTCAGTCGCGCATGGTTGGACTGAAAGCCGCCCCAGGTCACCAGCGTGTCGGCGCCTTCGGCCAGTGCTTCGCCGAGCAGGAATTCCAGTTTACGCAGCTTGTTGCCGCCACCGCCGAGTCCGGTCAGGTCATCGCGTTTGACGTAGAGGTTGCAGCCATTGAGTTCGGGCAACCGGCTCAATCGGGACAGTTTCTGGATCGGTGTCGGGCCTTCGAGCAATGCCACCCGAGGGTAAGCGGCCAGCGCGGCATCAAGATGATTCAAATCGTGGGGCATGAAGGTTCGCTCGTGGAGTGAAAGAACGCAGTGCGTCGGCCACTGTAAAAAGCCCCAAAGTGAAGATATACGGTCATCCGGGAATTACTGTTGATACACCGTGTAATCAAATGACGTGATCCGACGGATGTACCCAAACCCTGTGGGAGCGAGCTTGCTCGCGATGGCGGTGTATCAGGCGCCTTGGTGGTGACTGTTGTGGCCTCATCGCGAGCAAGCTCGCTCCCACAGTTTTGATATCTTTTTTACAGATATCACTTGCCTGATTAATTCGCTACTTGAGATATCTGCTCGCGCGTAGTGTCGGCGGCGAATCACTTCAAATTCGTCCGCCGGAGCACCTGTTCACGTGAATTATGCCGATCGCAATCTTTCCTACTGGCGTCGCAACCTGGCTGTTTGTGTGTTCGGTTCGTTCACCACGCTCGTGAGCCTGAGCATGCTGTTGCCGTTCCTGCCGCTCTATGTGCAACAACTGGGTGTCACCGAACAGGTCGATGTGGTGCAGTGGTCGGCCGTGGCTTTTGGTGCGACGTTCTTTGGCACGGCGATTACCGCGCCACTATGGGGCCGGTTGGCTGATCGTTTCGGGCGTAAACCGATGCTGGTTCGCGCGGCTATCGGCATGGCGATCGTGATGTCGCTGATCGGGCTGGCGCGGGACGTCACTGATCTGGTGGTGTTGCGCCTGATCGCCGGGCTCATTGGCGGCTACGCATCGGCTTCGATCGTGATGATCGGCTCCCAGGTCCCACGGGAAAAAGCCGGATGGGCATTGGGTGTGCTGTCGACGGGAGCGTTGTCCGGTAATCTGATCGGGCCGCTGGTGGGGGGATTTCTCCCGCAGTTGGTGGGTATCCGTGGCACTTTTTTTGTCGGCGGCGCGATGATCGCTGTCGCGGCGATTACCACCATCGCGCTGATCCGCGAGGACTTCGATCGTGGGACGGATGGGGCCCGGCGCGACAAAAAATCCGCGGTCGAAGGCGTCAGTTCTCGCTGGCCGATCATCGGGGCGCTGTTGATGACGGCCATGATGGTGCTGCTGGCCAACATGTCGATCGAGCCGATCATCACCGTCTACATCGGACACTTGGGCGTGGCCTTTGATGATCAGGCGCGGATCGCCGGCGTCGTGATGGCTTGCTCGGCGCTGGGCAGCATTCTGACCGCCGCCAAACTCGGTGCACTGGCGGATCGGGTCGGCAGTTGGAACGTGATCATCGGTTGTTTGGTGTTGACCGGCATCGTCATGGTGCCCCAGGCCTTCGTCACGCAGTGGTGGCAACTGGCGGTGTTGCGTGGGCTGATGGGCATGACCATCGCCGGGTTGCTGCCGGCCATTGCCAAGCTGATCCGGCAATCGGTCGAGGATCACAACACCGGAAAGATCCTCGGCTATCTGCAATCGGCGCAGTTTTCCGGGCAGGTGATCGGGCCGCTGATCGGTGGCCAGATCGGTGCGCATTTCGGATTGCACCACGTGTTCCTGGTGACCGGCGCGCTGCTGGTGGTGTGCGCCGGAATCAACGGCTGGATTAAAAGTCGCTTCTACGCAGTCTCGGCTGCTACGGCGCCCTCCAGATGAACGCTGTGCAGAAAGGTGGCCAGCGCGCTGGAGAGATAGCCGTCGATGCGCCGCACGAACACTGTCTCCACTTCCGCCAATTCGGCGGGTAGTTCGTGCACGGTCACCAATCCCTCGCGTGCAGCGTTCGCGATCACGCCTCTGGGCAACAACGTAACCCCGACCCCGGCCGACACGCAGGCAATAATCGCCTCGATCGAGCCGAATTCCAGCGGCTCGGGCGCCAGTACGCCGAGGCTGGTCAACAGCGTATCCAGACGCTGGCGATAGGAACAGCCGAGGCGAAACACCACGGTCTTCAGGTTGTCGATGCCAGCGACATCTTCCAGTTTTTGCAGGGACGGTGAGGTGACCAGCACCAGTTCTTCGCGAAAGGCGACTTCAGCGTGCAGCTCCGGGTGATTGACCGGTCCGACCACGAACGCACCTTCGAGCTTACAGTCGATGACGCCCTGGATCAGGCTGCACGTGGTGCCGGTGCGCACCACCGGGCGAACCTCGGGATAAGCCTTGGCAAACCGGGCGATCAGGTGCGGCAGACGCAGGGCGAGGGTGGTTTCAAGCGTGCCGATTTCCAGCACGCCTTTGGGATGGCCGTCATCGCGGGCGGCGCTGGAAGCATCGTGCAGCAGTTTCGAAAGCCGGGCGGCGAAGGGCAGGATGCGCCGGCCCGCAGGCGTCACCTGCACACCCTTGGCGCTGCGTTGGAACAGTGCGACGCCGAGCTCGTCCTCCAACGAGCGAATCCGCGCCGACACGTTGGACTGCACGGTGTTCAGCTCGCTGGCGGCCTTGTTCATGCTGCCGTGGCGCGCCACCGCGTCCACCACCTTGAGATCCGTAACATCCATCGAACTCACCTATCTCAAAAAGTAATAGCCAGCTGTGAATCTAAAGCATGGAAAAGATTAGGGCTGGCGTCTTGGAAAGACAAGCAAACGGTCGCTTTTGATTCACCAAAAACGATCAATGGAATCATAAATGATCATTTTACATGATCAAGGGGCGGGCATAGGTTGAAGGGGCACAGATACCGCAGCCAGTGGCGGATCGAGTCTGAATCTGAGGCTGTGGAACAACAATAACGCAACCACTGCTACACGGAGTCAACGTGAATCATGCATCTGAGTCAGCCAGAATCCGTAACCACCCCCGGTACAAGGACTTGGTCTCACGGCAGCGAAGATTCGTCGCCAGTCTTACCGCTGCAACCCTTGTCCCGTACTTCACGTTCATCCTCGTCGCTGCCTTCGCCCCTCAGCTACTAGCGACGAAACTTTCCGCCACCAGCATCATCAGCATCGGTTGGCCTTTAGGCGCCGTGTTCATTGTCGGCGCCTGGTTGTTTACCGGGCTCTACATCCATCGCGCCAATGGCGAGTTCGATGACCTGACCGCAGAAGTCCGCGCGGGGGTCATCGTATGAAGCGCGTCCTTGTGAACCTCATCCTTCCCGTGCTGCTGTGCGTATTCGCCGCTCGCGCCATGGCCGGCGACGTTATCCAGAACGTCGAAAAGCAACCGATCAACATTACTGCCATCAGCATGTTCCTGGTCTTCGTCGTGACGACACTTGGCATCACGTACTGGGCCGCCTCAAAAACCAAATCCATGGACGATTTCTATACGGCCGGCGGTGGCATCAGCGGCTTCCAGAACGGTCTGGCACTGGCCGGTGACTACATGTCGGCGGCGGCATTGCTGGGCGTTACCAGCATGATCTTCTTCAACGGCTTCGATGGCGTGCTGTACTCGATCAGCTTCTTTGTCGCCTGGCCATTGCTGCTGTTTCTATTCGCCGAGCGCATCCGCAATCTGGGGCGCATTACCATCTCTGACATCGCTTCTTTTCGCCTCGATCAAAACCGTATCCGCACGATGACGGCCTTCGGCTCGCTGACGGTGGTGTGTTTTTATCTGGTGGTGCAGATGGTCGGGGCAGGGCAGTTGATTCAGCTATTGTTCGGTCTGCCGTACAACTATGCAGTAATTGCCGTGGGTCTGTTGATGGCGGTCTACGTCACTTTCGGCGGCATGGTCGCTACCACATGGGTGCAGATCATCAAGGCCGGGTTGCTGCTGGTGGGCGGGACGCTGCTGGCGTTTTTGGCGCTGAGCAAGTTCGGTTTTTCGTTCGACTTGCTGTTCGAGAAAGCCGTGGCCGCGCACCGCGATGGCGAGCGGATTCTGCTGCCGAGCAAACTGGTGGCTGACCCGCTGTCGCTGATCTCGTTGTCGCTTGGACTGGTGTTTGGCACGGCAGGACTGCCGCACATCCTCATGCGCTTCTTTACCGTGCCGGATGCCAAGCAGGCGCGCAAATCGGTGTTCGTCGCCACGGGCTTCATCGGCTTTTTCTACCTGATCGTGGCGGTGCTGGGCCTGGCGGCCATTGTCATCGTCGGGCAAGACCCGGCCTTCTACGAGGGCGGCAATCTGGCGGGCAAGTTGATCGGCGGCGGCAACATGCCGGTGATGCACCTGGCCAAAGCCGTGGGTGGCGATCTGCTGCTGGGCTTCATTTCCGCCGTGGCGTTCGCGACGATTCTGGCGGTGGTGTCGGGGCTGACCATGGCCGGCACCTCGGCGATCTCTCACGACCTGTATGTGATGGTGGTCAAAAAGGGCAAGGCCGAGGCCAAGGACGAACGCCGCGTATCGCGCATCGCTTCGGTGGGCATCGGTATTGTCGCGGTGGTGTTGGGGATCTTGTTCAAGGACCAGAACATCGCTTTCCTGGTGGCGCTGACATTCGGTGTGGCGGCCTCGGTCAACTTCCCGATCCTGGTGCTCTCGATGTACTGGAAAGGGCTGACCACTCGCGGCGCGTTGATCGGCGGTGTCGCCGGGCTGGTGAGTGCGGTCGGGCTGGTCATTCTCTCGCCGGCCGTGTGGGTCAAGGTGCTGGGCAATGCCGACGCGATTTTCCCCTATGACTACCCGGCGATCATCTCGATGAACGTGGCGTTCCTGTTCACCTGGCTGGGCTCGGTCACTGATCGCAGCCATGGGGCAGGGCTTGAGCGCGAGCGTTTCGATGATCAGTTGATCCGCGCCCAGACCGGGCTCGGCGCCGCACAGGCGGTCAATCACTAAGACCTTCGCGGTCAATCCTTTCCTGATTTGCACACTCTGCAAAAGGAGTCAGCCATGCAACTTCGAGACAATGGCCTGAGATTTTCACCCATCACCGTCGCCCTGCACTGGGTCGTGGCGTTTGCGCTGCTGGCGATTTTCGGCCTGCAACTGTTGATTGGCCAAGCCTCCAGCGCGGCACAGCAACTGGAACTCGGCAGGCTGCAAAACCTGCTGGGCCTGATTCTGTTCCTCGTCTCGTCTTACCGTTTCTGGGCGCGGATCACCTCTTACCATCCGTTACCGGTGGGCACGCCGAACCCTATCGAAGTGATCATCAGCCGCTCGGTGGCGGTGTCGCTGGCCTTGGCGATGGTGCTGTTGCCGATTGCGGTATGGGCATCACGCTCTGCTGCCGGCGAAGTCGTGGAGCTGCCCGGCGGCTTGTGGATTCCGGCAATCCTACCCGTCAATGAGGCGTTGAAGCATGTGGTCGACGTGCTGTTCAACATCGGCGCCTCGGCGTTTCTCGCCGGGCTCGCGCTGCATATTTTCGGCGCGGTCAAAAATCACTTTCTCCTGAAGAACAACACGCTCAAGCGGATGCTTGGCAAACATGTGGAGCTGTGAGTCATGAACCAGGACAGATTCGATTTTGCCGGCAACGCCATCACCCGGCTCTGCGGCGTGAAGTACCCGATTTTTCTTGGCGGCATGGCGGCGATTTCCGGTCCGCAATTGGTGGGCGCCGTGGCCAATGCCGGCGGCATGGGCGTTATCGGCGGCTTGCGCCTGCCGCCCTTGGCCTTGCGCCGCTGGATACAGGAAACCCGCGCTCTGACCGACCAGCCCTTCGGCGTGAACCTGGTGCCGCAGTTCGGTGGTCCGGATGTGTTCGAAGCGCAGTTTCAGGTGATCCTCAAGGAAAAGCCCAAGCTGCTGTCGCTGTTCTACGCCGAGAAGTATGCCGCCGACATGATTCCCCGGGCCAAGGACGCCGGGCTGATCGTGATGGTGCAAGCGGGGTCGGTAGAGCTGGCCCACATCGCCATCGCCCAAGGCGCGGACATCATCATCGCCCAGGGCAGTGAAAGCGGCGGGCATCTCAATCGAGGCACGATCGGCATCATGCCGTTGCTCACCTCTATCCTTGCCGTCTCGGAAGGGCGACCGGTGCTGGCGGCGGGTGGCATCACCCACGGCGACGACGTGCGGGCGCTGATGTCGCTTGGCGCATCCGGGGTGGTGGTGGGCACGGCGTTCATTGCCACCGATGAGTCCAACGCCCATCCGTTGTACAAACAAAAAATCGTCGAGGCGACCACCGACGACACGGAGTACCGCACCGGTTATTCGTTCGGCTGGACCTACGGCACGCCGCACCGGGTGATCCCCAACCGGGATAAATGGAACCTGCTGCGCTTCATCGGCGGCGGCGCCCGGGCGATCGACAAGCCGCGAATGGCCGAGAAATTGTCGCTGTATGCGGGGCAGGGTGTGGGCAAGATCCACAGCGTTGTGCCGGCGGCGGAACGGGTGGCGGAGCTGGCTCGTGGTTTGTTGGATGTGCCGGATCGGTCGTCGGTCGCGGAGATTGGTGTAACCGACTATGCCGCGACCGGGCGGTTTTTGAATGAGCAGAGAAGGTCGCTCGGCTGGTAGTGAGCCGGCATCCATGTTGAATAGGCCGACCCCTTCGCGGGCAAGCCCGCTCCCACAGGGTTGATGTCGTTCACAAACATTGCGGTCGACACAAAAAACTGTGGGAGCGGGCTTGCCCGCGAAGGCGTCAGGTCAGTCGATAAGAATGTTGACTGACCCGACCCACAGTTTCTGATTTATACCGCCGCCGGCCGGGCAATCTGCTGCTGCGCCAACCCAATGAACGCACTCATCGCCGAAGTAATCATCGTGTCATTGCGGCGAATGAACACCGTGGAAACGTTAGCGAACTCCGGCGGCAACGTGTGGCAGCGAATCGCATGCCGAACGCTGCAATTTTCCGCGATCGACTTGGGCAACAGCGTCACGCCCATGCCCGCCGCGACGCACGACAGAATGCCATCCAGCGTGCCCAGCTCCATGATCTGGTTCGGCACAAGCCCCACTTGATAGAACCAGTTTTCCAGTGTCGAGCGATAGAAGCAGCCGGTGCGAAACACCAGCACGGTTTGCTGGGGCATTTTTTCGATCAGCGCGTGCAGCGTTTCGAATTGGTTGCTGCTGACCAGCACCAGTTCTTCGTTGAACACTTCCTCCTGGGCCAACGCCGAGTTCTGGTGGAAACCGCCGACAAACGCGCCGTCGAGCCGATGCGCTTCAATCGCCTTGATCAGCTCCACCGTGGTGCCGGTCAGCAGCGACAACTGCACCTCGGGAAACTGCTCGCGGTACTTGGTCAGCACTTGCGGCAGGCGAATGGCGGCGGTGGTTTCCATCGAACCCAGGCGCAGCAGGCCGGTCGGGCTGCCAGTGTCCATCAGCGCGTTGCGGCTCTCTTCGGTCAATTGCAGGATGCGCCGCGCGTAGCCGAGAAAGGTTTCGCCCGCGGATGTCAGCACGACCCCGGATTTCTTGCGGATGAACAGCTCGCGGTTGAGTTCGGCTTCCAGCTCTTTCACGCGCATGGTCACGTTGGACTGCACCGTATTCACCTGCACCGCCGCAGCGGTGAAGCTGCCCAGCTCGGCCACGGCGCAGAAAATCTTCAGTTGGCGCATTTCCATTTTCGTTACCACCCATCATTAAAAGTGATTGTGGATATATTTAATGATCACTTTACGAGCTTTTCTGCGGATTAGTAAAGTGCTTGAAACGATATGAAACGAGCGTAGATCGACCATGAAATTGATTTCAAAAATTGACCATGTGTTTGCAGGAGGCCTCGGGTTGTTGAAACCCGAAGGGCAGCAAACGGGCATCTTCAAGCAACGGCATGCAGGACCGGTCCGCGTAGAAAATCATGGAATCGTCGGCGACCAGCATGGCGATACCCGCGTGCACGGCGGTCCGGAAAAAGCAGTCCATCAGTACGCCGCGCAAAACTATGAACGCCTGGCTCAAGCCTTTCTCCACAGCGCACCGGAACTGATGGCGGGCAGCCTCGGGGAGAATATTTCTGCGTTCGGCCTATCGGAACTCAACGTGCACATCGGTGACGTGTTCCAGGTCGGCAGCGCGGTGTTGCAGGTGTCCCAACCGCGCAGCCCGTGCTGGAAAATCAATCACCGCTTCGATGCCGAACACATGTCGATGTTTGTCGCCAAAGAGCGGATCACCGGTTGGTATTACCGGGTCATTCAGCCCGGGTTCATTGAAGCGGGGGACCGGATCGAACTGCTGGAGCGGCACACTGAGCGCTTTTCCATCGACCAGTTCTGGCAGGTGCAGTTGTCGCATCGGCCTGTCATCGACGATCTGCTGGCATTGGCGGCCACTGCTGGGCTAGCTGAGGACTGGAAGCGGCGTCTGGGTGAGCGGGCGAAGTGGCTGCAGAAACGTCCAGACACCAGCCTCGAGTCTAAATTGGATTTGTAGAGGTGAGCGGTGCGGCGATCTGACTTGTCCTCCAAGGCGATCTGATCGTCGACCTGACTTTTGCGGTTGTCCTCGATTCCTGTGGGAGCTGGCTTGCCTGCGATGGCGATCTGACCGTTGACCTGGATGTTGCTGACCGAATACATATCCATTCCTTCGGTAACGGCCACTTATGGTTCCGCTCTTACAGCGGGTCACTTGGAAGAGCCCCAAGTAACCAAGGGCTCTTGCCCCTTTCGTTCGGTGCCTCGCCTAGGCTCGGCATGCCCTCACTCCGGTCCTGCTCCGTGGGCCCGCCGCCATCGGCCATCCATGGCCGGGGGCGGCTAACCCGGCATCCTTGCCGGGTTGCCCACTGCGCAGAACCTGCGCTCGGCCTCTCGAGGGTGCAAGAAGATCAAAAGCCAAAGCAAAAGCGAGGCGGCCTGCCAGCCGACCTGATTCCAAGTGAACGTCAGTAGGCGCTGCCGAGCGCTGCAGCTGTTGACCTTGGCGGGCCAGAAAATCACTAGATGATGCGAAGACGTACCCGTAGGCAACGGCGCAAGGTTTTGTAGCCCTCATGAAGTGAACGTAAACGTTTTTAAACATGCATATCTCATTGGGTGTTTAATGAGTGATAGCTGCTTTCTGCCTCGGCTCAAACATTGGGAGGTCGGGCAGGTATCTGACATGTATCTAGATTAAATATGCACCCACCAATCTCACGTTGCTCAGCAACCCCGCTTTACTTTAGGCGGTCGGACTGCACTGCGCGTACAGCTTGCCTTTGTCGATTGGCTTTGGTCGGTTTTTGTCTCAGCATCGCACCAGATAGGCTCAGGACTAACTGATATCAGGTACCGGCTTGTAGGAACGAGTTCTTCATCGCGCGGCTTTCCCATCCGACCACCTTGCCCCATTGAACACAGCCAATCAGTGAACGCTCGTATGCGCTCTGCATCATGAATGTATTCAAAGCCCTGTCGATCCATGATGAGCCAAGGAAACTGATCAGCAAACTCCAGGAGTGTTGGCATACGGTTGCCTGCGCCGAAATACCAGAAGCGATTTTCGCCTTCGGCCAAATAAACTTTACGGCCCTGATCTTGCTGAAAGGAATCCACACTGTTGTGCTCAGCCGATGGCAAGCGCCGCCAGCGACCATCCTCACGAAAATACATATTGTCGCCATGTTGTTGCTCTACAGTGCCGTAAGGACTGGGGTGCTTCTCAGGGAATTGGCTGAAGTACTCGTTCATGTCGAGCACCCTCGTCAGTCGCATGGCATACACCAGCCGATGCCCAGTGGCTTTGGACGTATGACCAACAATCCAGTCTCCCCGCTCCAGATTTGCATTCATGTGGTTAGGCGTGCAAAGCGCCAGCGAACATACGCCGAAGTACGGATTCGGCGCCAAACCAGAGTCATGTGTCATCACATACTTGAGTAGTTTCATTTAAAGGCTCTTATTGAGTTTGCGCTAACGATGTAAAGCGTTTCTCGCTGGGCGTGCAAGCTTAGCGCGGCGTTGTGCGGAGGGGGCGGCGCTCCCAGCCACTCTCATAAATTCAGACAGCGAAGACGTTGTGAGCTGTATTCACCATTTATGATCCATAAGATCATTAATCATCATTTTACATGATTCATTGGCGGGCCTACTTTGGCGATGTCGGGGCGTTGAACAGCCACCGGCCTCACAACAAAAAGAGATGGCTCTTATCCACCACCAGGGGACACCCGCCATGAGCAACCAGCCAGCAGACATCGCACATTACATTCACGGTCGCGCCGTGCCGGGCAATTCCGGTCGCGCGCAGAACGTCACCAACCCGGCCACCGGTTCGGTTACCGGCATTGTAGCCTTGGCCAATGTTTCGGAAGTCGACGCGGCGGTGCAGTCGGCCGCAGCGGCGTTCCCCGCTTGGTCGGCCACGCCGCCATTGCGCCGCGCGCGCATCATGTTCAAGTTCCTGGCGCTGCTCAACGAGAACCGCGACACCCTGGCGCGGATGATCACCCGCGAGCACGGCAAGGTGTTCACCGATGCCCAGGGCGAAGTGACGCGTGGCATCGAGGTGGTCGAATTCGCTTGCGGTATCCCGCAACTGCTCAAGGGTGACTACACCGAACAGGTCTCGACCAACATCGACAACTGGACCCTGCGCCAGGCCTTGGGTGTGGTGGCCGGCGTCACTCCGTTCAACTTCCCGGTGATGGTGCCGATGTGGATGTTCCCGGTGGCCATCGCCTGCGGCAACACCTTCGTGCTCAAGCCGAGCCCGATCGATCCTTCTCCCTCGCTGCTGATCGCCGAGTTGTTCAAGGAAGCCGGGTTGCCCGACGGCGTATTCAACGTGGTGCAGGGTGATAAAGAAGCAGTGGATGCGCTGCTCGATCACCCTGAAGTCAAAGCCGTGAGCTTTGTCGGCTCGACGCCGATTGCCAACTACATCTACGAAACCGGCGCCCGCCACGGCAAGCGTGTGCAGGCACTGGGCGGGGCGAAGAACCACATGGTGGTGATGCCTGACGCCGATATCGATCAAGTGGTCGACGCCCTGATTGGCGCGGCGTTCGGTTCGGCCGGCGAGCGCTGCATGGCGATTTCGGTGGCGGTGTTTGTCGGCGACGTGGCCGACAAGGTCATGCCGAAACTGGTGGAGCGCACCCGCACGCTGAAGATTCTGGAAGGCATGAATCTGACTGCCGAAATGGGCCCGATCGTGTCGTCCGCCGCGTTGCAGCGCATCACCGGCTACATCGAGCAAGGCATCGCCGAAGGCGCCGAGATGCTGGTGGATGGTCGCGGCTTTGATGGTGCGCAGGCCGGTGCCGATTGCGCCGAAGGCTTCTGGCTCGGCGGCACGATTTTCGATCACGTCACCCCCGAGATGAAAATCTACAAAGAGGAAATCTTCGGGCCGGTGCTGGCATGCATGCGGGTCAAGGATTTCGCCGAGGCGATCGACCTGGTCAACGCCCACGAATTCGGCAACGGCACCGCGTGCTACACCCGCGACGGCCACATCGCCCGAGAATTCGCTACACGCATTCAGGTGGGCATGGTCGGCATCAACGTGCCGATTCCGGTGCCGATGGCGTGGCACGGTTTCGGTGGCTGGAAGCGCTCGCTGTTCGGTGACATGCACGCTTATGGCGAAGAAGGGGTGCGGTTCTACACCAAACAGAAGTCGGTGATGCAGCGCTGGCCGAACAGCATCGCCAAGGGTGCCGAGTTTGCCATGCCGACTTCCAAATAGACTTTGACGTTTTCGGGTTGGAAGGCGTGCTGGCGCGGGCTTGCACGCTGTTCATTTGTCCCGGGGGGCGAGCTCTTCGCTCCCAATTTTTTCCAAGGTGAATCGCGATGCCATTGCTCAAGTTCGACATCATCCAGGGCCGCACCGATGAACAGTTGCGTACCCTGCTGGATGGGGCGCACCAAGCCATGGTCCAGGCGTTTGACGTGCCGTTCAGTGATCGTTACCAAAGCGTCACGCAACACCGTGCGGGGGAGTTGATCCTGCACGACACCGGGTTGGGTTACTCGCGCTCGGACAATGTGGTGTTGCTGACGGTGATTTCCCGACCGCGCTCACAGGCGCAGAAAGTCGAGTTTTACCGTTTGCTGGCCGAACAGCTGCAAGTCGATTGCGACCTGTCGCCGGATGACTTGATTGTTTCGCTGGTGGAAAACAGCGATGCGGACTGGTCGTTCGGCCGTGGCCGGGCGCAATTCTTAACCGCAGAGCTCTAGTCTTCATTTTTCAGGTGCCGTCATGTCCAATCCTCTGTTATCGCTGTTGAACATTGAACTGCCGATCCTTCAGTCGCCAATGGTTGGTGTATCCACACCGAGACTCGCCGCGGCAGTGTCCAATGCCGGCGGCCTCGGTGCCATCGGTATCGGCGCGAGCAATGTCGAGCAGGCGCGGGCGATGTTGCGCGAGACGGCGGCGCTGACGGACAAGCCCTTCAATGTGAATCTGTTCTGTCATGAGCCTGCGGTGCCGGACGCCGAGCGCGAAACGCAATGGCTGAATTTCCTCGCACCGTTCTTTGCCGAGTTCGACGCAGCCGCGCCAGCATCTCTGCGTGAGATCTACACTTCATTCGTCGAAGACACCGACATGCTGCACATGCTGCTGGAAGAACAACCGGCGGTGGTCAGTTTCCACTTCGGCTTGCCGCCGCAACCTGCCATCGATGCGCTCAAGGACGCTGGCATCGTCCTGTTGTGTTCCGTGACCAATCTGGCCGAAGCGCAGGCGGCGGAGCGTGCGGGTGTGCACGCGCTGGTGGCGCAAGGTTATGAAGCCGGTGGACATCGCGGGGTGTTCGATCCGCAGCAGGACAGCGAGATGGGCACGTTTGCCCTGGTGCGTGTGCTGACCGAGGCGTGTGGTCTGCCGGTGATCGCGGCCGGCGGGATCATGGACGGCGCCGGAATCAACGCCGTCATACAACTGGGCGCGAGTGCCGCGCAGTTGGGCACGGCGTTTATCCTGTGCCCCGAATCCTCCGCCAATAACGCCTATCGTGAAGCGCTGAAAGGCCCGCGTGCTCATCAGACTCAAGTCACCAGCGTCATTTCCGGTCGGCCTGCGCGGGGCATGGTCAATCGCAACTTCACCAGCCTTGAGGCGAATGCCCCGGCATTGCCGGACTATCCCATCGCCTACGACGCCAACAAAGCGCTCAACGTCGCGGCAGCGGGTAAGGCCAACACCGAGTTTGCCGTGCAATGGGCCGGGCAGGGCGCGCCACTGGCTCGGGAAATGCCGGCGGCGGCATTGGTGAAGTTGCTGGCGGCCGAGATGTAAGCCGGATTCGATCCACCGTCAGCGTTTATCGGTCGAATCAAAATGCCGAGGATCACTGGCCAGTTCGCTGGCCAGGAACTCGGCAAACGCGCGCGCCGCCAGGCGTGTGGTGCGGCCCATGGGAAAGTAGGCATGCACCGGCAGCTCGGCCATTTTCCACTGCGGCAGAAGCTGTACCAACGACCCGTTCTCCAACTCCAGTCGGCAAGCCCAGGACGTCGTTGAGACGATACCCATCCCCCCTGCGGCGGCTGCCAGCGCACCGGCGGTGTCGTTGGTGGAAAACTGCGGGCTGAGGTTGACCGACGCCATTTGACCGTCGCGCTCCAATTGCCAGGAAGAGACATGCGCACCGGCCGGGCCGCCGACGATGCGATGCCGTTCCAGTTCTTCGGGGGTGATGGGCGTACCGTGGCGCGCCAGGTAGTCCGGCGATGCCACGATCACTCGACGCATTGTGCCGATCAGCCGGGCGGTCCCGGACAGGTCGGGCAGGTTGCCCACCCGAATGCCGACATCGACGGCTTCCTTGACCATGTCCTGCCATTTGTCTTCGAGCATCAGTTCCAGGTGCAGCAAGGGGTGACGTTCGGTGAAGGCAGACAGCCTAGGAATCACCACGCGGATGCCCATGGTCGAAGGCATGCCGATGCGCAGCAAACCTCGTAGCTCACCGGTTTCACGCACGCTGTTTTCGGCATCGTCGAGGGCGGCGAGGATCGGTTCCATGCGCGCCAGAAACTCCAGGCCGGCCTCGGTCGGGACCACCGCGCGGGTGGTGCGTGACAGCAGTCGCGCGCCGAGTCCCGCCTCCAGTTCGGCAATCATTCGCGACACCTGGGATTGTGTGAGTCCGCTCTCCCGTGCAGCCGCCGAGAAGCTGCCCAGGTGAGCCACGCGGGTGTACAGCCGCAAGCTGAGGATGTCTTTCAAAGGCATGCCGTTTCCTGTGCGAGCGAGCCGTGGCGGCGCGTGCGCGTAAGCGTCGATTAATGCGGAATCAGGATAGATGTTAGCCGAAATCGACCGCTACCGGACGTTCCGGCGGGAAGGGATAGTGGGTCCATCGGCGACGAAGCAGCATGCTTCCCCGAGCGGTCCCAACCCTTTCCAACAGGAACCCACCATGAAAATCGCAAACTCCATTGCCCTGGTGACAGGCGCCAATCGCGGCATCGGCCGCACCTTCGTCGAAGAACTGCTCAAGCGCGGTGTGGCCAAAGTCTACGTCGCCGCTCGCGACACCGCCTCGCTGGCCGAGCTGCTCAAGAATGGCGATCGGCGTCTGGTGCCGCTGCCCCTCGACGTGACTGATCCCGATCAGGTCGCTGCGGCGGCCAGCGTCGCCAGCGATATCACGCTCCTGATCAACAACGCCGGGTATGCCGCGTTCGACGGCGCCATTTCCGCCCCGGATATGCAAGACGCCCGGTTGGAAATGGAGGTGAACTACTTCGGCCCTCTGGCGCTGACCCGTGCCTTTGCGCCGGTCCTGGCGCAGACCGGTGGCGCGGTGCTCAACATGCTGTCGATGTTGTCGCTGATCAGCCTGCCGATGGCCGCAACCTACTCGGCGTCCAAGGCAGCTGGCCTGTCGCTGACCCGCAGTCTGCGCGCTGAACTGGCCGGGCAGGGTACGCAAGTCGTCGGTGTGCTGGCGGTACAAACCGAAACCGCCATGGGCGCCAAACTGCCGGAGCCGCGCCTGAGTCCGCTTGAGGTTGTCACTGACGCCCTGAACGCCATCGAAGCCGGGACCAACGACGAGGTCATCGCCGGGGCCCAGACACGCGGCATCTATCAGGCCTTTACCGCTGACCCGCAAAAGGTCCAGTCGATGATGTCCACCCGGCTGCCGCAACGCCATTCGGCTAACTGACCCTTGAGGTGATTCATGGACTTTCTACAGACCCTTGCCCAGCGCAATGCGGCGTTCGCAGATTCGGACTTTTCTGCCGACCTGAAGATTATCCCGTCGCGCAAAACCATGATCATCGGTTGCGTCGACCCCCGCGTCGACCCGATGGATGTTCTTCAGCTCAAGCCCGGTGAGGCCGCGGTAATCCGCAACGTCGGTGGCCGGGTCAACCCGGCGCTGCTGGAAACCATGGCCATCCTGCGCACCGTTTCGCGGGTCGGTGGTTCTGAGGTCGGAGAGGGCTGGAACCTGATTCTCCTGCATCACACCGATTGCGGCATCAGTGGTTGCCTGCACCACGCCGCCGAACTGCTGGCGAAGCACATGGGCGTTGCGCTGCTGGAACTGGCGGCGCTGGAAATCGACGATCCCTACAAAGCGGTCGCGGTGGATGTGGCGGCGCTGAAGGCTAATCCAAACCTGCCGGGCGGCTTCACCGTCACGGGCCTGGTCTACGACGTGGCCACCGGCCGAATCGATACGGTGGTGCCTGCCGGCCCGTTGAGAACCGAATAAACCAACACCCTTACTTTCTAGTATTGGAGACAGACCATGAAAACGTTTTTGATTACCGGATCTACCGGCGATACGGGCACCCCGACCGTGAAGTACCTGCTTGAACAGGGCCATCGCGTCAAGGCTCTGGTTCGTCGTGAAGATGAACGTTCACAGCAATTGAAGGACTTGGGGGCCGAAATTTGCGTCGGCAACCTGCTGGATCTGAAATCCCTGCGTCCGGCCATGGAAGGCGTCGATGGCGCGTACTTCTGTTATCCGTTGAGCGATGGCCTGGTGGAAGCGGCAGCGCTGTTCGCTCAGGCGGCGAAAGAGCAGGGCGTGAAGCACATCGTCAACATGTCCCACAAACAGTCGCGGCCCGACGCCCGCAGTCAGGCGACGTTGAACCACTGGATGTCGGAACAAATCTTTACCTGGTCCGGCATTCCCGCCACGCACCTGCGAGTGACTTTTTTCGCCCAGTGGATGCTCTACATCGCGCCGTTCATTCGTGAAGGCCGCTATCTGACGCCGTTTGACGCCGACAGCCGCTTCGCGCCGCTTGCCGCCAGCGACATCGCGTTGATTGTCGCCAATATCCTGCTCAAACCGGAAGGACACGGCGGCCAGGCCTACCCGCTGCACGGCCCGATCGAATACAGCCATGCAGAATTGGCCGCTTTGTTGAGCGAAACGCTGGGCAAGCCTGTGCGCTATGAACAGGTTTCTGTCGAAGACTTCGTCAAGCAACTTGGCATCGACGCAGATCCTGCATTTGCCGTGCATTTCAATGCAGTCAAGATCGACCAGCGCGAGAAGCGCCTGGAAGGCCTCGACAGCACCGGCACCGCGATCATTGGTCAGGCGTTGCTGACGCCAGGGCAGTTCATCGAACAGCATCGGGAGCAGTTGGCGTAAGCGAAGGCTGTTGAACACGGGTCGGGTTGGCTGCAAGGCTGTCCGGCCCGTTTTTTTCTCGCCGCGAAATCATGGGTGAAACACGCGAGGTGCGAGGTCTCAAGCGGATTCTTAGTAAGTCGCTGTTTTTTCAATAAAATAAATTTCCGTCGGGGCTTCCCAGGCGTAACAAAAGTTGTTAAATTTCCGCCCACTTTCACACAGCGCCAACGGCGCATGCAGTGAAGGGGAGCAAGCGTTCGCATTGCTCGTATCAGATACAGGGGCGTCGCCAAGCGGTAAGGCAGCAGGTTTTGATCCTGCCATGCGTTGGTTCGAATCCAGCCGCCCCTGCCATTTTTCAAAGCTGACTGATGTTCATGCCCTAAGGCTGACGATCCGCCAGTTCTTCCAGCAGATCTGCTGAAGGCACAAAAAACAAACCACCGGTCACAGCCGTGCTGAAATCCAGCAAACGGTCGTAGTTGCCTGGCGGTTTTCCGACGAACATGTTTTCCAGCATCTGCTCAAGCGGAGCGGGCGAGCGTGCGTAGCCGATGAAGTAAGTACCGAACTCTTTGGCGCCGGGGCGACCGAACGGCATGTTGTCGCGCAGGATTTTCACTTCCTGTCCGTCTTCAGTGATGGTCGTCAGCGCGCTGTGCGAGCTGGTCGGTTTGACCGAGTCATCGAGCTCGATATCCGACAGTTTGGTTCGCCCGATGACCCGTTCCTGCGCCTCGACGGACAAGGCGTTCCATGCGTCCATCTTGTGCAGGTACTTTTGCACCAGCACATAGCTGCCGCCGGTGAACGTCGGATCTTCATTGCCGACGATCGTGAAGTCGACGGCCTTGCAACCCACCGGGTTTTCGGTGCCGTCGACGAAGCCGATGATGCTGCGCATGTCGAAGTAGCGAAAACCCTGGACTTCATCGACCACCGATGCCGCATCGCCAAGCGCTGTGAGCAGTTGCGTCGCCAGCTCGAAACACAGGTCCATATGCTCGGCACGAATGTGCAGCAGAATATCGCCGGGCGTCGCGACAGCTCGGCGGCCCTCTACGCCGAACTCACGAAAGGCATGCAACGAAGCCGGGCGCGGGCCGCCGAACAGGCTGTCCCAGGCGCTGGCGCCAAACCCGCAAATACACGACAAATTGCCCGAGGGCACACGCTTGCCCACCGAGCGTGTGAGGCCTGCGATGTCGGCGCACCAGCCGCGCACTTTGTCGGCCGCATCGCTGCCGGGAACCAGGGTTGCGACGATGAAAATCGCGCTGCGGGTGATGGGGCTGCAGATCGATTGTGGCTCGGGTGTCTCGCTATCCATGGGCATCAGCGTTGTCATAGAACGTTTCCATGAGCGTTGGATGAGTAGCAAGACATTAGCAGAAATCGGATTGACGTCAGTTGCTCCACAACACGAAAGACGCACGCGCTCACGCGATGCGTCTTTTTTCGTTTGAGGTTTTGCTTTCGGTGTTATTGAGCTGCCACCTGGCTCTTGTGGACCGCCTGAATGATCACTTTGGCAACATCGCCCGGACGCGATTGCTGAGGTACATGGCTCGATTTCAGCTCGGTGACTTGTGCGCCGATTTTCTTGGCGAATGCGCGCTGCAAGTCGGGCTGGATCATGTGGTCTTCAGCCGCTACGACGTACCACGACGGTTTGCCTTTCCAGGCTGCGACGCTGGTTTTGTCGTCAAACGCCGAGGCGCGAATCGGTCCCTGCGTAGCCGCCATGATTGCGGTCTGCTGTGCAGGCAGGTCCTGGGCAAAACCTGTCGCCATGCCTTGCGGGGTCATATAGAGAAAGCCGTTTTTATCGGCGGCAATGTCTTTCACGCCAGACGGCGCCGGGTAGTCCTTGCCCAGGTCTTTACTGGCTTGACCGGCATCCGGCGCGAACGCGGCGACGTACACCAGGCCGCTGACCTTCTTGTCGGTGCCGGCCTGACTGATTACCGTACCGCCCCAGGAGTGCCCGACCAGGACCACGTTGTCGCCCTGGTTGTTCAAGACGCGCTGGGTCGCCGCCACATCGTCGGCCAGTGAGGTCAGCGGGTTTTGCACCACGGTGACTTTGATACCTTCAGCCTGCAACAGGGGTACGACTTTGGCCCAGTCGGAGCCATCGGCGAAGGCGCCGTGTACGATGACCACCGAAGGTTGCGCGGTGGCGGCATGGCTTGCAGCGGTAAACAGCGAAGCGGTCATGGCGAGAGCGAGGGCAAGCGTCTTGGGTTTGAACATGGTCAAATCTCCTGTTTTTGGTGAGGTCCAGTTTCATCAATGCCCGCAGGTTCAGGTATCGGTCGTTTATCCGAGGCGAGCGAATAATTTTCAGCGATTGTATGGAGTGCGTTATGCCGGACCGTGACTGCATCGAGCTCGAAGGCGCCATCCTGGCCTTGTCCATGGTCGGTGACTTGAGCATGGGGCAGCCCTTCGACCAGTCACGTCGCACCGCGCGACTGGCCCGATTGCTCGCGCAGTCCTGCGATGGGGCAGGCGATCATCTGGAGGTTGCGCGGCAGGTGGCGCTGTTGCGCTGGTCGGGGTGTACCGCCAACGCCGAGGGCTTCACGCGGTTGCTGGGCGATGATGTCGGCGGGCGTAACGCCATGCTCAGCCAGACACTGAATGCCGCCGGGCAACAGGCGATGCGCAAAACCACGCCCCTGGCGCAAATCCATTGCGAAGTGTCCGGGGATATCGCCCGTACGCTGGGTTTGAATGCAGCGGCTGAACACGGGCTGCGGCATGTGTTCGAACAGTTTGATGGCGAAGGCCGGCCGTTTGGGCTGCGACACCCCGAGGTGCCGGAGGTGGTGTATCAGGTGTTGCTGGCTGGCGATCTGGAAATCATGTCCCGGGTTCACGGGCTGGAGGCTGCGCTGGAGTGGATCACGACCCAGGCTGATCGTCGTTATCCGGCCTCGCTGGCCGCCGAGATTTCGCGCCATGCCGAGGACTGGCTGCAACAACTGCGCACACCGCAAGCCTCTGCATCAGGCTCGACTGGCAGTGGCGCGACAGTCTCGCTCACGCTGGTCAGTGACGTGATCGATCTCAAGCTGTCGTGGCTCGCGGGCTATTCGCGGCGTGCATCGGAACTGGTGCGGGAGGCCGGCAGATTGTCGGGGCTCACAGAGTCATCGGTTGATCAGTTGGGCAAGGCCGCGCTGATTCACGGCATCGGCCGGGCTGCGGTGCCCAATCGAATCTGGAACACCCCAGGTGCATTGCTTGAAGGTGATCTCGAACAGGTACGGCTCGTGCCTTACTGGACATTGCGGGCCAGCACCCAGGTGCCTGAATTGGTCGCACCGGGTCAACTGGCCGCCCACGCTTATGAACGCCTCGATGGCAGCGGCTATTTCCGCAGCCTGAACGGCGATGCCCTACAAACCGAACATTGCCTGTTGGCAGCGGCCCTGGCCTGGCAAGCGCTGATCGCCGACCGACCGTGGCGACCGGCACTCAGTGCGCAACAAGCAGAACAACTGTTGCTCGACGAAGCGGCACAGGGGCGTTTCGATGCGCGTGCCTGTCAGGCCGTCATGGCGGCGGCCCGTGGTGAAAGCAGCGTGGCCCCCGGCAAGGCCAGCGGTGGTCCGCTGTCCGAGCGGGAGACGGAAATCCTGCGGCGTATCAGCATGGGCGGCAGCAACAAGGAAGTTGCGCGCCAGCTCGGCATCAGCCCAAGCACGGTGCGGACCCACGTCGAGAGCGTGTTCCGCAAACTGCAATGCACCACCCGTGCGGCGGCGACGCTCAAGGCGCTGACGCTGGGGCTGATCTGAGTTTCAAAGAGGGATTTGCGGCGTCGACAGCACTTGACGCAATCCCATGAACGAACGGATCTGCCGGACACCCGGCAGGTACAGCAACTGTTCTGCATGCAGGCGGTTGAAGCTCTGGCTGTCCTTGGTCCGCAGCAACATGAAGTAGTCGAACTCCCCAGTCACCACGTGACATTCCATGCAGCCCGAGACCTTTTGCGCGGCGGCCTCGAAGGCGGCAAACGATTCCGGCGTGGAGCGGTCCAGCACCACGCCGATCAACACCACCATTCCCGCATCCAGCGCTTCGGGGTCGAGCAGGGCGACGATGCCCTTGATCAGGCCGGTCTGTTTGAGTCGGTCGACGCGCCGCAGGCAGGCCGGCGGACTCAGTTTCACCTTCTCCGCCAAGGCCACGTTGGAGATCGAAGCATCTCGCTGCAGCGCCTTGAGGATGGCGCGGTCGGTGCGATCAAGCTGCATCGGCTCTGCGGCTTTCTCGCTGGCTTTCTTGTGTTTGTTTGTTGCGTTCATGGTCGTATACACGCAATTAAGTAAAGTTCTGGTTTGATCTGCAATAATAATGCTTCATTTATTGGTGGAAACTTGCAACACAAATTTTCAGGTTTTTTCTTAAGATTGATTCATCGAAGCCCGCTGAAAGAGCTTGGATATCTCAACTTATAAGGAACAACGCCATGAACCTGAATCGCTTCAAACGTTATCCGCTGACCTTCGGTCCATCTCCCATCACGCCCCTCAAACGCCTCAGCGAACACTTGGGCGGCAAGGTGGAGTTGTATGCCAAACGTGAAGATTGCAACAGTGGCCTGGCCTTCGGCGGGAACAAGACACGCAAGCTCGAATACCTGATTCCCGAAGCCATCGATCAGGGCTGCGACACTCTGGTTTCGATTGGCGGCATCCAGTCCAACCAGACCCGCCAGGTCGCTGCGGTCGCTGCCCACCTGGGCATGAAGTGTGTGCTGGTGCAGGAAAACTGGGTGAACTACTCCGACGCCGTGTACGACCGCGTCGGCAACATCGAGATGTCGCGGATCATGGGCGCCGATGTGCGACTGGATGCAGCAGGCTTCGACATCGGCATTCGACCTAGTTGGGAGAAAGCCATGAGCGATGTCGTGGAGCGCGGCGGCAAACCGTTTCCGATCCCCGCAGGCTGTTCCGAGCATCCCTACGGCGGCCTCGGGTTCGTCGGTTTCGCTGAAGAAGTGCGGCAGCAGGAACAGGAACTGGGCTTCAAGTTTGACTACATCGTGGTCTGTTCCGTGACCGGCAGCACCCAGGCCGGCATGATTGTGGGGTTTGCGGCGGACGGTCGTTCGAAGAACGTCATCGGTATCGATGCCTCGGCCAAACCGGAAAAAACCAAGGCGCAAATCCTGCGCATCGCTCGCCATACCGCCGAACTAGTGGATCTGGGCCGCGAAATCACCGAAGACGATGTGGTGCTCGATACGCGCTTCGCCTATCCCGAATATGGCCTGCCCAACGACGGGACACTGGAAGCGATCCGCCTGTGCGGCAGCCTCGAAGGGGTGCTGACCGACCCGGTGTACGAGGGCAAATCGATGCACGGCATGATCGAAATGGTCCGTCGCGGTGAATTCCCCGAAGGGTCAAAAGTGCTTTACGCCCACCTCGGTGGCGCTCCGGCGCTGAACGCCTACAGCTTCCTGTTTCGTAACGGCTGAACCGAGCTTCGGGATTAAACGCAGGTCGGGTGGGAGCGGGCTTGCCCGCGATGGCGGTGGATCAGCCAACCTTGATGTTGAATGTGATGACCCCATCGCGGGCAAGCCCGCTCCCACAGGGCCGAGACTTGGCCCACTAACTAAACCGGGAGTACCGCCATGCATGCCATTTCGCAATCCGCAACCTGGATCAAAGAGCCTCTGGCGGATGTCGGGGTAGTGATCGTCACCAGCGCCGCGCTGCCCAAGTACATGATTGACCGGTTGCACGTGGCAATCGACGACTGGGATCAGGTCGCTTACCTGGTGGTGACGCAACCCAAGGTGTTGATGCACGACTGGTTGCAAGTCAGTTCCGAACTGACGGAGCAGGTTCCGGCCTCCACCTGCCAGGCCACTCGATTGTTGAGTGGCGTATCCAAAGGCTGTTTTTTACTGGATGTCGAGATCACCCCGATACCCGGCCTGACCTGGCTGGGTTCGGTGTGCGGCCACCCGCTGCGTGTGATCAATCCGGGAACGCCGGCGCTATCCGGCGCCGCTATGGATAAGCAGGTGGAGGCCATTTTATCGATGGCCCGGACGCTGGCCAAAAGCGTGCTGCAAGAGCGTTGCGCCCTCTAGAAATCCCGCTGCCCATTCAACGGCTGAATCAACTATTCAAACAAGAAAGACAACGCCTATGAACCGATCCGCCGACTACCGTCATCAAACCATGAAATGGATGCGTGAGCCGTCCAGCTGCACGCGCATCGTGGTCATCGCGTCCGGGCTTGATAGCGACCATATTGACTTGATGCATCATGGTTTCAGCTGTTTCGACAACATCGCCCTTATGCAGGTAGACAAGGCTGACACAGGACCCGAGAAGCTTGTCGAGGTGCAAGCCGACTACAGTTTTGTAGTGTTCGGTCAGCTGGATGAACGCTTGCTGCACGGTAAGCCATGCGTCTACCACGTCACCCACGACACCTGGGCGGAGCGTTCCGTCATTGACGCGGTAGAGCACGTCAAAAGCCTCGCCCGAGTCAGCCATTCACGCCACCTTGAAGCGTTACCCGACAGTTGCAGGAGATGCTCATGAACCCGTCCGATCATCATGCCCAATTGCCGGGCCAGGCCGCAGAAGACAGCGAGGAAGTCGCCGAATGGCGTGACGCCTTGCTGTCGGTCATCGCCCATGGCGGCACTGCCCAGGCCAGACAGATCCTCGACATGCTGGTGGCGGTGGCGAGCAGCGCGGACATCGGCTGGCGGCCCAGCCACGGCACGCCATACATCAACACCATCAGTGTCGAACGCCAGCCGGTCTTCCCCGGGGACCTGGCCATCGAGGAGCGTCTGGCGTCGATCATGCGCTGGAATGCCTTGGCCATGGTCGCCCGTGCCAACCACGCGTATGGCGAATTGGGTGGCCACATCGCCAGTTATGCCAGCGCCGCCGATTTGTTCGAAGTGGGCTTCAACCATTTCTTCAACGCGCGCACCGAAAGCAGTGGCGGTGACCTGGTGTTTTATCAACCGCATTCGGCACCGGGCGTCTATGCCCGCGCCTTTCTCGAAGGACGGCTCGACGAGCAGGACTTGCAGCACTATCGGCAGGAAATCGGCGCCCGCGCCAATGGTGCACGGGGTTTGTCGAGTTATCCGCACCCGTGGTTGATGCCGGACTTCTGGCAATTCCCGACCGGCTCCATGGGCATCGGCCCGATCAGCTCGATCTACCAGGCGCGATTCATGCGTTACCTGGACCACCGGGGCCTGCAAGACACCAAGGGTCGAACCGTCTGGGGCGTGTTCGGCGACGGTGAAATGGACGAGCCGGAAAGCATGTCGGCGCTGACCCTGGCCGCGCGCGAAGGGTTGGACAATCTGGTGTGGGTGGTCAACTGCAACCTGCAACGGCTGGACGGGCCGGTGCGCGGCAATGGTCGCATCATCGACGAGCTGGAAGCGCTGTTCGGCGGCGCCGGGTGGAACGTGATCAAACTGGTCTGGGGTTCCGATTGGGACGGCCTGTTTGCACGGGATGCCGATGGTGCGCTGGTCAAGGCGTTGTCCAGCACCGTCGACGGTCAGTTCCAGACGTTCGCGGCAAAAGACGGGCGCTTCAACCGCGACCATTTCTTCGGCCAGAACGAGGCATTGGCGCATCTGGCCCAAGGCTTGAGCGATGAGCAGATCGATCGCCTCAAGCGCGGCGGCCACGACATCGTGAAAATCCATGCGGCGTATCAAAGCGCGCTGCTCGAAGGCAAGAAACCCACGGTGATTCTGGCGCAGACCAAGAAGGGTTTCGGCATGGGCGATGCCGGGCAAGGCAAGATGACCGTGCACCAGCAGAAGAAACTCGACAAGGACGCGTTGATCGCCTTCCGCAACCGCTTCAACTTGCCGCTGACCGACGAGCAGGCAGAATCCCTGAGCTTCTTCAAACCCGAAGAAGACAGCGCCGAAATGCGTTACCTGCATGAGCGACGCCAGGCATTGGGCGGCTACATGCCTGCACGGCCCACCACCAGCGAGTCATTGGCCGTCCCCGAGATCAACAGTTATGCCGGGTTCGCCATTGCCGCCGAAGGCAAGGAAATGTCCACCACCATGGCGTTCGTGCGGATGCTCAGTGGTTTGCTGCGGGACAAACAATTGGGGCCGCGCATCGTGCCGATCGTGGCGGATGAAGCGCGGACGTTCGGCATGGCCAGCCTGTTCAAGCAGATCGGGATTTATTCCAGCGTCGGCCAGCGCTATGAGCCGGAAGACATCGGTTCGATTCTCAGCTATCGGGAAGCGCTCGACGGCCAGATTCTGGAGGAGGGCATCAGCGAGGCCGGGGCGATCAGTTCCTGGGTCGCCGCCGCGACCAGTTACTCGGTGCATGGCCTGCCGATGTTGCCGTTCTACATCTATTACTCGATGTTCGGCTTCCAGCGCATCGGCGACCTGATCTGGGCGGCGGCGGATCAACGGGCCCGGGGCTTTCTGCTGGGGGCCACGGCAGGGCGCACGACATTGGGCGGGGAAGGGTTGCAGCATCAGGATGGCAATAGCCACCTGATGGCGGCGATGGTCCCCAACTGCCGTGCCTACGACCCGGCGTTCGCCGGCGAATTCGCGGTGATTCTCGATCACGGCATGCGTCAGATGCTGGAACGTCAGGTGGACGAGTTCTACTACGTCACCCTGATGAACGAAAACTACCCGCAACCCAACCTTCCTGACGGCGTCGAGCAGGCGATCATCAAGGGCATGTACCTGTTTGCCCGGCATGAATTCGAGGATGCCCGTGGCCGCGTGCAGTTGCTGGGTTCCGGGGCCATCCTGCGCGAAGTGATTGCCGCCGCCGAATTGCTCGCCAGCGACTGGAACATCGACAGCCAGGTGTGGAGCGTCACCAGTTTCACCGAGTTGGCCCGTGATGCCCGTGAAGTGGAGCGCTGGAATCGACTGCATCCGCAACAACCGGCACGGCAGAGCCATGTGCAAGCGTCGCTCAACGACTCGGCGCCGATCATCGCCTGCACTGATTACGTTCGCGCCTTGCCGCAGTTGATCGGCAGTTATCTGGATGCCCACTACACCGTGCTCGGCACCGACGGTTTTGGCCGCAGCGACACTCGCCACAGGCTGCGCGAGTTCTTCGAAGTGGACCGCCATCAGATCGTCTTGAGTGCGCTGACGGCACTGGTTCACGAGGGAACGCTGGACGCGAGCGTGTGTGCCGAGGCCATCGCCAGGTACGCCATTGACGTTGACGGCGTGGCGCCCTGGGAAGCCTGAAACCGGGCTTGGTGTGAGTCGATTTTTCAGGAAGTGTTTATGAAGAATGTGCGTGAAATTCGTCTGCCCGATATCGGGGACGCCAAGGATGTGGGCGTCATAGAAATCCTCGCCAAGGCGGGCGACACCGTGGTCGAAGGACAGACCCTGATCATTGTCGAGACCGACAAGGCGTCCATGGAAATTCCATCGCCCCATGGGGGTGTGTTGCAGTCATTGGCGGTCAGGCTGGACGACAAGGTCAGCGAAGGCTCGGCGATTGCCAGTATCGAGGTTGATCAGCCAGCGGCACAGCCCGTTGTCGAACCCGCTGATATTCCTGATGAGCCTGCGGTAGTGGCGCCATTCGAGATTGTTGTCTCAACAACGGACTTGCCCCTGGCATCGCCTTCGGTGCGCAAGTTCTCACGGGAACTGGGTGTTTCGCTGCAAAGCATCCGAGGGACCGGCCTGCGCAATCGCATCACCAAGGCTGACGTGTTGGCCCATGTAAAAGCAGCGCTGAGTGCCTTGCCTCAAACCGCCACGGCAACTCAACCCTTGGGTGATTTGCTGCCGTGGCCGGTGGTCGATTTCGCCAAATTCGGGCCGGTGGCAAGCAGGCCGCTGTCGCGAATCAGGAAAATAAGCGGCGCCAATCTGCATCGCAATTGGGTGATGATCCCTCACGTCACCAATCACGACGATGCCGATATCACCCAACTCGAACAATTTCGCGTGCAGGTGAACAAGGAAAATGCCTCGACCGGGGTGAAGATCACGTTGCTGGCGTTGCTGATGAAAGCCTGTGCGGCGGCGCTGAAGCAATTCCCCGAGTTCAATGCGAGCCTCAATGGCGATGGACTGGTGCTCAAAGGTTACGTGCATATAGGTTTCGCCGCCGATACGCCGCAAGGGCTGGTGGTGCCGGTGATCAGGGATGTCGACCAGAAAGGTATTCGAGCAATTGCAACGGAAATGTCGGAACTGGCGGCCAAGGCCCGGGAGGGCAAATTGAGCGCCGCCGACATGAGTGGTGGCTGCTTCTCGATTTCATCGTTGGGCGGCATCGGTGGAACCTACTTCACACCGATCATCAATGCACCGGAAGTGGCGATTCTGGGCGTGGGCAAGAGTGTCGAACGACTGGCCCTGGAGCAGGGCGAGGTGGTCACGCGCAACATGCTGCCGTTGAGCCTGAGTTGGGATCATCGGGTCATCGATGGCGCGGCGGCGGGGCGTTTCAATGCTTATCTGACAGGGGTGTTGGCTGATTATCGTCGGCTGGTTTTGTAGCGGTCAGGTGCCACGCTGCAACAGCAGCGGGCACCGTGGTTCGGCGGTCAGGCGCGGCGGATGTCGACCCACACCGGACCGTCGGGATACTGGTAACGTTCCAGGGTTTCGGCGGTCATTTCGATGCTGTAGCCAGGACGCTGCGGCGGCATATAGCGGCCACGGCGGATCACCACCGGATCGAGGAAGTGTTCGTGCAGGTGGTCGACGTATTCCAGAACACGGTTGTGCAGCGAGGCCGAGACGGCGATGTAGTCGAACAGGGCGATGTTCTGCACGTATTCGCACAAGCCGACACCGCCGCCATGGGGGCAGACCGGCACGTCGAACTTGGCGGCCATCAGCAGCACGATCAGCACCTCGTTGAGCCCGCCCAGACGTGCCGCGTCCAGTTGGCAGAAATCCACCGCGCCGGCCTGGAACATCTGCTTGAACATCACCCGGTTGTGGCAATGCTCTCCGGTGGCGACGCCGATCGGTGCGATGCGCTGGCGGATACTGGCATGGCCGAGAATGTCGTCGGGGCTGGTCGGCTCCTCGATCCACAGCGGTTCGAACGCGGCGAGGCGGCGCATGTTGGCGACCGATTCATCGACGTCCCAGACCTGATTGGCGTCCATCATCAGCGTCCGCTCCCAGCCGATTTCTTCACGTAGAATCGTGGCGCGACGGATGTCGTCTTCGAGATTCGCGCCGATTTTCTGCTTGATGTGGATCCAGCCATCCTCGACCGCTTCGCGGGCCAATTGACGCATTTTTTCTTCGCTGTAGCCGAGCCAGCCGGGCGCGGTGGTGTAGCCGGGATAGCCTTCGCGCAGCATGTGCGCCTCACGCTGGGCCTTGCCCGGCACCTGGCGGCGCAGCAGGGCGATGGCTTCTTCAGGGGTGAGCACGTCGGTGACGTAGCTGAAGTCCAGGCAGCGCACCAGTTGTTCCGGCGTCATGTCGGCCAGCAATTTCCACACGGGTTTGCCTTCGTGCTTGGCCCACAGGTCCCAGACGGCGTTGACGATCGCCGCGGTGGCGAGGTGGATCACGCCTTTTTCCGGGCCCAGCCAGCGCAGTTGGCTGTCGCCGACGGTGATGTTGTGCCAGAAAGCGCCCATGTCGGCGACGATCTCTTCCAGCGACAAACCGACCACCATCGGCGCCAGGGATTGCACCGCCGCCACACAGATTTCATTGCCACGGCCGATGGTGAAGGTCAGGCCGTGGCCTTCAAGATTGGCCGGGGCGTCGGTGTGTAGAACGACGTAGGACGCGGAGTAATCCGGTGCGCTGTTCATCGCATCGGAGCCGTCAAGGGACAGGGAAGTGGGGAAGCGGATGTCGCGAACGCTCAGATGGGTGATTCGAATAGGCATGGCGGGCTCTTGTTCTTGAAGACCATTTGGAGACTCGACTGTAGGTCGACGAGCGATATGTGCATAATCGCGATTTCCTAAGCAGGGATACCGGATTTGATATGTCTTCCAGCCCAGAAGTCGCCACGCTCACGCCGAATAATTTTGGCGCCCTGAAAATTTCCAGCCGACAGATCACCTTGCTTCATGCCTTGGGTGAGTTCGGCAACCTGCGCCGGGCGGCTGCGGCGATGCACACCACGCAACCTGCCGCCAGCTTGCTGTTGCAGCAATTGGAAGAGCGTCTTGGTGTGCGTCTGTTCGAGCGCTTGCCGCGCGGCATGCAGCCAACCTTGTATGGCGAAGTGATGATCCGCTACGCCCAGGGCGCGCTGCATGAGTTCGAGCATGCCCAGGCGCAGATCGCGGAACTGGCACGCGGGGCTGCGGGGTTGGTGCGCATCGGCAGTGTGATGGGGCCGGTGCCCCGACTTCTGACGAAAGCGGTGCTGGCGTACAAGCGCGATTACCCCAAGGTGCGCATTTCGATTGAGGTCGGTACCAGCGATACCTTGCTGCCGGCCTTGCTGCGCGGTGATTTTGATGTGGTATTGGGGCGCTTGCCGGATCAGAGCGACAGCCAGGATCTGCATATCGAGCTGTTCGATCAGGGTGAGCAGATGCGCGTGATCGCCCGGGCCGGTCACCCGTTGGCGGGTTCTTCGCCATTGCAGTTGGCCGACTTGATCACGATGACCTGGATCCTGCATCCCATCGGCAGCCCCATGCGTCGGCGGGTGGAAAGTGCCCTTAAGGCTGGCGGTATGGTGCAGGCGCTGGACATTGTCGAGACCGCTTCGATCCTGGCGACCACGGCGATGCTTGAGGCGTCAGACATGATCGCGGTGGTGCCCAATGATGTGGCCGAGCATTATGCGCGCTACGGGATGGTCACGGTTTTGCCGGTGGAGTTGCCGATTTCCATGGTCAACATTGGTTTGCTGACGTTGCGGTCTCGGCCTAGATCCGTGGTTTTGGATAGGTTGTTGAATTATTTGCGTGAGCAATAATTTTGAGTCGCCGAGGGGCGGGCGGATCAAAAGCAACTGCGCAGATGTATCACACCAAAATGTAGGAGCTGTCGAGTGCAACGAGGCTGCGATCTTTTGACGTTGTTTTTTAAAGGCAAGATCAAAAGATCGCAGCCTCGTTGCACTCGACAGCTCCTACAGAGAATGCGGTTTTTCCAAGTAACCCGCAGCAACGGATATGTACACTGTCCGAGCGCTGGCAAGCCAACTCTCGCAAATAGAACCCTTCACCTTCTAAAGAGGCAACGCCCCCCGATGCCATCGGACATCACCCATTCCAGTTTCTGCAACTGGGTGCGCTTCAAGCACCTGGTGCTGATCGACACCCTGGCGCGCACGCGCAACATGCACGCCACCGCCATCCGGATGAATCTCAGTCAGCCAGCCTTGAGCAAGATGCTGCGTGATCTGGAGGAGCAGTTCGGCTTTGCCCTGTTCGAGCGTCTGCCGCGCAGCATGCCGCCCACGGAGCTGGGCGAGCATGTGGTGCGGTATGCCCAGGGTGCGTTGGCCGATTCACACAAGTTTGTCGATCAGGTCAATCGGCTGCGCAAGGGCGGGCATGGCTTTCTCAAGGTGGGCGGGATTTTTGCGGCGACCTCGGTGGTGCTGCCCCAGGCTATCGCCGCGATCAAGGCGCGCAGTCCTTTGCTGTCGATCGAAGTAGTTGAACAGTCCAGCGACCATCTGCTGGCCATGCTTGAGCAAAACAAACTGGACCTGATGATCGGTCGCTTTACCGAAGAGCGTTACAGCCAGGTCTTCGATTTTCAGCCCTTGGAACCCGAGCCCTTCAGCCTGGTGGTCAACAGTAGTCATCCGCTCAATGAGCTGGACTTCACGCCGCTGGAAGCGCTCGGCGAGTGGCCGTGGGTGCTATATCCGGTCGGTACGCCGATTCGCGATCGCCTGGAGTTGGCGTTCAAGGCCGCAGGCATCACATCGCCGGCGGACAGCGTCAATACCATCTCCATGCAGATGTTCCTGCAACTGCTGCACTCGGGACCGATGATCGCCATGTTGCCCCGATCGATGGTGGCGGCACAGCTGGATAGCGGTCAGTTCAAGGAGCTGAAAACTCCATTGCATCTGGCGCCGCTGGAGTACGGGATCATTACCCGCAAGGACGAGCCGCTCACCGGTTCGGCCCGGGAATTCGCCGACATCCTGCTCGATTTCGCGCGTCAGCGGCAGGAGGCAGAATCGGCGAGCGATTGATTAGTCTCGCGCATTAAGCCAATTCGATAACGTCAGGTTATCGATTGATCGGATCATCTCATTGGGAATGTTGGGGCTGGCTCCCTACAGTTATCGCAGATTCGCCCGTCACGAAACGGGCGACGCCATAACAAGAAGTCAGCCGTACTGCCCTGAGAGGTCCCATGCAACTGATTGCCAGAACCCGGACCGGCGACTCTGCCGTGATCCGCCTCAATCCCCTGGACAACGTACTGATTGCACGGCAGGTCTTGCCTGAAGGCTTGGTCCTGGAAGCCGAAGCGATCACCGTGCGTCAGCCGATTCCCTCCGGGCACAAAGTCGCCACTCAGCGCGTAGAGCAGGGCCAACCCCTGCGTCGTTACGGACAAATCATCGGGTTTGCTTCGCAGGTCATCGAGGCCGGCGAGCATGTGCATGTGCACAATGTGGAGATGGGCGATTTTGCCCGTGACTACGCCTTCGGCGTCGATGCCCACACCACGCCCAGTACCGAAGCCGTGTTCCAGGGCATCGTGCGTGCCGATGGCCGCGTGGCGACCCGCAACTATGTCGGCATTCTCACCTCGGTGAACTGCTCGGCGACCGTGGCCCGGGCCGTGGCCGATCACTTTCGCCGGGACATTCATCCTGAGGCGCTGGCGGCTTTTCCGAACATCGACGGCGTCGTGGCGCTGACCCACGGCGCCGGTTGCGCAGTCGACCCGAGCGGCGAGGCTCTGGGACTGTTGCGCCGCACCCTCGGTGGGTACGCCGTGCACCCCAATTTCGCTGCCGTGCTGATCATCGGCCTGGGTTGTGAAACCAACCAGATCGAGAGCCTGCTCGAGACGCAAGGGCTCACCGCCAGCGACCAGTTGCGCACTTTCACCATTCAAGGCGTCGGCGGCACGTCGAAAACCATCGCCAGTGGCATCGAGCAGGTCAAGGCTTTGCTGCCTCAGGCCAATCAGGTGCAACGCGAGCCGGTCAGCGCTCGCCACTTGATCGTCGGCTTGCAATGCGGCGGCTCGGACGGCTACTCGGGCATCACCGCCAACCCGGCGCTGGGCAATGCCGTTGACCGTTTGGTCGCGGCGGGCGGCACCGCGATTCTTTCGGAAACCCCGGAAATCTACGGTGCCGAACACTTGCTGACGCGTCGTGCCGTGAGCCGCGAGGTGGGGGAGAAACTCATCGCGCGCATCCATTGGTGGGAAGACTACTGCCAGCGCATGAACGCCGAACTGAACAACAACCCTTCGGCCGGCAACAAGGCCGGTGGCCTGACCACGATTCTGGAGAAGTCCCTGGGCGCGGTGGCCAAGGCCGGTTCCAGCAATCTGGTGGATGTCTACCAATACGCCGAAGCGGTCCGGGCCAAGGGGCTGGTGTTCATGGACACGCCGGGCTACGACCCGGTCTCGGCTACAGGGCAGGTCGCCGGTGGCGCCAACCTGATCGCCTTCACCACCGGCAGAGGCTCGGCCTACGGCTGCGCGCCGGCGCCGTCGATCAAGTTGGCAACCAACAACCGGGTGTTCGAACACCAGGAAGAAGACATGGACGTGAACTGCGGCGGCATCGCCGACGGTTCCACCAGCATTGAAGAGCGCGGCGCGTACATCTTCGAACAGATGCTGCGCATCGCTTCCGGCGAGCGCAGCAAGAGCGAACAGCACGGTTATGGGCAGAACGAGTTCGTGCCCTGGCAGATCGGTGCCGTGACCTGATTGACAGCCCTGCAACCTCCACAAGGCGAAAAGCACATGCAAGTTTCCGGATTCAACTTTATCGCGGGCCAACGTAGCGCCCTGGGCGACACTCTGGTTTATAGCGTCGACGCTCACACCGGCGAACAACTGCCCGGCGCATTCCATCAGGCGACTCTGGCCGAGGTCGATACAGCGGTGGTGGCTGCCAGTGCGGCGTTCCCGTTGTTTCGCAATTTGCCCGCAGTACGCCGGGCTGAATTCCTCGAAGCCATCGCCGATGAACTCGACGATCTGGGCGAGGATTTCATCGCGTTGACCTGCCGCGAAACCGCTCTGCCGAGCGCCCGCATTCAGGGTGAGCGCGGCCGTACCAGCGGCCAGATGCGTTTGTTTGCGCAAGTCCTGCGCCGTGGCGATTTCTATGGTGCACGCATCGATCAGGCACTGCCGGAGCGCACTCCGTTGCCGCGTCCTGACTTGCGTCAGTACCGCATCGGTGTTGGCCCGGTGGCGGTCTTCGGCGCCAGCAACTTTCCGCTGGCGTTCTCCACGGCTGGCGGCGACACCGCCGCCGCTCTGGCCGCCGGTTGCCCGGTGGTGTTCAAGGCCCACAGCGGCCACATGGCCACGGCCGAGCGCGTCGCCGAAGCGCTGATCCGCGCTGCCGAACGCACCGGCATGCCGGCCGGCGTGTTCAACATGATCTTCGGCGCCGGCGTCGGCGAGGCGCTGGTCAAACACCCTGGCATCCAGGCCGTGGGCTTTACCGGTTCGCTGAAGGGCGGCGGTGCCCTGTGCAATATGGCGGCGGCAAGGCCACAACCGATTCCGGTGTTCGCCGAGATGTCGAGCATCAACCCGGTGCTGGTCTTGCCACAAGCCTTGGCTAACCGCAGCGCGTTGATTGCCAAGGAACTGAGCGCTTCGGTGGTGCAGGGCTGTGGCCAGTTCTGCACCAACCCCGGCCTGGTCATCGGCATTCGCTCGCCGGCGTTCAGCGCTTTCATCGAGCAACTGACCGGGCACATGGCCGCGCAAGCTCCGCAAACCATGCTCAATGCCGGCACCTTGAACAGCTACGGAAAAGGCTTGCAGGCGCTGCTGGCCCACCCGGGCATCAAGCATTTGAGCGGCCTGGCGCAGAAGGGCAACCAGGCGCAGCCGCAATTGTTCGAGGCCGATATCAGTCTGTTGCTGGAAAACGATGAACTACTACAGGAAGAGGTCTTCGGCCCTTGCACGGTGGTGGTTCAAGTGGCGGACAAGGCTGAACTGTTGCGCGCCGTCGGCGCCTTGCGCGGCCAGCTCACGGCCACGTTGCTGGCTGACAACGAGGACCTGACGGCCTTCGGTGAAGTGTTCGGTGCGCTGGAAGTGAAGGTCGGTCGAGTGCTGCTCAACGGCTACCCGACCGGCGTCGAAGTGTGCGATGCGATGGTCCATGGCGGCCCGTACCCGGCCACGTCCGATAGCCGCGGCACGTCGGTCGGCACCCTGGCGATCGATCGTTTCCTGCGTCCGGTGTGCTACCAGAACGTGCCCGACGCGTTGCTGCCCGATGCCTTGAAAAACGCCAACCCGCTGGGCATTCAACGGCTGGTCGATGGCAAGCACAGCACAGCGACCCTGAACTGAACACGGAGCAGCAAGCATGACTGAAGCAAACCGCTACGACGCGCAAACGCTGACCGCGTTCGTCGAGCAACTGTTCGAAAAAGCCGGGGCCGATGCCGAGGTCGCCCAAGTGGTGACCCGGGTGCTGCTCGAAGGTGAGCTGCTGGGTCATCGCACCCACGGCCTCAACCTGGTTAGCCGCTATCTCGGCGGCGTGCTCAGCGGGCAGGTCAAGGCCAGTGCCGGGTTACTGGAACAGGTCTCCGACAGCGGCATTTCGGCGCTGTTCGACGGCCACTATGTGCTCGGCCCGTATTGCGTCAGCCGCGCCCTGGACTGCGCGGCCAAGGGCGCCACGGCGCAGGGCATCGGCATCGCCGTGGTGCGCCGCGCCTCGCACATCGGTTGCCTCGCCGCTTACCTGAAGCCTTTTACCGACCGTGGCCTGGTGGCGATGGTTTATTCCTCGGACCCGTCGGTTGGTTTGGTCTGCGCTCATGGCGGGATCGACCCGATCTACACGCCCAACCCGATTGCCGCAGGCATCCCGACTCGGGGCGAGCCGATTCTGCTGGATGTGAGCATGTCCACCGTCACATTGGGCCTGATCGGCCAGTGTCGCGATGCCGGCAGCACGCTGCCGCACCCGGTGCTGATGAGCAACGAAGGCCAACTGAGCGACAACCCGGCTGATTTCTTCACCACCCCACCGGGCAGCATCCTGCCGCTGGGTGGCCAGGCCTTCGGCCATAAAGGCTTTGCCCTGGCCATTCTGGTCGAGGCCCTGACCTCGGGGCTGGCCGGTCATGGACGCAAGGACGGCCCGGACCAATGGGGCGCATCGGCTACGGCCGTGGTGATCGACCCGCGTTTCTTCGGCGGGCTGGACGCCTTCACCGACGAGAGTTCGTTCCTGAGCAAGCTGATCCTGGCCAGCCGCCCGGTAGACCCCGAGCGCCCGGTGCGCTTGCCGGGCCAGGCCGGCCTGAAACTGCGTGAGCAAGCCCTGCGCGAAGGCGTGAGTCTGTCGCAGAAAGTGATCGACGACCTCAATCAGAGCGCCGCGCAGTTGCAGCTGCCAGCTCTTTCCTGACAACCCCGCGGTGTTCTCAGGTTTTTCGCGAGCAAGCTCGCTCCTACATACACACAACAACAAGAGTGCAGACATGACAAACCAATCCACAGCACAAGCACCGCTGCCATTGAGCAACAACGCCGCCGTCTTCAACACCGGCAGTTGGGTCGGGCGTGTCTGGCTGCCCGGCGAGGGACCGGCCGTGGTGCTGGTCAAGGCGGGCGCCGTGCACGATATCAGCGCCCATGTTGCGACCGTCTCGGCCTTGCTTGAAGTGACGGACCCGGTGGCGTATCTGCGTGCGTTGCCCTTGGCCGAGGCGTTGATCGAGTTGTCGGCATTGCTGGACAACAGCGACCCAAACCGCCGCGACGAAAGCTTGCCATGGCTGCTGGCGCCAATCGATTTGCAGGCAGTCAAGGCTGCTGGCGTGACGTTCGCCGCCAGTCTGCTGGAGCGGGTGGTGGAAGAGCAGGCCAAGGGCGACCCGGCCAAGGCTGACGCAATTCGCGACACCCTGGCCAGCCGCATTGGCGCCGACCTTTCGCAAATCGTCCCAGGCTCGGCCCAGGCTGAAGCCTTGCGCAAAGTGCTGGTGGAGCAGGGGTTGTGGTCGCAGTATCTGGAAGTGGGCATCGGCCCGGATGCCGAAATCTTCACCAAGGCCCAGCCGCTGTCGTCGGTCGGCCATGGCGCAGACATTGGTATTCACCCCAAGTCGAGCTGGAACAACCCGGAACCGGAAGTGGTGCTGGCGGTGTCGAGCAACGGCACCATTCAGGGCGCCATGCTCGGTAACGACGTCAACCTGCGTGACTTCGAAGGGCGCAGTGCCCTGTTGCTGGGCAAAGCCAAGGACAACAACGCGTCGACCTCGCTGGGCCCCTTGCTGCGCCTGTTCGACGAAACCTTCAACCTGGATGACGTACGTAACGCGCAAGTGGATTTGCGCGTCGAAGGCCAGGACGGTTTCATCCTCGAAGGCCGCAGTTCCATGAGCCAGATCAGCCGCGACCCGCTCGACCTGGTTCAGCAGACGCTCAACGAAAACCATCAATACCCTGACGGCCTGGTGCTGTTTCTCGGTACCTTGTTCGCCCCCAAGCAGGATCGCGATCAACCGGGTAACGGTTTCACCCACAAATTGGGCGATGTGGTGGTGATCAGCAACCCGCAATTGGGCAGCCTGAGCAACCGCGTGACCACCAGCGATCAGGCGCCGCAATGGGACTTCGGCCTGCGCTCGCTGATCGACAGCCTGAGCCGGCGCGGTCTGCTTGAGGCAGCGGTGACGGCGCGCCAACCCTGATGCCAACAACTGAAGGAGCGAGCCTGCTCGCGAAAAACCTGAAGGCGCCGCTGGTTATCTGGCTTTACGCGTTTTCGTTCAAGACCATCGCGAGCAGGCTCGCTCCTACAAGGGTTGCGTGCCAGCCCTGATTTTTCGGTACCGGGGATAAGGATCGCCGCGGCGCTGAAACCGCTGAAACCGCTGAAACAACAATAATAAAGGCCATCAGATGAACTCACTGAAGAAGTATCAAAGCATCACGGTTGTCTTCCTGCTATTGATCGGCATCGTCAATTATCTGGACCGTAGTGCGCTGTCGATTGCCAACACCTCGATCCAGAAGGACATGATGATCAGCCCTTCGCAAATGGGCATTCTGTTGTCGGCCTTCTCCATCGCCTATGCGTTCGCGCAGTTGCCGATGGGCCTGATCATCGACCGCCTGGGCAGCAAGATCGCACTGGGCGCGTCGTTGCTGGCCTGGTCGGTGGCGCAGTCGACGTTCGGCATGGTCAACAGCTTCGCCGGCTTCATGGGCCTGCGCGTGCTGCTGGGGATTGGCGAGGCGCCGATGTTTCCTTCGGCGGCCAAGGCGCTGTCCGAATGGTTCGATGCGAACGAGCGCGGCACGCCGACCGGGATTGTCTGGTCGTCGACCTGCCTGGGTCCATGCCTGGCGCCGCCGTTGCTGACGCTGTTCATGGTCAACTTCGGTTGGCGCGGGATGTTCATCATCACCGGTGCCATCGGTATCGTCCTGGCCTTGTGCTGGCTGACCTTCTACAAGAGCAAGGCGCAGTACCTGGCCGAACTCGCGGCTGAAGGCAAGCCATTGCCGACCGAGAAAAAGCCTCAAGTGCAAACCGTCGATTCGCAGGCACCGAAGGTCTCGTACTTCGCCGGCTGGCTCGACCTGTTCAAACACCGCAGCACCTGGGGTGCGGTGCTGGGCTTCATGGGTGTGATCTACATGCTGTGGCTGCACCTGACCTGGCTGCCCGGTTACTTCGAGCGCGAGCACGGCATGAACCTGTACAAGACCGCGTGGCTGGTGTCGCTGGCCTATGGTTTCGGCGCGGTGGGCACCATCGTCGCCGGGCGTTTCTGCGACATGTTGGTCCGCCGTGGCATGAGCATTCTGGCCAGTCGCAAGTTCGGCGTGATCACCGGCCTGGTGCTGGCGGCGCTATTCACCTTGCCGCTGTCGTTTGTCACCGGCCTGACCGGTTGCATCATCCTGCTGTGCCTGGCGCTGTTCAGCATCAACATGGCCAGTGCCACGGCCTGGATGATCGTCAACACCATCGTCGATAGCCGCCGTGTCGCCTCGTTCGGTTCGATCCAGAACTTCGGCGGCTACATCGCCGGTTCCGTCGCGCCGATCGTCACCGGTTTCAGCATCCAGTACTCGGGCTCGTTCAACACCGCGTTCATGATCAGTGCGGTGGTCGCGCTGTGCTCGGCGCTGGCTTACTACCTGTTGCTCAACGCACCGATCGGCAGTGCCGAACCTGCACCTGAGCACATTGTGGGGGTGACGGAGTAAGACGTTTCGGCCAACCAGCCCCGAAATGACAAAGCCCTGTGTATCAGGGCTTTGTCGTTTTTGGGGCAGGTCGATTGTCGGGGAGAAGTTCGCCTGCTTCTCGTCAGACGTTGTGAACCTATTCTGAAACTGACCGCTCCACCAAGAAATATCCGGGTGGGCCAATGTGATGAACGCCTTCAAAGACCTGCTGACACCTGCTCAAGAGGTGAGACTGCGTGCCCTTGATGCCTGGCATCGCGCTCTGGAAAACAGACAGCTGCGCATGGATTGTCCTGACGCCTACCATGACGAACTGCTTCGTCAGTCCGACGAGATGGATCGGCTGGGTATCGTGTCCTGGACTGAGTGGCGAGATCTGCGCATGGAAGCCGATCAGGCCTATCTGCGTGCAGTCGCCGGTGAGGACTATCACTGAGGCGTTCTCTTGGAATGTTCGGCGTCTTCACCTGTCAACCGAGCAACAACTTCGTGAGTTCTGCTCATGTCCATCGCTGAAGAAACTGTTGACTACCTGCGTGAAAACGCTTTGTTGCTGACAACTGCCGAGTCCTGTACTGCCGGAAAAATCGTGACGCTATTGTCCGGGATCGAAGGCAGCGGTGAGTTCATCGAGTGCGGTTACGTGGTTTATTCACCGCAGGCCAAGCAACGTGTTTTGCACGTCAGCCCGCGCACCATCGAAACCTTCAACCTGACGAGTGTGGAGGTCGCCAGGGAGATGGCGATGGGCGCCCTGCGAGACAGCACCGCCAATGCCGCCATCGCCACAACCGGGATTCTTGGTCCGGAGGATATCGACGGTATTCCCGCAGGCACCATCTGCTTTGCCTGGGCTTTCCAGTCGCATGGGGAGCGTTGCGTGTTCAGCCATGAGCACCGGTTTTTCGGTACTCGCTGCCAGGTGCAAACAGAAGCTACCGAGTACGCCATGCAATGGCTGCCGCACTTCCATCGCCGCGCGCTCCTTGGCGAGCAAGGTTGAAACATAATGAACGACGATGCCGAACATCCGGACTTGCACAGTCGTAAATACCCGGTACGCGAGGACATGGCTTTCCAGTTGCGGGTCTGGCGTTTTGAGCGCTGCGGGTGGTATCTGCTGGTTTTACTGATGGTATTGGGTTTGATGGGCCTGTTTTCTCGCGGTGTCCTGAGCTCCAGAGATGTTCGCAGCGAGGATGGCAGGGTCAGAGTGGAATACGAGATGTTCCACCGCAACGGCTCGACCAACGCCATGAAAATCAGCGTCAGCGGCTCTCCGGAATCCACTGTCGAGCTGGAACTGGTCGGGGAGATCCTGGAGGGTTTCAGCATCGAGACGCTTCAGCCTGAGCCGGCGCGCACCCGCAGTTCTGCTCAAGGCATTCGGTTATGGGTACAGACCGACACCCAGGGACAGGCGGACTTATTTCTCACTCTGCGAGGGGATGGCCTTGGGTTGTTCCACAGCCGCATTGTTTTGCCCGGCACCAGTGACGTGCGACTCGATCAGTTCATTTTCCCCTAGGTGACCTATGGATTCAGTATTGCGTGCGGCAGCGATGTATATGGCGCTCATGGTGCTGTTCAAGATTGCCGGCCGACGCTCATTGGCCGAGCTGACGACCTTTGACTTTGTCTTGTTGATGATGATTGGCGAGGCTACCCAGCAAGCGCTGCTTGGGGATGATTTTTCGCTGACCAATTCGATGCTGGTGATTGTGACCCTGATCGCCATCGACGTCGGGCTCTCGCTGCTCAAGCAGCGTTCCGGCTGGTTATCACGGCTGATCGACGGTGAACCCACGATTATCGTGGAAAACGGCAAGCTCCTGCATCGGCGCCTGCGTCACGCCCGCCTGGTGGAAGCCGATATCATGGAGGCCGCGCGCTCCAGCCAGGGAATCGAGAAGCTGGAAGAGATCAAGTTCGCGATCATTGAGCGCAACGGCAAGATCTCCATCATTGCGCGAGAAAACTGATCGGCAACGGCAACAACCATTGATCAGTTGCCATGGATGGAAAAGGAACCGTTGTTCGCAGGTCATTGCCCTTATTCAAAAGCGATCTCTACGTTAACCGAGGAGTGACGACATGCGAGCAATGACTTATCACGGCGCCCACAAGGTCAGGATTGAAACCGTTCCGGATCCGATCATCGAGCAACCCGACGACATTATTCTGCGTGTCACGGCCACTGCAATTTGCGGTTCCGATCTGCACCTGTATCGCGGCAAGATTCCCACCGTCGAACACGGCGACATTTTCGGCCATGAATTCATGGGCATCGTCGAAGACACCGGACCGTCTGTGACCCAGGTGCAACGCGGGGATCGTGTCGTCATTCCTTTTGTCATCGCTTGTGGTGACTGTTTCTTTTGCCAGCAGCAACTGTACGCAGCCTGCGAAACCACCAACGATGGACGCGGTGCCATTCTGAACAAGAAATCCATCCCGCCGGGTGCCGCACTATTTGGCTACAGCCGGTTGTATGGAGGCGTTCCCGGCGGACAGGCCGAACTGGTCCGGGTGCCGAAAGCCAACACCGGCCCGTTCAAGGTGCCCGGTACGCTGGCAGACGAAAAGGTGCTTTTTCTATCCGACATTCTACCCACCGCCTGGCAGGCGGTGATCAATGCGCAGATCGGCAAAGGGTCGAGTCTGGCGATTTTCGGCGCCGGGCCGGTTGGGTTGTTGAGCGCAGCGTGCGCGCGAATGCTCGGCGCCGAACAGATCTTCATGATTGATCACCATGAATACCGACTCGCCTATGCCAGGAAAACCTACGGAGTCATCCCGATCAACTTCGATGACGATGATGATCCGGCTGACTCCTTGATTCGGCAGACACCGGGTATGCGCGGCGTGGATGCGGTGATCGATGCGGTGGGCTTCGAAGCCAAGGGCAGCACGACCGAAACCGTGCTGGCGACGCTGAAACTAGAAGGCAGTAGCGGAAAAGCGTTGCGCCAATGCATTGCCGCTGTAAGGCGCGGTGGCGTGGTGAGTGTGCCGGGGGTCTACGCGGGATTCATCCATGGCTTTCTGTTCGGAGATGCGTTCGATAAAGGGCTGACATTCAAGATGGGCCAGACGCACGTCCAACGGTATCTGCCCGAACTGCTTGAGCATATTGAGCTGGGTCATCTGCGTCCTGAAGAAATCATCACTCACAGAATGTCTCTGGAGAGCGTCGCCGAAGGCTATGAAATATTCGACAAACGCCAGGAGGACTGTCGCAAGGTCATACTGATTCCCGGCGCGCCAGTGGAACCGTTGACTGAGTCAATCGAACCGGGTGTGGGATTCGCCGATCGCGGGGTTCCCAGTTTGTAGACTTGTCAGCCACCACTGACTTTCCAGTGTTTGACATCATCGGCAAAGACCATCTGCTTCATCTCGTGGGCAATGCCGTAGGCCAGGGACTCGTGCGCGGCGATCACTTTTTCCTCGGCTGACAGGCAGTGGAAAATATCGAGTTTGGTCGCCGCATCAGCGGTTTCCAGTGCGTAGATCTGGACGTAACGCGCGAGGTCGTTGTCGAGACTCGACAGGTATTCGCGCAGGCGTTGGTGATCAACGGATTTCTGGCTGAAATACCAGTTCATCGGGTGAATCAGGAAGCGCGAATGGGGTGAAGTGATGCGACGTCCCGCAGCCAGAAACATGATGATGCCCATCGACTCGATGTTCCCGGCGTTGATCGCACACAGTGGCACAGGCAATGACTTCAGGAAGGTGTAGAGAGTGAACCCGAAGTTTGTGCTGCCGCCGGACGTTGACAGGTTCAGCAGCAACGACGTGGCGCCTTGATCGATGGCTTCAAGACAACAATCCCTGAAGCGTTCGGTCGTTGCCTGGTCGATCTGACAGTGAAAGTGCACGATATGCTCGGTCATCGATTGATCTCCGAAATTCGGCGTTTGTAAACCTTCTTTTGAGCTAGTGAGTCTAGTAAATATTCACCGTTTTCAGAGAAAAAAACGGCTTGAATCGCGCACTCCGACGAATCACACCGCCAGTCTAAAGCCTTTGTTTTCAATGGAACTAACGATGCGAATCCGCTCGTCGCAAGCTTGCTGTTTTTTCCAAACTTTCGATTTTCTGCATCCTCCGAATTACACGGGCGAACGCTCGTACTAACGATGTAAGAGGTGAATGAAAATGGCCAATACAGGAAACAACAATCCCGGCAATTTTTCCAATGACCGAGACAAGGCTTCTGAAGCTGGCAAGAAAGGCGGCCAGGCTTCAGGCGGACAACAATCGCGCGATGCCGATCGTATGTCAGGAGGTGGGCAAGGCAATCGCGGAGGCGAATTTGCTGACGATAAGGAAAACATGAACAAACCCGGGCAAAAAGGTGGTCAGGCATCGGGTGGGCGGCAATCAACCGGCGCTGATCAATCCACTGGCGGTGGTCAGGGAACCGGGCGCGGCGGCAATTTTGCCGATGACCGCGACAAAGCCTCTGAAGCTGGGCGTAAGGGCGGCGAACACAGCGGCGGCGGAGGCCGTAAATCCTGATGCCGTGTGAGTCTGGTCAAGCCCCGATTTATTTCGGGGCTTGATTGAATATGCATAACCTCGATCTGAAGATATTTGCAAAAGAAGCTTTCGTTGCCTGCCTCATGTCGCGTGGCTTGAACATTCAGGCATTTGCGATGTTCTACCGTGACACTGCTCAACACGAGTGACCTCTATGGAAGCTGTCGAGTCGGCGCTTCTGGCTGCGCGTGCCCAGTTCGCGATCACCATCAGTTTTCATATCGTACTGGCAGCACTGACCATCGGTCTGGCCAATTTTCTCATGGTGCTTGAAGGCTTGTGGCTGTTGCGTGGAAGAAAGATCTACCTGGATGTCTATCGTTACTGGTTGAAGATATTTGCCCTTACCGTGGCGGTGGGCACGGCCTCGGGGCTGATTCTGGAATACCAGTTCGGGCTCAACTGGTCGCGGCTTTCGACCCAGGCCGGAGATATCCTTGGCCCGTTGATGTTCTACGAAGTGCTGGCCGCTTTTTTCCTGGAGGCTGGCTTCCTGGGAATCATGCTGTTCGGGTTGAAGAAAGTAGGCCCGCGCGTGCATTTCTTCGCCACCTGCGCCGTCGCAGCCGGGTCGTTGATAAGTGCTTTCTGGATCCTCTCGGCCAATTCCTGGATGCAGACCCCGGCCGGTTTCGCTATCGGCGCCGATGGCCGTTTTATAGCGCAGGATTGGTGGGCGATTATCTTCAATCCATCGTTTCCGTATCGACTAGTGCACATGACATTGGCCGCGATGCTTGGCACCGCCACGCTGGTGGCCGGAGCCAGTGCATGGCAGTTGCTGAAGGAACCTGAAAACCCGCGAGCTCGCCTTCAATACTCCATGGCGCTATGGACGATCCTCTCGCTTGCCCCCGCGCAAATCGTCGTCGGGCATTTCCACGCTGAACACAGCCTCGTCGTACAGCCGCAGAAGGTGGCCGCAATCGAAGGTTCCTGGACACGTCCGCCAGAAGGAGCGGGCGAGCCGATGCGTCTGTTTGCCGTGCCGGATATGGATGAGAGGCGCAATCACTGGGAATTGGCGATCCCTCGAGTTGGCTCGCTGTATCTGCGCTACAACCTGACGGGCACCATCGCTGCGCTGGATGAATTCGCGCCCCAGGATATCCCGCCCGTGCCGATTGTATTTTTCGCGTTTCGACTCATGGTCGGGCTGGGTCTGCTGATGCTGGGGCAGGGCTTGGTCAGTTGGGTGCTGCGTCGCGGGCAACGGCTGTTCAGTGCTCGCTGGATGATGCGAGGTTGCGTGTTGTTGGCTCCCGCCGGTTTTCTGGCCATGCTCAGTGGCTGGGTGGTGACGGAGGTGGGCCGCCAACCGTTCACGGTTTACGGTTTGCTGCGTACGGCTGAGAGTCTGTCTTCGATTTCGCATCGACAGGTGATTGCATCGACGTGGTCGATCCTCGGGTTTTATCTGTTGATCTTCGGCATCGGGCTTTGGGTGCTTTTACGAATCCTGCGCAAACCTGCGCAGGAGGACGAACCCGGACCGCAACCCACGCTGGCGGATGAGACCGGCGACTCCTGAGGGGCGAATCCATGTTGGGCAATGACTGGATCACACTGCTATCCACCGCAGCCCTGGCGTTCTCGGTGTTGAACTATGTCTTGCTCGACGGCACGGATCTTGGGGTGGGAGTTCTTCTAGGGTTCACCCGTTGTAGCAAACAACGGCGGGCCATGGCGGTGACCATCTTGCCGATCTGGGACGCCAACGAGACCTGGCTGGTGCTGGGCGGCGGTGGTCTGCTGGCGCTTTTTCCAATGGCCTATGCGATCTTGCTCCCGGCGCTGTATCTGCCATTCATTGTGATGTTTCTGGCCTTGATTCTTCGTGCGGTCGCCCTGGAGTTTCGCGACTATGCGCCTGATCAAACCATCAAGCGTTGTGTTGACGGTTTGCACATGTGCGGCTCGTTACTCGTCGGCGGAACACAGGGAATTGTGCTCGGTACGCTGGTTCAAGGGCTGCCGAACAACGGCACGCAATACACCGGGGACGGGCGTGAGTGGTTGAGTCCGTTTCCACTGTTTTGTGGCGTTGTGCTGGTGGCGGGTTACACATGGCTGGGGGCGTGCTGGCTTTATTGGCGCACTGAGGATGAACTCCAGCAGCGTTCGAAGCGCCAGGCAAAAAGCCTGGCCGTCGTGACCATCGTGCTGCTGGCGGTGTTGGTCGTCTGGACGGCGAAACTCGATGTTCGGTATGCGCAGCGGCTTTCCGACACGTTTGTCTGGCTGCCCGGCGCCGCGTTGTTTGTCAGCCTGACGGTCGGCTTCATCATCGGCTGTTGGAGCCGGCGAGATTATTTGCCGTTGTTTGCCGCGCTGGGCATCTTTGTCCTGGCCTTCGCCATGATGATTGCAGCGCTTTTTCCACTGATTGTTCCGCCGAACCTGACCCTGCAAGCCGCTGCCTCCAGTCCCGTCAGTCAGGTATTCATGTTGGTTGGATTTGCCGTATTGATTCCGGTAACGCTCATTTACAACACCTATGGATTCAAGGTGTTCAGTGGCAAGGTTCATCCCGTTCGGGATTGAAGGTTGAACACTGACCCATCCGGCAGAGGTCGGTTTCAGGCGTTTTTGTTCGAACTTCAAAGTTGGCCTGATTGTCCAGACCTTTACATCTCCCGCTGGCATGTCCCGACGGGAACGTTTATGGATCGGTAACAGGCGAACAACGACATGACGATGACAGTGGGGGATTTTCTGGTCGAGCGGCTCAGCCAATGGGGCGTGACGAGGATTTTTGGTTATCCCGGTGATGGCATAAACGGGGTGTTCGGCGCGCTGAGCCGAGCGCAGGGGAAAATCGAATTCATCCAGGCCCGGCACGAAGAAATGGCCGCGTTCATGGCGTCGGCGCATGCCAAGTTCACCGGTGAGCTTGGCGTGTGTATCGCCACTTCCGGCCCTGGCGCTTCACACCTGATCACCGGGCTCTACGATGCGCGGATGGATCACATGCCCGTCTTGGCGATTGTCGGCCAGCAGGCTCGCGCGGCGCTCGGCGGTCACTATCAGCAAGAGCTTGATCTGCTATCGATGTTCAAGGATGTCGCCGGTGCTTTCGTGCAACAAGCTTCGGTGCCCGCGCAAGTCCAACACCTGGTTGACCGCGCGGTACGCACCGCGATTGGCGAGCGTCGCGTCACCGCGATCATCTTGCCCAATGACCTGCAGGACGCCGAGTATGAAGCGCCGGGCAGGGCGCATGGCACCGTGCATTCCGGGGTCGGTTACAGCAAGCCGAAAGTGCTGCCTTATGAAGCGGATTTGCAACGGGCAGCCGAAGTACTCAATGCAGGGGAGAAGGTTGCAATATTGGTCGGCGCCGGTGCCTTGCAGGCAACCGATCAAGTGATCGCGGTCGCGGAAAAACTCGGAGCCGGCGTGGCCAAGGCCTTGCTCGGCAAAGCGGCGCTGCCTGACGAACTGCCTTGGGTCACCGGCAGCATCGGGTTGCTCGGCACCGAGCCCAGCTACAAGTTGATGACCGAATGCGACACCTTGCTGATGATCGGTTCCGGATTTCCCTATTCGGAATTCTTGCCGAAAGAAGGCCAGGCACGCGGGGTGCAGATCGACTTACAGCCTGACATGCTCAGCTTGCGTTATCCGATGGAAGTGAATCTGGTGGGCGATGCCGGCGAGACACTCTCGGCGTTACTGCCCTTGCTGGAACACAAGACGTCCCGCAAATGGCGGAAAAAGGTCGAAGGCTGGCGCAGCAGCTGGGAGAAAACCCTGGAAAAACGCGCGATGGTAAAAGCCTCGCCGATCAACCCTCAGCGGGTGGTGTTCGAACTTTCACCACGGCTTCCGGAGCTGGCGATCATCACCAGCGATTCGGGCTCATGTGCCAATTGGTACGCCCGTGACCTGAAGATCCGTCGTGGCATGAAATGTTCGCTTTCGGGTGGGCTGGCCTCGATGGGCGCCGCCGTGCCTTATGCGATTGCCGCAAAGTTTGCCTACCCGCAACGCGCAGTAATTGCCTTGGTCGGCGATGGTGCGATGCAAATGAGCAATATGGCCGAGCTCATCACCGTGGCCAAATACTGGCGGCAATGGGAAAGCCCCAAATGGATCTGTGCCGTGTTCAATAACGAAGACCTCAATCAGGTGACGTGGGAGCAGCGGGTGATGGAAGGCGATCCGAAGTTTGAAGCCTCGCAAAACATTCCTGACGTCCCGTATCACCTTTTCGCCATTTCCATCGGCTTGAAGGGCATTTTTGTCGAGCGCGAAGAAGACGTTGCGGGTGCTTGGGAACAGGCGCTGGCGTCCGACGTACCCGTGTTGATCGAGTTCAAGACCGATCCGAATGTGCCGCCGCTCCCGCCGCACATCAAGCTTGAGCAAGCGAAAAAGTTCGCCACGACGTTGCTCAGGGGCGATCCGGATGAGGCCGGTGTGATTGTGCAAACCGCCAAGCAGGTATTGGGAGCCGTGTTGCCGCGCAAAAAATAGCGAGGGTCATCCTTTGAGCCATCTGCCGATCTACATTGGCTGCGCAGGCTGGAGTGTCGGGCGCGAACAGGCGGCGGCGTTTCCGGTTGAAGGCACGCATCTGCAACGCTATGGCTCGCAATTGAATTGCGTAGAAATCAACAGCTCGTTTTATAGACCGCACCGTCATCAGACTTACGCCCGCTGGGCCGAGTCGGTGCCGCAAGCGTTTCGATTTTGCGTAAAAATACCCAAGCGAATCACCCACGAACTGCGTTTAGTGAACTGTGAACAGCCGCTGGACGAATTTCTCGGTCAATGCTGCGGATTGGGTGGGCGTTTGGGTGGCTTGCTGGTACAGCTACCGCCGTCGCTGGTATTTGACGATGCGATTGCAGAAAGCTTCTTCAGGGCGCTGAAGGCGCAATATTCCGGAGCGGTCATTCTGGAGCCCCGGCACGAATCCTGGGTGGATGCCGCCTCTTTGCTGATGGAGTATCGGATTACCCAGGCGGCAGTCGATCCGTCACGCATCAGCACCGACTCGTCACCGGTCGGAGCACCTGAAGTGCAGTATTGGCGACTGCATGGTTCGCCGCGCATTTATTACAGCGCCTATGACCAACCCTATTTGAAGAACCTTGCCAATCAACTGCGGCTTGCAGCTGCCGAGGGCGTGACCGTCTGGTGCATTTTCGACAATACGGCGAGCGGTGCAGCGATGCGCAATGCGTTGGAACTGTCGACGTGTCACTTGCCTCTGAACATCAGGGACACCCCATAGCAAGTTCAGAACCGGAGAATGGGCCATGAGCAGCTCCGCCATCTTTGAAAATCTGCTGGACACGTTTGCCTCTCGGCCCGTGACTCCCGTGCCGGACAGTGCGCTACAACAGATGATGCAGGAACTCATCGACTGCGGATCAACAATCCTGCCCATGCCTGGACGAGGTCAAACGCTGGAACGATGGCGGATGTTGGCCGCTGTCTCCGCAAGCGACCTGGCCTTGGTCAAGTTGTTCGAAGGCCATACCGATGCGCTGGCGATCATGACGGAGCTTGAACCCGACGCACCCATTGCCACCGGTGCCTGGGGCACTTGGGCTGCCGAACCGTATTTTGCCCGGGTCAACATCGTTGATCGGCAGGGAGATCAGGTGTACTTGCAGGGGCGCAAAGCCTGGTGCTCCGGTGCGCCCATGCTTGATCGGGCCCTGTTGACCGCGCGGGATGAGCAACATCGACCACAACTGGTCGCGGTGGATTTGCGTCAGTCGGGCGTCAGCACAGCGGAAGATAGTTGGCAGGCGGTTGGCATGGGCAGTACAGCCAGCGTTGATGTCGCGTTCGAAGGTGCGCTGGGTCGATGTGTCGGGTTGCCCGGCCAGTATGTGGATCGACCCGGTTTTTGGCAGGGCGGCGGGGGCATTGCTGCCTGTTGGTACGGAGCGGCTTGTACGCTTGCCGGTTATCTTCGGGAGCATTGTCGTCAGCCCCATCACGATGCGCATGCCGCCGCTCACCTTGGCGCTGTCGACGCAGCGTTGTGCGCAGCCTCGGCGTCCCTGAGGGAAACCGCAACGTGGATCGATGCCAACCCTCGGCGGTCGGCTGAGATACCTGTGCGGCGATTACGTGCCCAAGTGGAAACAACGGTCAATAGCGTGCTTGAGCATGTGGGGCGCGCACTGGGGGCTACGCCATTTTGTCGTAACGCTCACTTCGCCCGGCTCGCCGCCGATCTGCCGGTGTTCATCCGGCAAAGTCATGCGGAGAAAGATCTAGCGGCGCTCGGCGAACTGATCGCAGCGCAAGCCGTTGATGGGTGGATATTGTGAAGTGCGCTGAAGCCGAAAATCTCATCCGTGGCGCGGGTACGACGCTGGCTGAATGGCAGGCCAGCCCCTCGCTGGCGTGTGTGCCGACCATAACCCACCCGCAACTGATCCCCACGGGCCATCGCCTGATTGTGGTCGCTCCTCACCCAGACGATGAAGTCCTCGGCTGCGCAGGCATCCTGGCCGGGATGAGGGGCCGGGAGGCCGATGTGGTGATGCTTGCGGTCACCGATGGCGAAGCCAGTCATCCGCGTTCGCAAAAGTGGACACCGTCACGGCTTCGTCAAGAGCGTCCGCTGGAAAGCTTGCGCGCTGTCGACTGCTTGGGGCTCGATGCCAATGCCTTGAGCTGGGAACGATTGGGATTGCCGGATAGCGCTGTAGCGGGGCAGGAAGATCAGTTGGTCGAGCGACTGCTGGAAGTCATTCGCCCAGGAGATCGGTTGATATCGACCTGGCGACTCGACGGGCATTGCGACCACGAAGCGACCGGCAGGGCTGCGGCCTGTGCGGCATTACAACGCAAAGCCTGTTTGATCGAAATGCCGATCTGGGCATGGCACTGGGCACGGCCACAGGACCCAAGGATTCCCTGGGCGCGAGCACGCAAGTTGATGCTCGATGTGCCGGTAGTGGCGAAAAAGCGCCGTGCCATCAACGCCCATGTCTCTCAGGTCACTACAGATGGCCAGACCCCGGCAGTGCTTGATCAACAAACTATCGAACGACTCTTGCTGCCCTTTGAATTGGTGTTTATATGAGCATGTCGCCTGACTACTTCCAGCAATTGTTCAGCGCCAGTGACGACCCTTGGTCTTTCCGGACTCGCTGGTATGAGAAACGCAAGCGTGACCTGGTGCTGGCCACGCTGCCGCGCCAGCGTTATCAACGCGTTTTCGAACCCGCCTGCGCCAACGGTGAACTGAGTGCGTTGCTGGCCGAGCGCAGTGAGTCGCTGCTGTGTCAGGATCTCAATGAGAAAGCGGTGATGCTTGCGCGTACGCGACTGAGTCAACTGCCCCATGTCAGTGTCGAGCAGGCGAGCATTCCAGATGACTGGCCCGACGGTATGTTTGACCTGATCGTATTGAGCGAAATCGGGTATTTTCTGGATGCCAGGGCGTGGCATCAGGTGATCGAAAAAACATTGCTCAGTCTGAGCCCGGAGGGTGGCGTGCTGGCCTGTCATTGGTTGCACCCGATTGACGGGTGTTCGCAGGATGGCCGCGACGTTCATTCGGCACTTGCGGAGCGCCTGCACCTGCATCGTCTGGTTCGTCATGAAGAAGCAGATTTTGTCCTCGAATACTGGAGCCGCTCGCCGACCTCGATTGACCTTGCCGAGACCTGCGACTAGTTACAGCGCCAACGACTTCAGGTAATCGCCAAAACCTTCCCGGCAGCGGCAGTTTTTGCGCGCGCTGGTGGTCACCCGATTGCTCGCTGTCCACATGATGCTCGCGCCGCTACGCTCCAGATCGGCCACCAGTTGAACGTCTTCGTGAGCGGGCAGGGACTGAAAGCCTCCAGCCTTGCGATAAGCCGCCGAGGAGACGCCAAGATTCGCGCCATGGATATGCCGGTGTCCGTCAACGGTGTGGTAACTGGCGTGGTAGCGCTCACGCACCCGTTGTGGATGTTCAGACCAGTCGCTGACTTCAACCAGACCGCAAACAGCATCCACGTTGAACCTGATTTGGTCGGCCAGCCAGGCATCGGGAACGACGCTATCGGCATCGGTGAACGCCAGCCAGCGAGCGTCCGCTCCCAACAGGTGCTCGGCTCCGTGCGCCCGGGCTTTTCCGACGTTGCGATGTGTGCAGGTCAACGTCATCACACCGTAGGATTGGGCGATGTGCAGCGAGGTGTCCGTGCAGTCGTCGAGAACGATCAGGATCTTTACTTCTTCATTGCTCAGGTCCTGGTGAAAAGCCGCCTCCAGCAGTGATTCGATGCATCTGTTCAACAGCCGCTCTTCATTGTGTACCGGGACAATGACTCCGATCATTTGACGATCTCCATGCTGCCTGCAGTTATTACCTGGCTATCCGATGTCGACCGGCACGCATGACGATTGGTTGCAATGAATGTGAAGAGGGGAGTGATGGTTTCTCAGGCGTAGGCGCCGGATATTTGAATCTGTGAAGTTGATCAAAAAGCGATGGGGCTTAGTGCGATTTATTCATACGCGTCATGGCAAACTCAGCCATAAATAAAACAACGTCGAACTGGAGCAAGCGGCGAGTAGTGCTGCAACCCGGCAAAAGACAAAATAATGACAACAAAAAACTGTCGTACTCTCTCTATTAAGTCGGTGATCCATCATGATCAAGGTCATGGCCTGCTTTCTAATAGGAGCTTTAACTGCAGGATGCAATGGCTTCGTTAAGCCCGACTTATCGGGACCTGTTAATGATTCATACTTCCTGGTCTATTCAGGTTTTCCTCTGCCTTATGTATACATGGCCTCTGCCGTGCAATGGAACGATGACTACGCCGTCACCATCCGCCACGTGCCATTCATCCCCAACGTGAAATACAGTTGCAGCACAGGCTGTGACCTGGTCTTCATCCAGCACAAGGCCAACGGTCGCTACCCGTCCTGGCGCGCACCGCGTGCGGGCGAAAGCATAACGGCCGTGGGGGTGAGCCCTTACCTCGTGACCACGACCGGGAAAGGCAAGGTCTATCAAACGCCGTTCGTCAACGCCGATGAGCGCAGCGGTGAGCTCTATGCCATCCATGATGCCCCGCTGATCAAAGGCATGTCTGGAGGGCCGGTCATCACCAGTGACGGCAGTGTCGTCGGCATCAATATCGGTTTCCACTCAACCACGCTAAACGACGTGAGCAATCACTCCGGTATAAATAAAGCTGAAAGGATCAGCATCTTCATTCCTTACTCGATCATTCAACGCGAGTGGGGGATGTTGCAGGCAAAGCTTGGGGATTCGCGGGGCACGAAGTATGTGGCGAAGTAGCTTTCAGTGATCGGTCGGTTCGGTAGCGCCATGATCGCGGCCGTCACAACGCGTGTGCCAGATCAATCAGCGCGCGCAATCGCGCCGGCACGAAGCGATGGCCCGAGTAATAAAGCCTCAGACCGCCAAACGACGGGCACCACGGCATCAGCATCGGCACCAGGGCGCCGCTGGCCAGTTCATCCAGGATGAATGACTCGGAAATGAAACCGATGCCAAGGCCCAACAGCACGGCCTGTTTGATGGCCAGCATCTCGTTGAAGGTGAAGCGCGTCGGCAGGTCCATCTGCAACTTCTCACCGTCTCGCTCCAGTTCCCACTGGTACAGGCCACCGTGGGCCATGCGCATGCCGATGCTCTGGTGAGTGAGCAGGTCTCGCGGGTGCTCGGGGATGCCATGGCGGTCGAGATACTCCGGCGTTGCCACCACCAGCATCCGGATGTCATCTGACAGCCTCACGGCAATCATGTCTTGCGGTACGGACTCTGCCAGGCGAATCCCGGCATCGAAGCCTGCGGCGACGATGTCGACCATGTTTGATTCGCTGACGATGTCGATGCGCACCTTGGGATAGCGCTCAGCGTACAGCTTGAACAACGGCTCCAGTAGCAAATAGGCCGCGCCGTGCGGTGCATTGATACGCAGGGTGCCGCTGGGTTCATCGGGGCCGACGCTGGCCTCTTCACCGGCACTTTTGATCTGCGCCAACGCAGGGGCGATGCGCTCCACATAGCGTTGCCCGATGTCTGTGAGGGCCACGCTGCGCGTGGAGCGATTGAACAGGCGCACCTTCAGGCGCGTTTCCAGGCCGGCCACCGCGCTGCTCACAGCGGTGGTGGACATACCCAATTCCTGTGCCGCGCCACGAAAACTGCTGCGGCGCGCAACGGCCAGCACCACTTCCAGCTCGGTCATTCCTGTTCTGTGCATGCATTGTCCTGAAAATAAGGATGCGTCATGCGCAAAAGGATAGCTTATCGGAACAATCAGTCGCTCATAGACTTCGCTGCATACAGGCTTGATTCAGGCCAGTCGTTTTCAACGAGGAGGCGCCATGCAGCGCATTGATCACATCTACATCAACGGCGAATTTGTCATCCCGCACGGTCAGGAATGGTTCGACCTCCACAACCCGAGCACCGAAGCCGTCATCGGTCAGGTTCGGTTGGGCGATGCACTGGATGCACAGCGTGCCATCGCAGCCGCCAAGGCTGCGTTCCCGGCCTGGTCTCGTACCCGTCGGGAGGAGCGTATCGCGGCACTGCAACGCATGCACCGGGCCGTGGCGGCGAGGGAAGAGGAACTGCTGGAAGCGATTCTCGTGGAATACGGCGCGCCTTCGGTTCGCGGACGCTGGATGGCGACTTACCCGGCAGATGTGATTGCACAAGCGATCGATGCATTACAGGCGTTCGATTTTGAGGAACAGGTCGGCATGGCCAGGGTCATTCTCACGCCCGTGGGCGTTACCGGTCTGATCACGCCCTGGAACAGCAATGCGGGCTTCATCTGCAACAAGCTGGCCACCGCGCTGGCGACAGGTTGCACCGCCGTCATCAAGCCCAGCGAGATGAGCGCGTTGCAGACGCAGGTCGTGGTCAGTGCGTTGCACGAAGCGGGGCTGCCGCCGGGCGTATTCAATGTCGTCAACGGACGGGGCGATGTGGTTGGCGAGGAAATCGCCCGCCATCCCGATGTTGCCAAGATCTCATTCACGGGGTCGTCCGCAGTCGGACAGCATTTGGTCAAGACCGGCGCGGACACCATGAAGCGCGTAACGCTCGAACTGGGCGGCAAGTCTCCCACCGTGGTGCTGGACGATGCGGATTTCCAGGCGGTCATGCCCTTGGTCCTGCAAGCCGGATTTCTCAACAGCGGCCAGGCTTGCGTCGCGGGCACTCGCATCCTTGTGCCGCGCGGGCGGCTGGCAGAGTTCGAGCGGATCGCCACGCAGGGCGTCTCACAGTTTCAATCGGGCGATCCGCGCAACGCCGACACCGACATCGGCCCGATGGTGAGCCAGAAACAATGGGAGCGGGTACAGCGCTACATCCGCATCGGCCTGGAAGAAGGCGCGAGGTTGCTGGCGGGTGGCGAAGGTCGTCCGGAAGGCTTGCATGCCGGCTGGTTCGTCAAGCCCACGATCTTCACTGATGCCAACAATCGGATGCGCATCGCGCGGGAGGAAATCTTCGGCCCCGTGCTGACCATCATTCCCTACGAGGATGACGCTGATGCGATCAGCATTGCCAACGATACGGACTATGGGCTGAGCGCCCTGGTGCTGGGGAAGAGTCCCGAACGCTGTGTGAATGTCGCACGGCAGATCGATTCGGGACGAGTGCTCATCAACACGTTGGCCCATGAGCCGCGTGCTCCCTTCGGTGGCTTCAAACATTCAGGCCTTGGACGCGAAATGGGCAAGTGGGGGATGAGCGCATATCTGGAGCCGAAAACATTGATCACGAATGACCTGTTGCAATGACCATGTGGGATCAGGAAGCAGATCGACCGCAGGAAACGGTTGATCTGCGCCCATGGAAGTTGTGGTTTTGGCTAACGTGGCTTGATCGCGGCAGAAACCAACCCACGGCCCTGCAAGTTGTCGAGCAGGGCGCGATAACCCATTTGCCAGGCCGGAGCGCGATCGCTTGTTGTCACCCGGTTGACCAGCGTGCCGAACTTGGCGCTGCTGATGGCTACCATGTCACCCTTTTTATGGGTAAAGCCTCCGCCGGGCAGGTCGCGATCTTGCTTGGGCGCAAACAGGGTGGCGAGAAACAGCACGAAACCATCCGGGTACTGATGGTTCTCGTTGAGTGTTTGAGCGACCAGATCCAGCGGGTCGCGGCTGATCTGGTTCATGGAGCTGCTGCCATCCATGATGAAACCATCCTCGCCGACGACACGCAGTGCGACTTCTGCTGCGCGTACATCTTCGATGCCGAAGGTTTCATCGAACAGCCGGATAAATGGCCCAAGCGCGGTCGACGCATTGTTGTCTTTGGCTTTGGAAAGCAGCAACGCACTGCGCCCTTCGAAATCGCAAAGGTTGACGTCATTACCCAGCGTTGCACCCTGTACCTTGCCGCGACTGGAAACTGCCAGTACCACTTCAGGCTCAGGATTGTTCCAGCTGGGTTTCGGGTGAATACCGATGTCTGATCCGTAGCCCACCGCTGACAGCGGCTGAGCCTTGGTGAATATCTCGGCATCCGGACCAATCCCCACTTCGAGGTACTGCGACCACATGCCTTGGCTTATCAGCACTTCCTTGAGAGCGGCGGCTTGGGAAGAGCCCGGCACGATTTGCCCGAGGTCAGCACCGATGCTCTCTATGAGGGTTGCGCGAATGCTATCGGCCTTGGCCGGGTCGCCCTTGGCCTGCTCTTCGACCACTCGCTCAAGCATGCTGGTGGCGAAGGTAACCCCGGCAGCTTTTACGGCTTGCAAGTCGATCGGAGCCAACAACCACGGCCGTGTTTCGTCGCGAACGGATGCGTCACTGTTGCTGAGCAGATCGTCAAGACTGATCAACGGATCTTTCAACGGCAAGCTGCGCAGGTAAGCAACGGGATCATCAAGCTCAAGCAACGCCGAAACGGTCGCCACTCGGGTACTGATGTCATGAACCTGCCCGTCTTTGAGCAGCACGACGGCGGGTCCTGCACTGGCGCCAGGAATCCAGGCGCGACTGATCCATGTGCCTTGAGCGAGGTCTTGGGCCGGAGCGTTGAGATCCGACAATGACGTTACAGCGGATGTTTGGGACATGGGCGTTAACCTTTGCAAAGAGCGAATCAGTGGGAGTGGCGTGGATCGCCGCTGCGTGCGATGACCCGCAAGTGCAAGGTCGCGGGCTCCAGGCAACCGCCGGTGGAGAGCTGGCCGACCTGCTGTCGGTAGAGTTCCTGCCACGGGGTTTGCGAAGCCGGGATGGAAGGTTTGAACGCCGCCTGGCGACGCGCCATTTCGCTTTCATCCACTAGCAGATCGACTCGACGGGCATTGAGGTCGACGCGAAGACGATCGTTGGTCTCCAGCAGTCCTATTCCTCCACCCACGGCGGCTTCCGGGGACATGTTAAGAATCGACGGACTTGCCGATGTACCGCTTTGGCGCCCGTCACCCAGGCAGGGAAGGGAATCGATGCCACGTTTGATCAGTGCCGCGGGTGGTGCCATGTTGACCACTTCGGCGCTGCCCGGATAACCCACGGTGCCGCAGCCCCGAATAACCAGAATGCAGCGCTCGTCGATGTCCAGAGCGGGGTCGTTGATGCGGGCCTGATAATCCTCAGGGCCTTCGAAAACGATGGCCCTGGCCTCGAAACTGTTTTCCGCGCCGGGTTCGGACAGATAGGTTTTACGGAACGCTTCGCCCACCACCGACATCTTCATGATGGCGCTGTCGAAGAAATTACCGCTCAACACGATGAAGCCGGCGCGTTGAATCAACGGGTCTTCGTAAGCGTGAATCACATCGGTATCGCTGGCGGCCGCGTTGCTGACGATCTCGCCAATAGTCTTGCCGGAGACCGTGGCGCAATCTTCATGCAGCCGTCCGGCGTTCTTCAGTTCGTGCATCACGGCAGGCACGCCGCCTGCGCGGTGGAAACCTTCACCGAGGTATTTGCCGGCGGGCATGCAGTTGACCAGCAGGGGCACGTCTTCGCCGACGCGCTGCCAGTCTTCCAGGCTGAGGTCGATGCCGGTATGCCGCGCGATAGCGATGAGGTGCGGCGGGCAATTGGTCGAGGCACCCAGTGCCGACGCCACGGCGATGGCATTCTCAAAGGCTTCGCGGGTCATGATTTGCGAAGGACGGATATCCTGACGAACCATGTCGACGATGCGCTTGCCAGTGGCATAAGCCATCTGGCCGCGTTCACGATAGGCTGCCGGAATGCTCGCGCAGCCTGGCAGCGACATGCCCAGCGCTTCGGCCAGCGCGTTCATCGACAACGCGGTGCCCATGGTGTTGCAGTGACCGATCGAAGGAGAGGCCGCAGTGGTCATCTCCATGAAGCCTTCGTAATCGATCTCACCGCTGGCCAGCAGGTTGCGCGCATGCCACAGCACCGTGCCGGACCCAATCAACTGGCCCTTGTGGTGTCCATCGAGCATTGGCCCGCCCGACAATACGATCGCCGGAATATCAACCGTCGCCGCTGCCATGAGACAGGCGGGAGTGGTCTTGTCGCAGCCAGTCGTCAGCACCACTCCATCCAGCGGGTACCCATGAAGAATCTCGACCAGACCCAGGTAAGCCAGGTTGCGATCCAGTGCCGCAGTGGGGCGCCGGGTTTGTTCGGCCATCGGGTGCACGGGGAATTCCATGGGAATGCCCCCGGCATCGCGAATGCCCGCTTTGGTTCGCTGCGAAAGTTCGAGGTGATGGCGGTTGCACGGCGCGAGATCACTACCGGTTTGGGCGATACCGATGATGGGACGGCCCGATTGCAACTCCTCGCGCGTCATGCCGTAGTTCATGAAGCGTTCGACGTAGAGCGCGGTCATGTCCGCATGACTGGGATCGTCAAACCATTGTTGACTTCGCAGGGACCGAGGAGTGTTTTCAGGCATGGTTTTATCTCTTGTTAGGGGCGTATCAGCGGTAAGTGAACAGCCGAAGGAGGCGAGGAAGCCGGTTTTGAAAAGCATCCCTGGGCGTTCGAATGACCTGATGTTACCGGTAACATTTTTTTTGTAAAGGCCCAATATCGATTGTGGAATGGGCGCGGTAATCGCTTTCAACGAGCAGAGGTGGGCCTGTCAGTGGCCATGTATAATCAGCGACCATCCGTGTTGGTGGCGTTGATTTCCATGTCCGCCGGTCATTTTCAGGAAAACAGGACGTTCATGAGTTACGAGGATTCAGGCAAGACCACCACGCCGCCGCGAATGGCCGACGTCGCCAAACTGGCCGGTGTTTCGAAGATGACGGTTTCCCGGGTCCTGGCCGGTCGTGACGTGTCAGAGCGCACGCAAAAGCTTGTCCACGAAGCCATTGAAACGCTCGGCTATCTGCCCGACGCCTCTGCGGGAACCCTGGCCACCGGACGTTCGGAATTTATTGTGGCGCTGGTGCCGTCATTGGCGAGCTCGAACTTTGCCGACACCGTGCGCGGCCTGAATGATGCCGTTAGCGAACACGGTCTGTGCCTGTTGTTGGGGGACACGGATTACCACCTGGAGCAAGAGGCATTGCTGGTGCGTACGCTGCTGCGCCATCGGCCGGTGGGGGTGATGTTGACGGGCAGCGCGCATCTGGACGAAACCCGTAAGCTGCTGCGCCAGGCGCAAGTGCCGGTTGTCGAGACCTGGGACATTCCAGCCGACCCGATCGAGCAATCGGTCGGGTTCAGTAACGTGGCCGCTGCTGCGGCACTGTACGAACACCTCTATCAGCAAGGCTACCGACGAATTGGCTACATCGGCGGTGCGTCGGTACTCGACCACCGTGGTCAGCAACGTCAGCAAGGCTACCTTCAGGCTGTCGCGGCATTGGGGGCAGGGGAGCCCAGGGTGATGGAGTATGGCGAGTCGCCCATCACCATGAGCCATGGCGGAGAGTCCGTGAAGCGGCTGCTGGAAAAGTGGCCGGACACAGACGCGGTGATGTGCGTCAGCGACCTGTCGGCGTTCGGGGCAATCATGGAATGCCATCGACAAGGGCGAGGGGTGCCCGAGGACATCGCGATCGCCGGGTTCGGTGATTTCGAAGTATCACGGTATTGCACGCCGACCATCACCACCGTCTCGGTTGATCCCTATCGAATCGGCCGGCGCGCCGGTGAATTACTGGTGGCCAGCGCTGCTGCACAGCGCCTTGGGCTGCCACGTCCGCGGGAGTTCGATGTCGTCGAATTCAAAATCCTGGCGCGCGAAAGCACCTGATTTTTTTAACCGGGCCCGCTTGCTTTGCTCCGAAACTAATTGCTACATTAAAAATGTTACCGGTAACAGAGTCACTTGCAGATTCCTTTTCCCTTGCGGATTGGCTTAGGTCAGCCCAAGGAACTCAAGGTCGCAAGCCAAAACAAAAACAATCGGCATGACGACATGCCTTGAGGTCAACACATGGAATCAGTATCTCAGCGTCCTCTCGAAGGAGAGGGCTCGGCGGAGCTTACCTCCGAGGATCGTACCTACCGCAAAGTCATCCTGCGTATCCTGCCGATCCTGCTGTTCTGCTACATGGCGGCGTACCTGGATCGGGTCAATATCGGTTTTGCCAAGCTGGACATGCTTAACGACCTGCAATTCAGCAACACCGTCTACGCGCTGGGTGCGAGCATTTTCTTCTGGGGCTATTTCCTCTTCGAAGTGCCCAGCAACCTGTTCCTCCATCGCTTTGGCGCGCGCCTGTGGATTGCCCGCATCATGATCACCTGGAGCATTGTCTCCATGGCTGTAGCGTTTACCGTACCGCTGGCCAGGTTCTTTCACATCGAATCGGAAACCATGTTTTACGTACTGCGCTTCCTGCTGGGGATATGCGAAGCCGGTTTCTTCCCAGGGGTAATTCTCTACCTCAACTACTGGTTTCCGACGCACCGGCAAAGCCGGGTCATGGCGGGCTTCCTGATGGCCATGCCGATCAGCCTGACCTTGGGCGGGATTTTGTCAGGTTGGTTGATGGGGGCGACGCAGGGTGTCCACGGTATGGCCGGTTGGCAGTGGATGCTGATCATCGAAGGCATCCCGTCGTTGATCATGGCCGTTGTCGTGGTGACTTTGCTGGTCGATAAAATCGACAACGCCAAGTGGCTGACGACGGCAGAAAAGAACATGCTCAAAAACAACCTCGATCGAGAAAACACCACAAAGGCGTCGAGCCTTCGGGATGTGATCTTCAATGGTCGGGTGTGGTTGTTGGTGCTGATCCTGCTGACATTCAATACTGGCTTTTACGGGCTGGCGTTCTGGATGCCGACGATCATCAAGGCCACGGGTATCTCCAATACCCTGCACATCGGTTTACTGACGGCAATTCCGTACTCCACCGCCATCGTGGCCATGACACTCAATGCCTGGCATTCCAACAAAACCGGCGAGCGCCGGTTGCATGCGGCTATTCCTGCATTCATCGGCGGTATCGGGCTGATTTGCAGCGCCGTCTTTGCCCATAACCTGCCGGTGTCCATTTTCTTCCTCAGCGTCTCCGCCTCAGGCTTGCTGAGCCTGATGCCAATTTTCTGGACATTGCCAGGCACGGTGTTGTCCGGGGTGGCCGCAGCGGCGGGCATTGGCATGATCAACGCAATCGGCAACCTTTCAGGGTTCACCGGTTCCATGATTACGGCCACCGCTGAGACACTGACGGGCGACATGAACAACGGCACCTACGTGCTGGGCGGTTGCCTGCTCGTTAGCTGTGTGCTGATCCTGCTGATTCCGAAAGCCATGCTTTCCAAAGACATAAAGGGCTGACTGTCGATGGGCTCGACCCTGATCGATGACCAGGGTCGAGGGCGGGGGCGATGTCCTCAATGTCGACTCGTATTGACGTCTATTGGTGGTCTGTCCTTGGCGTAAGGTTTCTTCATAAACAGGTGCTTATAAATTTTTGTTTTTATTGCGTTCCGCCTGCAGCCACGGAACGCCAGGATCCAGTAACGAACCAATCTGCGTAGGGTGAGTTCAAGACCTGTCGCCTATTGAGGTCAGGACTGCCGTCGCTCCACCACACGGGGCCTCGTTCTCCAAGCGCTACCTTGGCTGTCTGGACATGGGCTCTGGCAAGCCTCAACTGGTCAGGATCGCCCGAGGCTTTCGCTGCCTTTACTTCTCGGCGTGCGGACATCAGGTCATTGACGAGGTATTGCCGCACATCTTCATGCAGTGATGGATTGGTGCACCGCCACAGCTGCCCGTTGACTATGAAATATCGGCCATCAGGTGTCGTGAGATTCATTTGTAGATCCCACGTTTATGGTCAGGCCGACCCGATTGCGGGCCACGGCGATTCAAGGCGAACATCAAGCCACCCACCAAAAGCGTCGCACCCACCACGATCGCGAGCGAGGGTCGATGCGCTTTCGCTCGCCACCCACCTTCAACCTGACGTTGAGCGTTTGACGGGATAAACAGATTGCCCGATGTCGAGGTAGCCTGCGGACTGTGTTGCAAACCCAGGCGAGTCAACCATCCAGATAGATACGGAAAACCAGGCAGCAAAAAATGCGCTATCCGTGCCAGGGTTGCAGCTGCGCCCACGGTGGTACTCGGTCTCGGACGTAGCGCGCAAGCCACCATGGCCTCGGCGACGAGATGCGGGTCATAAATGGGAGGCGGGGGTTTCAGTGCATGGCCTGTGAAGTTGCCACCGTCACGAAATCCTGGCGTGTCCATGACCGCTGGATAGATGTCGCAGACATGGATTTGCGGATAGTCATACAGTTCACCGCGCAATGCTTCGCTCAGGCCACGCAAACCGTATTTGCTGGCGGAATAGGCAGCGGCATACGGCTGTGCGACCCAGCTACCCAGTGACAGGGTATTGATCAGGATTCCTCGTTTTTGTTTCTTGAAATATGGCCATGCCACATAGGCGCCGCGCAGGTAACCCAATAGATCTGTCTGCAACACTTGTTCATGCGCTTCAAGCGGCGTCTCCTCGAAGCTACCGACCGCACCAACACCAGCATTGTTGATCCAGATGTCGATACGTCCGTCTCCGAAGGCAGCAGCTTGCTCTGCCAAAGCGCGCATCTGCTCGCTATCGGTGACATCGGTGCGCACGGCCATGGCTGAAGCGCCACGTGCTGTGCATTCTTCGACAACTTCATCAAGTGCGGCCTTGTCACGCGCACCCAACACCAGGCGAGCGCCTTTGTCAGCAAATGCATGAGCCGCTGCGCGGCCTATCCCGCTTGACGCCCCGGTGATCACCACCAGTTTGTTATTGAGCCGCAGACAGTCTTGGCGACCGAGCGGCGTGGGGCGGTTATCGACCTCGGATGCCATTAGTTCTTCCCGAGCGTGATATCGCACCTCGTACAGGTTCAGACGCGCGCCGTCTGCGAGGTTTAGTGTCAGATTTTCAATCGTACCTGCGACTCGATCCGGGAATACCGGCTCTCCGGCAGGATCGAGTTCGTCGTAAAAAAACGTCTGTCCTTCCAGCCATCCGACTGCCGTCATCAACTCGGGGCCCAGGTAGTATTTTCCATCAAGGAAAAAACCTGGAAAGTGTTTCGTGCGCTCCAGACTTTCGACAGCGTACCGCTCGCCTGGCTTCATACCGGTTGATGGATCGAACATGGCGGCATCCTCAATGTGCACTGGTGTTGCGATAGAGGACGACGCTGAGCGCAATGTTCCATCGGGATGACTAAAAGGTTATCTGCAAAGACGTCGACGATCGGTACTGCGATAAATCGAACACTCGAAACTGCAAGCATCTCCAACCTGCATACCCTCAACGTCGAGGGTACTGAGAGGTGTGTATGAACAACGATCCAAAGTTGCAGGGCGGGATGAGTCAAGACGACCCGATGCCAACATCCCCCGATCCTTTGAGTCCTGGCCGCACTGAAGTCGACCCGATGAAGGAGGAGGGCATTGACGAGTTGCCTGAAAACGAAGGTGAGCGTCCGCTTGATGATGACAGCACCGGACTGGATCCCGACCGGGTGCGTGAAGAAACCGATAACGCGGTAATGGATAGGCAGCAGGATCCACGATAGAAACACGTGAAATCGATAAGGAGCCCTATCCCCTCGTCGCATCCATCAATAGCTTCTTTGAACTCCCTACCGGGTGTTCTCGTCCTCTGCTATGAGGGGCTCGGGCAATCCGCCGCGAAGTCCCGTGACGCGTTTTCAACCAGAAGGCGAGCGACGATATGGACACTTCAGATAGCAGGGCTGGAACCAGCAACTGTAATCCAGAGAGCGGCAAACCTGAGCCGGGTTTTCAACATTTAAAAGATGACGTCACGGAGGCGCTAGGCGGCGCAAGGCAACAGGCTGACGCTCAGTTCGGGCAGTACCGTGACACGGCTGCCGATCAGATCGAAGCTTTGGCCCAAGGGGCGAAAAGCTTTGTTTCCGAGTTGGAGGATAAAGACACGCTCGGCATGTCCGACTACCTCACCGACATGGCGGAATCCATGAGCGGGCTGGCGGGAAATCTGCGCGGTAAAAGCGCCGAGCAGCTTTTGCATGACGGCGCCGAACTGGCTCGCAGCAATCCCGCACTGTTCATTGCCGGCAGTATTGCGTTGGGCTTTGGCCTGTCGCGCTTTCTCAAGGCGGGCAGTTCTGCGGCCATGACCATGCAGGGTGAACACGACCCGGCGGCCGGGAGGCCAACACCGCCTGCAGGTGGGTTTGGCGCTCAGCGTCCTTATGAAACGTCCGTTCCGTCTCATACCGACCCGGCGCCGGAATTGGCCTCCGGCTTCATACCGACCTCGCAAAATCCGCACGATCATCCTTCCGACTTCGCTGCGGCAATGCCGCCGGCTTCACCCCACGCCAAAGGAGAACTGTGATGAACAGAGACGACTCAGACCTTCCGGGCACAAGACCGGCCACACCACCTGACGACGCTTCCGTCGTCGGCTTGCTGCGGCAGTTATCCCGCGAGGTACCAGCCTTGTTCACCAAGGAACTGGCGTTGGCCAAGGCGGAACTTCAAGCCAGCCTCAATACGCTCAAGGCGGGCATTGCGGCAGTGGCGGGTGGCGCCATTGTGCTCTTGGCCGGCTTCATCATTCTGTTGATGTCGGCTGTCTACGGCTTGAGCATGTTCATGGCACCCTGGCTGGCTGCGCTGATCGTCGGTGTGGTGGTGATGATCATTGGCTTCGCCATGTTGCAATCGGGGAAAAAACAATTCGAGCCGTCCCACTTCAAGCCTGACCGGACGCTGGACGCTCTGAATAAAGATCAGGAAGCGCTGCGGAGGAAAGTCACATGAAAAGCGAATTGGAGATCGAAGCGGAAAAAAGCCCCGAACAGATCGAGCGCGAGATCGATGCCCAGCGGGCCAGTATTGGCAACATCGTCGATCGGCTGGAAAGCAAATTCACCCCCGGCCAAATGATTGATCAAGCGTGGGGCATGATGCAGAACAACGGCTCGACTTTCCTGAACAACCTGGGCACCAGTGTGCGTAACAACCCTGTACCGGCGGTGCTGACCTCGGTCGGCTTGTTGTGGTTGATAATGAGTCAGAACCGGCCGCCAGTACCACAAACAGGCTATCGAACGGGGCCGGATCAGGTTGGCGAATGGGTCGATGATATCGCCGAGGGCTATGACAGCGTCCGTGGACAAATGCATCAGACCTCCGACTCGCTGAAGGAGGGCTATCAGTCATTGAAGGACAAGGCCACTCACCTGAGCGAAAACGTCGGTGCGGCCACCGAGACCGTGAGCCATGCCATGCATAACGCCGGTGATCGATTGGCGCGAAATAGCCAGATGCTGGGGCAGCAGTTCAATCACTTGCTCAAGGAACAACCATTGGTGGTTGCCGCGGCGGGCATCGCCCTGGGCGCGCTGATTGGCGCGGCATTGCCTGCAACCGCGACCGAGCAGCGTTACATGGGACGTACCAGTGCAGGCTTGGTCGACAAGGTGAAAAGGCAGGCCCAGGAAGGCTATGAAACAGTACGCGACACCGTCACCAAAACGACCGATCAGATGGACGTGACAGCCAGGTCGGATTCACAACAAAACAGCGAAACGGGTGCTTCGGCGGATCTCTCTCGGGGGTTAGGGACTTCCTGATGGTCGCTGCAAATGGGAGGTCTTCATCGGGCCTCCCTGTCGCTCAGCGATGGCAGTCAGCTTGAGTAGAGACTTTTTTCACTTTCATCATTTTGACTACGAGCATCCATCGTCAGGCGTGCTGCAATTCAGGGAGTGTTCAGCAACGAATGCACTCGCGAAGTGAGCTCATTCAGACTAAAGGGTTTGGTTAGTATTCGGGTTGTACTATCGACAGAGACCAGTCGTGAACCTCCAGCAAAGCCGGTAATGAAAAGCACCTTGAGCTGTGGAAATTTTCCCTTGAGTTCGGCCGCTAGGCTCACCCCATTCATCAGTCCTGGTAAACCAACATCGCTCAGCAATAAATCCAGGTGCTCCAGCTTCTGCGCCTCGCTGATTGCAGAAACGCTATCTACCGCTTCAATCACTCGATAACCGATTTCGGACAAAAGCTCCGACGCCATTTGCCGGATAGCCGCTTCGTCGTCCACCAGTAATATGGTTTCGTTCTTCCCCGATGACTCAAGCTTCTGAGTATCAACCAGGTCTACCTCCTTATGTTCCGGCGGAGAATCGTCTACCGGAAAATAAAGAGTCACAGTGGTGCCGACACCAAGACTGCTATGTACTCTGACTTGGCCACCAGATTGCTGAGTGAAACCATAAATCATTGAAAGGCCCAGACCGGTTCCTTCGCCAATTTTCTTGGTAGTGAAAAAAGGGTCGAATATGCGAGACAGGTCTTGCGGAGAAATTCCAGTGCCTGAGTCTGTTACAGAGATGCTCACATAAGAACCAGGTGGCAGCGCGTTTTCGGCGAGGGTCTCAACAATAACGCATCGATCTACCTGAAGGTCGAGCCTCCCACCACCTGGCATTGCATCTCGTGCATTGATCACAAGATTGAGCAAGGCATTTTCCAACTGGTTAAGGTCGCATCTGATTCGATCGGTTGTTCTGAATGAGCACTCGACAGTGATGCTTGGCCCAACCGAGCGCCGAATCATCTCTTCAAGACCCGCAAGCACCTTCCGGGGATCGAGCAGCTCAGGAGTCAGTGATTGCTGCCGGGAGAACGTTAATAGTCGTTGTGTCAATGCAGCCGCTCGCGATGCGGAGGTCATGGCGATGGCGTTATATCTAGTCAGGTCATTGTAACGCCCCGCATCGATGCGTCGCTGCATCAGCTCCAGGCTGCCAATGATGCCCGCCAGCAAATTATTAAAGTCATGAGCGATTCCGCCAGTGAGTTGGCCGACCGCCTCCATTTTTTGGCTTTGTCTTAACTTGGATTCCGTTACAGCGCGTTCACGCTGTTCGTCTTCGAGCTGTTGGGTGCGTTCTGCTATCCGAACTTCGAGCAGAACGTTCCAGTCACGCAGAGCACTCTCCAGCTGCACCCTGTCGTCTATGTCCTCGATGGTGCCATACCATTGTTCGCATTTCCCGGCGACGTCGAGGCTGCACAGCGCAAGGACTCTAAACCAACGGTAATCGCCAGTGTGTTTTCGTAATCGCACTTGCAGATCGAATGGCTGCAGCGTGGCCAGAGATTGATCCCAAAGAGCAGCAATCGACACTTGATCCGCCTCATAGGCAGCATTGGCCCACTGACGCTCTAATGTCTGCTCGAGCGATAGACCGGTGTATTCGTACCAACGCGGATCGATAGAAATAAGGTTACCGCCCTTGTCGGCAGTCCAGGGCCAGAGTGGATTTAGCTCAGCTGCAATGCGGTAATGCCTTTCGCTTTCACGAAGGCGTTTTTCTGTTTCGCGCATAACGTCGAAATTCTTGAAGCGCTTCAAAGCGGCACCAAGCAGGTTGCTATATCCCCGGAGGAAGTCGATATCGCTGTCGGTAAATTGACGAGGGCGTCGACTGTCCACCTCAAATATTCCGAAAGGACGTTCCCCGTTGGCGCCATGTACAAGTACGTTGACGAAGGCTTTCACTCCATTGTTCTTTTGAAAATCGTGATAGCGAAAGCGTGTTTCTGCTGCGATGTCTGTCGAAATGACGGGTGCATTGGTGTTGAGTGAGAAGATTTCCGGACTTCCTTCGCATGCTTGCACACGAACCTTTCCTACCACGTCTGGCGCCCAGCCCACGCCATTTCTCACGAAGAAAGTGACGTCGTCTTCTTCGAGCTGCATGAATTTGGCCAGATTGGTTTCGAGGGCATCCCCGACTAATCGACATGCCTCGTCGAGGATTTGTTCAAGGTCATCTGACGCCAAGGCCAGCTCGCCAAATTTGGCAAGCACCTTACGCTGGCGTAACAACGTGTCCTCGATTTTCATAGACTCACCAGAGGCGTTTCAATATCCGAGGCTTGGGTTTCAGCTAGGTTCAATCGGCTTGGGGTTGCCTGTCCGCTGTCGACGATTGGTAGGTGAGCGTCCGCTTGATGATGACAGCACCGGACTGGATCCTGACCGGATGCGTGAAGAAACCGATAATTCGGTTACAGCTTGGTCGTACAAAAAAGGCGCTCCGAAGAGCGCCTCGTTGGGCTGTTAATTGAGCTGTTTCAGATCAGACTTTCCCGAGCTATCGATGTTGATGCGCTTGGGTTTGGCTTCCTCTGGAACAACCCGCAGCAGATCAATGCTCAACAACCCATTGGCCAGCGATGCATTTTGAACCTCGATGTGATCCGCTAAACGGAAAGAAAGTCGAAATGCCCGTTGCGCAATACCTTGATGTAGGTAAATGCCTCCTTGTCGCTTTCTCGCTTGCCGCCGGCGATGGTCAAAACCTCCTTCTCAACTTGAATGTCCAGATCCTCCTCAGTCAAACCCGCCGCCGCTATGACGATTCGATAGTGATCATCGCCATGCTTTTCGACGTTATGAGGTGGATAGGTAGTCGAGGCCGCCTCGCTGCGAAGCGCGGATTCAAAAAGGTCGTTGAATCGGTCGAAGCCTACCGACTGACGGAACAGGGGGGCCAACGAAAAGGTAGTAGCCATAGCTAAATCTCCTGAGGTTTCTCCAAGTGATTTATGACGCGACCCGGGTTTGGCATCGCGTACAAAATATATAGCGACGACAGAAAACGATTCAAGAAGGGCAAAAATAATTTTTTGTTCTCAAACGGCGAACATTTCAACGAAGTGATTCATATGTCCATGCATCACTCACTAGCGCCACGCCGCCATCTGACCGAGCTGATGCCTGCGCGAATTATTGTTATCTGCAGGATCAACCGAGCGCTATTTTTTGGTGATCGTCTGAGGTGTAGCCGGGCCTCGCGGTATTAAGGATGGGCCAACGTCACCGGAGCACAGCAAAGGTTGATTTTATCCGTCTGTCGTCAGCGTCGAAGGTTTTTGAAATTAACTGCAGGGCAATCGCTTCTCAAACATGTGGGCCCGACATCGGTTTGGTCGAGCCCCTTCACCTGAGGAGATTGTCATGTTCCTACATAACAAAAGGCTTCAATACACCGTGCGTGTTGCCCAGCCCAATCCTGGATTGGCCAATCTTTTACTTGAACAATTCGGAGGCGCACAAGGCGAGCTGGCAGCCGCCTCGCGTTACTTCACCCAAGCCCTGGCGGAAGACGATCCTGGCAGAAAGGATCTGTTGATGGATATCGCGACGGAGGAGCTCAGCCACCTGGAGATCGTCGGCTCAATCATCGTCATGTTGAACAAGGGCGCCAAAGGCCAAATGGCCGAAGGTGTCGAAGAAGAAGGGGAGCTTTATCGCGCCATCAACGGTGCGGGTAACGACTCTCACATCACCAGCCTGTTGTACGGCGCCGGCGCCCCTCTGACTAACTCGGCAGGCGTTCCGTGGTCGGCAGCTTATGTCGACACCATTGGCGAGCCCACAGCTGACATGCGCTCAAATATTGCCGCTGAAGCGCGGGCAAAAATCGTCTACGAACGGCTGATGAATGTCACCGACGATCCAGGTGTGAAGGAAGCGCTTGGGTTCCTGATGACGCGAGAGATCGCCCACCAACTGTCGTTCGAAAAAGCGCTGCATGCCATCCAGCCAAATTTCCCGCAGGGCAAGCTACCGGGTATGCCCGAATTCACCAATGTGTACTTCAACATGTCTCAAGGGGAGGGCAGCACGCGTGGCCCTTGGAACCAGGGAGACGATTGGGAATTCGTGGAAGAACCCACGCCGGCGGTCGATGGCGGGGATGGTATGGCCAGCGTGAAATTAAGTGCTGAAGACGATGCGCTGCTGATGGACCTGAAAGCCAGAACAATGTCCGATCCGGACAGCAACCCGGTGACCGGTGCCGATCTTGGCGCGGGTGTACAGATCGAACCTGGAGCATGAAGAACTCACCGCGTACCGCTTTGGTACGCGGTGCTCCTTAACTCAGCTTGTCGAGGTGAACGTGATGGCCAGCTATTCCAGAACTCAGCGATTCGATGTGGATTCGCCAAACCTGTTTTTTGCGACGGCATTGTCCTTTGAACGTGAGGCCATGCGTGTCTCCAGAGAGCTACGCATTAACCTCAACAGATCTGTGTTCCGTATGGCTAACAGTTAGGAGAGGCGTATGTCTGAACCGTCCGCTCCGCTTCGGTCACCGGAAAGATCCTGGTTTGTCCAGATTTCTCAGTCGGGATGGATGGGCTGGGTCTTTTGGTGCGTGCTCGCAGGCGTCGTCGTTCTGCTGATCATTAGCGGCTACGGCGCTTTCGTGGGTGCCAGAAGAGATTTTTTGCATCTGGCTTTTTTGGGCGGCCTGGCAGGGTTCGCTGCCACGGCATTGGGGGCAATCGCCGCGATCATCCTGCGCGACATTGCCTCCCGCACTCAAGACATTATGTTGGGCTTCGCCGCTGGCATGATGCTCGCCGCCAGTTCGTTCTCGCTCATCCTTCCAGGGATCGAAGCGGCCCGGCAGATATCGAACAACCAGTTGCTGGCGGCAAGCATTGTTGTGCTCGGCCTGGGGCTGGGTGTGGCGTTGATGATTGGTCTGGATCGCTTTGTGCCGCATGAACACGTGGAAAGCGGAAAGCGCGGCCCCGAGGTTCGACGCATCAATCGCATTTGGCTGTTTGTACTTGCCATTACGCTGCACAACCTGCCGGAAGGCATGGCGATTGGCGTCAGTTTTGCGACCGGTGACATGAAGGTAGGACTGCCATTGACGACCGCGATTGCCATCCAGGACATTCCTGAAGGGCTGGCGATTGCCCTGGCTTTGAGAGTGACCGGCATCTCGACGCTCCGTGCAGCACTGATTGCAGTCTGCTCAGGGTTGATGGAGCCGTTAGGAGCCGTTATCGGTTTGGGTATTTCAAGCAGTTTTGCCTTGGGTTATCCCATTGCGCTCGGCCTCGCGGCAGGCGCGATGATCTTCGTGGTTTCGCACGAAGTCATCCCGGAGACCCATCGTAACGGTCACGAAACGCCGGCGACGCTCGGGCTCATGCTGGGCTTTGGGGTAATGATGTTTCTCGATACGGCGTTGGGATGAACACGCAGGTACCACTGTCGCAAAAAATTTTGAACACGTTCCGATGGCCATCGGTCATTTCTTCATGCAGGCCACAAGTGTGGATATGCAAATGATGCGTTCCGCTACGGTGACGCGTACTCAGTGGAGAGGAGTATTTCAAATGGCGAGAAAAACTGTTGAAGACCTGTTTATCCACGAGCTGTCGGACATGTACAGCGCCGAAAAACAGATCACCCGAGCATTGCCTCGTATGGCCAGAGCCGCGACCAACCCTTTGCTCGCTGACGCCTTTACCTCCCATCTGGAGGAAACCCAAGGTCAGATCGAACGCATTGATCAACTGGTGGAGTTGACCGGTATCAAACTCAAAAGAATGAAGTGCGTGGCCATGGAGGGATTGGTCGAAGAATCGAAAGAGTTACTCGAAGAAATAGAGAAGGGGGCCGTGCTGGACGCCGGTTTGATTGGCGCGGCGCAGAAAGTCGAGCATTACGAAATCGCCAGCTACGGCACGCTGATCGCAATGGCCAAGCACCTCAAACTGGATGACGCCGTGACGCTTCTGGCCGCTACGCTGGCCGAAGAAAAGGGTGCAGACGAAAAGCTGACGAAGATCGCGGAGCAGGGCGGCAATCAAGCGGCAACGCTGGAGAAATAATCGCAGAAAGACTGCGTGATCTTCTGTACTACCTGCACGGCGGCGGGTTGTTGGCTGCCGTGTTTTTTTTCAAGCTGCTGCCCCTCATATTTCAGGACTTTATCGTTTTGCCAAGAATATTAACGTCGCAGCCAAGTGACGCCGAGCTGACTGAACACAACGCCAAACTGTTTGGATCGCCTAAAGAGCGCCTCGATTTTTATCGACGGGAAATCCAGTACGAAACCAGCATCCTGGCAAACCGGACGGATGCTTATCTGGCGGCTCAATCCTTCCTGGTCATAGCCTTTGCTTCCTGCATGGCCAACCTGAACCCGCAGTGGGGCAAGCTGTTCACGCTGGTGGTACCGCCATTTCTAGCGCTGCTGGGCGTGCTGAGTTCGTTGAACGCATGGCCTGGTATACGTGCGGCGTACGACATCATCGACCACTGGTATTTCAAACAGAGCGAGCTTCTGCGCAGCGAGCCCATCATGGGCATGGCCTACGATGAATCGCCACTGTTTTGCGAACGTGAATCTACGCATAAGGGCTATCGCAAGGCTTTGCTTTTCTCGGTACGAACACCTTGGATGTTTGCGGCCTTCTGGGTAGTTCTTGGTGGCTGGGCCATTTACATTCAACTCGCGCCCTGAGGTATGCCCTTCTTCGAGCCTTACACCGCGATACACGAATAACTCACTTGGAATTTGCCATTCATGGCGATACCTCCGTCCATTCCAACGCGGCGGTTTCGCGCCATTTCACGTCGGTGATTCCGTACTTTTCAGTCTGCGGCTTGGAAATGACCTTAAGCGGTGGTCGTCCGGGTTCTTGAGTAAACGCCGTTTGTCAGCCTTCCGCTGTTTTTAATGAAACCTTGGCAGCGCCAATTTCTCAACCATCTATGTACTTCACAAAGATGCCGAGGTGAGAAAATGAAAGCTGTCGTGTTTCATGGTGTGGGAGACATCAGACTGGATGATGTACCCGATCCAACCATTCAGTCGCCCACTGATGCCATCGTCAAACTGACTGCCTCGGCTATCTGCGGGACGGATCTGCACTTCATCCGTGGCAGCGCCCCAGACATGCAGCCCGGCACAATTCTCGGTCATGAGGGTGTAGGCATCATTGAGGCCATTGGCGACGACGTGCGCAATCTGAAGATCGGCGATCGGGTACTGATTCCTTCCACCATCGCTTGCGGGAATTGCTCCTATTGTCGCGCCGGATATTTTTCGCAATGTGACGTGGCCAACCCCAACGGCAAAACAGCGGGCACGGCTTTCTTTGGCGGACCTAAAACCACTGGCCCGTTCGATGGATTGCAGGCAGAAAAAGCGCGCATCCCGTTTGCCAACATCGGTCTGATAAAACTCCCTGAACAGATCACCGATGACCAGGCGATCGCCATGTCAGATATTTTTCCGACCGCCTGGTTTGGCGCGGAAATGGCTGAGATCAAGGATGGCGACACAGTCGCAGTGTTTGGTTGCGGCCCGGTGGGTCTTTTCGCCATTGTCAGTGCCAAATTGATGGGCGCTGCCAGGGTGTTCGCCATTGATGGTTTGGAAGACAGACTGGCCCGCGCAAAAGAGCTGGGTGCCGAGTGCATCAACTTCGAAAGCGAAGACCCGGTAAAAACGATCGCTCGACTGACGGGCGACATTGGTGTTGATCGGGCGATAGACGCCGTCGGTATTGATGCCAATCATGCGCATCATGGCGGAACTCACGAGCAAGCGCAGTGGCAGCCAGGGGATGAACCGGCCCAGGCACTGCAATGGGCCGTCGAGGCGGTGGCGAAGGCAGGGACGATTTCCATTATTGGGGTGTACCCGGCGGGATTCGACAGCTTCCCGATTGGCGCAGCAATGAACAAGAATGTCCGAATGAATATGGGCAACTGCCATCACCGTAAATACATTCCAAGGCTTATCGAAATGACCCTCGCAGGTCGCGTCGACCCATCGAAAATTCTCACCCAGACCGAACCGTTGACCGATGCGATCTCTGCTTTCAGGTCGTTCGATAAACATGAGACTGGCTGGATTAAAGTCAAGCTCGAACCGATTACAAGGTGTACGTAAAGGAGATCAGCCATGACCAAACGACAGGAAACCCATCACGGATTTTCCGACGACCCTCAAAAAGTCAAAGAGGCCGGACGCAAAGGCGAATCCAAGACTAACGTGGCCACCGACAAAGCCGAGAAGGCTCGTATCGGTGGGCAGCATAGCCATGGAGGGACGCGTGGCGAACAATAATGCCTCTGCTCGAACTGCTGACCTGCCTGGGTCAGCAGTTCGATATCCGCAAGACATTTTCTGAGTACAAAAGTGTCAATGGGCTTCATACATCAATCTGTAATTCCAGATCACCATTGGCCAATTTACGAGTGTGGACAAGGGTGCCGGTCAAGTGCTGTTTTGACGGCTGAATGACCGTCACCGTGTGTGCCTTATGAAGATCCTCCGGGAAGGGTGCTTGCACCTGCAGTTGAAAGGCACCAGGCGTAATCGGGATGATCACTGCCTCGCATTCCACGCTTTTTGCGATGGGGCCAAGAAATGTATCCAGCAGATAATCCAGGCGTATGCGGCAGCTCATGAACAGACTCCGTCTTTCACCCTGACTTTCGAGTGTGCCCGACTGTGTGTATTTTGCAGCTCCGGTGAGGGGAAATGCTCGTTCAGTAAAGTGATATGGTCCAGCGCTTCTCTGAATTGGTTTTTTGCCTTTTCTCGTAGCAGCAAATAGACAAGAAACATTTCATTATCGAAGTCACTGCGGTCCAGGAGGTCGAGTGCTGACCGATTGATGGCATTTGCCTCCTCGAACAGCTTTTTGTTTTGCTCCATTGCTACGCGGCGGCAGGCAATAATCTGGTCGGCTGAATAGTTAGACATGATGGTTTCTACCTTTAAATCATCCCTGTCATTTAGCAGAACACCCAAATCCCGAAATGGGTGTAGGTTTTAATTCACAGATATTCAGACCGTACGGTCGGCAGGAATGATCAAAGAAGTTGTATTTGAAAAATCGATCATTGCGGCTGGAACACGCAAAAAAACCACTTTTTTAAGCGGGCAGGGCGACGCAGGAATGAGCGAAGGATTGATTGCGTAGCAGCGCTGCCTTGTGTATTCACAGGCTTCTCAATGACTGCAACTTCTATGGCAAGTAAGTACGCAAGAGGTTAATTCTACGGTCAATGGCCTGCTGCAAACGAACGCGATGCGCGTCCCAGACGCCGGAGTCAACAGAGTCAGAGCGCATCAGGGTCAACATTGCCGTTTTGGCAGCAGCATATTCCGCATTGGCATCAAGCATCTTGAGCTTGCGCTGCTCTTGCTCCGTCATCTCCAGGCGTCTGAGTGCAAGCACTGCGTCGTCCGTAATGACTGGACCCAGAGTCAACTGCGGACGGTGGGGTGCACGGAAGGGCTCGCGCTCCAACAGAATTTTCCGTGCACGCTGAAGCCCCCAATTCAATGCGCTATCCAGCCGTTCCAGGCGTTGTCGGTCATGGAACTCCTCGTGCATCGGGACGCCATTTTCGTGATAGATCCCGACAAATATTTGCACTTTCCTGCTGTGCGATACACGTGCTTGTATTTCCACTTGCCGCCCATCCTTGAGCCTCTCTTCGTGCATTTTTGTAGGAAGCTGTTTATTCATCCAAAGCCAGAACTGCGGGCTTCTACGACGCATTCATTGTCCTCCGCGCCTTAATTTCCCTAGGCAAAATGCGCCTGTCTGACGGCTATCTCACTACGTAACTCAACAATGAGATCGGCTATGGCTTGGCTTGACGTCAGTTTGTCTGTCGTCACGCCAGTGACCAACAATTCAACCTGACCGGACGATGGATCGAACACTTCGATCATCAACGAACCATCCGAATTTGCTGTACAGATACAGGAAAACGGAAGAAAGCCGCACTCAATGATGTGGCGTAATTCAAGCATCGATATCATGACCTGCGTCCTCAGAGTCAAGTGAATTGGTCCCCCTGAAATCATAGTAGGCAGCCTGCGACTTGCATGACGCAGGAACAGTCGGTCCGATACCGCTCGTCGATATTCGCTATGAGCGTTCATCCTTCCGATGGTGGCAATGTCATTTCATTTGTCGGGTTTCATGGAGGAAGTCTCGGATTGTCCATCGATTGAGAGGTCAATGTAGCAGCGGTCGGGGGGGATATATCGGCAGAACGCCGTGGAGGGACCGAAAAAGAGTGGGGATTTTTTCGGGTATTCGTTATTACCTGTTCAACTCGGTAAGACTGTTTGCAGCGAGCGCCGGGGTGTCGCGACTAATCAGCTTCGGACGCGGGCGAAGGATAATGAAAGGAATTTCTTGAGGAAGCTGGCCATGGGAGCTTCTATTTTTTTGTGGACCATGTAAGACCCACCTACCATCAAGGCGATGGTGCCCCATAGCAATATGTGCGGGTTCACAGCCGGGTAGGCAACGTTGAAGATCATGAATCCGATCATTTGATGTAACAGATAAAGTGGATAGGTTAGCGCGCCTAACGCAGTCCAGTTCACCAGGCCTATGGTTCCCGTTTTATTCGTTGCGATCAATGAGAACGTCATGAAAAACAGAACAATCATGCCGCATACGATGAGTGGGTTGTAATCGGTCGAGTATTTTGTTTCGAGCAGTTCGGCCCATACAATTGCGGTGTAGCAGGCTAATGCCAACGCACCCAGCAAAAGAAAGGTGCGTGTTTTCGTGACGCCCTTGGCCCATATAATGTAGAACGTTGCGCCTGCGATGAAATAAGCGGCGTAATCGGTAATCAAGATCGAGCGCAATTGTTCAAAGCCCAGTATTTCTGCTGTGGCGGAAATTATTAGCCAGAACACGAGATAAGTTTCTATTTTTTCTATTTTCCTGAAGCCCAATAGAATGGAAATCATCAAGTAGAATTGAATTTCTACAAAGAGCGACCAATAAACGCCATCTATCGCCGGAACGTCCGTCAAGTTGCTAAGGAAAGTCATGTTAATAAGGTATTGATAAAGAGTTGCCGTATATCTTGGCTGTCCGATGGCAAGGGTCACCAGGTAGGTGATAGTGCAGCACACCCAGAAGGCAGGGCAAAGGCGAACGACGCGGGATATGAAAAATACTCTAAGACTATTACCTGACGCGGTCATCAGAATGACAAACCCACTGATCATGAAAAACAATTCGACGCCCAGATAACCGTATTTGGCGGGTTCAGCCAATAGCGGGTAGGGCATTGTCGACATGTCGCCCTTTGCATATCCGCGAAACGCATAGTGAAAAAACACTACGGCGATAGCGGCAAGAAAGCGCAGCAAATCCAGTTCTTTCAGCCGTCGTTTGATCATGACTATGCGCTCCAGACTTGTTAGCCCTGGGTGAAAACCGACCTCCCTATCGATTGAAATCTTGCCCAGGGAATGCTGTAACAGACGTTACGTCTCTTGGGCTTAACTGAAGGTGGCATGCAGATCAGGCTGCAAGAGAGGCGGCTGAATCTTGACTATTGGCGACGTTGCCACACGTAGACATAGTCCACTTCGAAGGTGGAGGGCAGGTCGGCATCGTCGACCACACCGAACCATTTCCACATGGCTTCGCTATCAAAGATCACCTGCATCGGAAAGAAGAAATGCAAGTTCCTTGATTCCCTGACCAGAACACCATCGACGTACCAACGCAGGGTGTCGCGCTGCCAGTCGAAGCCGTAGATATGGAAGTCATCCGCCAGGCGCCATGGACTGATCCAAATGCTGCCATCGGCGATGTGCTCGGTGCTTTGCGGCGTCGCCCACAGGTGGGCATTCATGTTGTACGAGCGGTCGAGAGCTGCGTTTTTGGTTTTGCCGCCGATCTCGAAGATGTCGATTTCGGTGGCGTTGTCCTCCATGCCCGTCCACGCCAGCCAGAAAGCGCTGGAGCCTGCGGAGTTCATGGGTTTGGCGCGGGCTTCATAGTATCCGTAGAGCCCACGTTCATTGGTTCGGACCATGGCTGAGGTGTAGTCCTTGAAGCCCAGCTGGACGTACTTCTGCGGCAAGGTTTCCTTGCGAAAAACAATGTTCAGATTGCCATTGTTGACCGATGCATTGTTTGGCGTGAACAGCGCCGGTTTGCGTCCCAGCGACTCGTTCCCTATGGCGTTGTTGACGTGCCAGCGTTCGCGGTCGAGGGTGGTGCCATTGAAGTCGTCGGACAGTTTGGTGTTGAGAATCCACTGTCCGGAATTGGCTTGATCGGACAGTGGCAGCTTGGGGTTAGTCCGCTGCGGCAATGTGCCCAGTGGCCCGACGCGAGTCCAGGTGTCGGCTTGCTTGGGAATGGCAACGGCCCATTTATCCGCCAGGTACTGAAATGCTTGTTGGCGTTCTGCGAGGGAGCCAAATGCACGGTCGTACACCAACACTTCCGCGATGTCGCCGCGAAAGTTTTCGGAATGGCCGATGGCATTGCGCCCGACTCCATACGGACCAATCGGCACATCGTAAAGCTCCAGGACGGAAACGGTCGCCGCATACGCGGTGGTCTGCTGCAGGCTGATGGCGAAATTCGGCAACACGTTATCGTTGTGGGCGGATTGCGGGCGTGAACTGAACAGGCGCTGCCAGGGATCAACCTCGGCTTGTTCCGGCATTCGACGGGATACGATCAATACCGTTACAGGGCCTTTGGCGCTGCGGATGGTTTTACCCAGAAATCCCGATGCACCACTGAAACGAATCACCGGATGACCGTTGAGGGCGTTTGCCATCCGTTGTGGCTGTGACGCGCCATCGTCGACTGTGGCGTGATTGGATTTGCCGGATTTGTCTTTCCATTGCTGGACAAAGTTCTGTGCATTCAGGGTCATTGTTGACGCATCAGCCGCATCCAGCCACAGCACGAGCCCCGTAGCGGGGGCACCCGATTTTGCGTTGCACACCATCGAAACCGACAGCAGCAGTACCAGCAAAGACACTTTGAATATCATTTGACCGCCATCAGCGCTTGGATCTCGAATGTAGATTGATACCCCTGCGGATTACATGACTGCCACCGCCAGGTATCGACGATCATCTGATGGAGATCGCGTTGTGCGGTCCAGCCCAGCTCCCTTCCGGCCTTGCCAGGGTCGGCCCAGCATTGGGCAATGTCACCTTCGCGTCGCGGTGCGAAGCGGTAGGGAATGGTGATGCCGGTGATGTCCTCGAAACTATGGATGATTTGCAGCACGCTGTAGCCAATGCCGGTGCCGAGGTTCCAGAAATTGATGCCGCTGCTGTGCTGCAACACTTGAAGCGCCTTGAGGTGGCCGATGGCGAGATCGACCACATGGATGTAGTCGCGCACGCAAGTCCCGTCCACGGTGGGATAGTCGTTGCCGTACACCGTGAGCTCGGGCATCCGGCCAATGGCGACCTGCGTCAGGCACGGCAACAGATTGTTGGGGCGGCCTCTGGGATCTTCTCCGATCATCCCGCTTTCGTGAGCGCCAATCGGGTTGAAGTAACGTAATAACCCGATGCTCCAGCGGGGATCGGAGTGGCACAGATCGGTGAGCAACTCTTCGATCATCAGCTTGGTGCGACCATAGGCATTGACCGGTTTGCCGGTGCCGAAATCTTCGGCAATCGGTGTTCGTGTGGGTTCGCCGTAAACCGTTGCCGATGAGCTGAACACCAGTTTGAAGATATTGTTGCGCGCCATGGCCTGGCACAGGTCAAGCGTGCCGGCGACATTGTTGGCGTAGTATTCCAGGGGTTTGCGCATGCTTTCTTCGACGGATTTGAGGCTGGCAAAATGCACCACTGCATCGATGTCGTACCGCCTGAAAATGTCGTCCAGCAGGGTCGAATCACGGATGTCGCCATTGATGAAATCCACCCGGGACAGAGTCAGTTGCTCAAGGCGCGCGATGCACTCGCGACAGCTGTTACACAGGTTGTCGAGCACCAGCACATTGTGTCCGGCATTGATGAGCGCCAAAGCAGTGTGGGAGCCGATGTAGCCGGCCCCGCCAGTAATCAACGTAGTTTTGCGCATGGTGAAGTCTTCCTGTCTCGGGGACTGAACTCAGCGGGCGGTGAAAACCGATTTGAATTCTTGCGGCCAACGCGGATGCATGACGCTGTACGCAACGGCATAGCTCAGCGCACCCACCACAATGTTGCAGATCAGGTGCAGGTAGCCTTGAAAACCCAGCTGCGGTGACACATACAAAACGACTGCTGCCATGACCAGCGAGGCAATCACGCTGCGGTAGTTGGAGTCGAAAAACCGGTGCCAGCCGTAGCCGATAGCCGCGTTCAGTCCGCGGATTTGCAACGGTGTGATGATCAGCATTCGCACCAGCAGAGCGATGGCCGCGGCCATGCCGCCATAAGCGCTGCCGAAGCAGTAGACCAGTGCCAGTGCCAGCGCCGTGGTTGCCACTTCAGCCTTGATCGTGAGGTGGCTACGGTTGACCGCCACCAGTGCGGTGGTGGCGTACATGGCGGTGTTGCCAATGGCCGCCGTGCAGGCCAGCACTTGTAGCAGGGGAATGGCCTCGACCCATTTGGTGCCGAAAATCAACAGAATGAGGTCGTTGGCCGTGAGTGCGATGCCAATGAACAGGGGCGTCAACAGAAAGCTGCTGATGGCAGTTGAATCGCCAATGATCCCGAGAAGTCGCAGCGGCTCTGCGCTGCGCCGCGCGAACGCCGGCAGCGCGTAGCTCAGTAGGCCGTTATAGATGGCCGTGCGCGGCAGTTCGATGATGCGCATTGCCATGTTGAACATGCCGACCGCGTTCGCGCCGGCTGCCATCCCGAGCACCACGTTGACCCCACGCTGCAGTGTCTGGGAACTCAGGGCGTTGATTGCAACCGGTGCGCCGGCTTTCAATAGTTCGCGCAAGAACGGCCCGTCAATGTAAAAGGCAATGCGTCGCGGATCTGCGCGCATCAATACGATGATGGACACCAGTTCCATGATCACGGCCTGGGCAACGACCGCCCAGGCCCCCAACCCCCAAAGCGCAACAGCGATGCCGCCAACGCCACCCAGCACCTTGCCCAGTAATGTGCGCGAGGCCAGCGTCCTGAAGTCGCCGCTGCGGCGCATTTGCGCCACATAGACACGGGCCATCATGGTGAAAAGAATCTTCACCGAGGCCACCGCCGTCATCCATCGCAACACCGGCTCGGAGGTGTACAGCACCACCGCGACCGAGACGACGACGATGGACGCCAGGCTGACCAGTACCGATGCCCAGAACGCCGTGCTGATGTGTTTGTCTTCCAGCCGTTCGAGTCGTACCAGTGGGTCTTCCAGTACCGATGAATAAACCAGGCCGATCAACTCGACAATGGCAATGATGACCGTGCCCACACCCAGCTCGGCGGGCGACAGCAGCCTGGCATAGACAACAAAGGTAATCATCGACAGGAAGATCAGGCCGAATTTCTCGGTGAAGATCCACGTCAATGTAACCAGTCGATGATTGGCCATGGCGAATACCGGTTCAATGAGCGGTGGTTGATGCCGTTGCCTTTCGCAATGTCCGGGCGCGGGCATAGAGGTAGCGCAAGGTCGATTTGCCGTTGTTGAAGATCAGGGTTTGCCAGGAGCACTCAAGCATTCGCCGGTACACGTCGATTACCTCGGCATGCTCGTCGCGTCGGGAAAACGCATTGAGAAAGTCTGAGTGGTTGCCCAGCACGAAATCGATCCGTTGCTGCTTGCTTAACTGCGCGCCGTAGCGGGCGAGGTACACCTCGATGAAGCGGATCTTGTTCTGGTAATACTTTTTCGGTTGCGCGGTCATGTTGCCGCTGTTGACCGTGCGTTCCAGCAGCACCTGGGGCACCGTGTGGATCTCCCAGTGTTCGGCGATGCGCGTCCACATGAAGCGGTCTTCGGAATAACGCAGGCTGGCATCGAAGCCCCCTAGTTGCATGATCACGTCGCGCTTGACCAGCGCGGTGGATACGCCGTTGACGACGTTGGCGTGGATGAAGTCGTAGAAATGCCTGCCGTTCTTGAGAATGTTGTCCAGTTGCCGTCTGCCGTCGCTGTAATTGACCTGGGTGTAGCAGTCGATCAATCCCACGGGGCGGCCCTGTTGACTGAGTTCTTCATACAGGGCCAGCTGCAGTTCCAGCTTTTGCGGACGAAATTGATCATCGGCATCGAGCATTGCTACAAAAGTCTCTTGGGAGTGCCGCATGCCGTGGTTACGGGCGCTGGCCTGGCCTTCGTTGGCTTGCTGCAACAGCGTGAGGCGAAACGGTGCCACGAAATCCCGGACCCGTTGTGGTCCGTCATCGGTGGACCCGTCGTCGACGACGATGACGTGGTCGGGCAGTCGGGTTTGCTCGGCCAGGGACGACAAGGTTTGCTCAATGCTGCCGGCGCCGTTGTACATCGGGATCACGACGCACACGGAATGCGCAAAGGGGGTGGCTTGGTTTGGCACGGGTGGTTCTCCTTTTTGTTACGCCTTGGCTGAATCGCGCTGGAATTCTCGGCCAGCCTGACGCTGGCGCAGGGTTGTCGGTGATGGCTCGGGGTATGTCGCGTGGTGATGCCGAAAGGACAGGGCCAGGGTGCAAAACACCAAAAACTCGGCGGAGCGGTAATTGGGAATCACGTACGCCACATAATTGGTGACGATGAACAAGCCGATGATCACCAGGGCGCTGGCGCGAAACTGTGCGGCCTGGTTGGCCGTTACGGCGCGGTATTGTTTGAGCAGCGCTTCGGCCAGCAGCAAGACGAGCGCAGCCAGCTGGATAGCGCCGCCATTGAGCAGGGTTTCCACGTAACCGCTGTGGGCATTGCCTATATAGCCCCAGCGACGGATGAAAGCATCAGCGTCGGGGCTGGCCCAGAAGGCACCAAAGCCGTAGCCTTTGAGCCATTGATCGTCGATAAATGGCGCGAGCAGCTCCCAGATCAATGTGCGGTCAGTGAGCGACGGATCACGACCGGCCATCTCCAGCAGCCACGAAAGATGGTTGTACAGCAACAGGCAAACCAGCAGGAACGCCAGCGTGCAACCGAAAAACAGCCACTGCGAGCGGTTGATCCGGAGCCGGATCAAGGTGAGGAAATACCAGTAGCTCAGCGTACCGGAAACGATCAATGCCACGCCGGTTGCCGATTGCGCGAGCAGGATGGCGATCAGCGAAAAAAACGAGCAGAAGAGGGCCCAGCGATTGCGTTGGCGGATCGACGGTATCAACAACAGGATGGCGATTGCGTTGAGCCGGGCTCCAGCGTTCTTTTCAGCAAAAACCCCCTTGAATGCACCGTCGCGAATGCCACCGGACAAGAACGCGACGTCAGGCATGACCACGGCGAGTATCAATCCGATCATCGCCGCCACGCCGATGGCACAGCCGAGCATGTAGGTGATTTTTTCAAGTGGGTAGTTATAGGCGATGAAACCGGCAAAAAACATCACGCTGAGCAGTGCGATAAACCGCTTGAGACTCAGCATCGGATCGTTGGACCAACCGATCGATGCAACGACACAGACTATGAACACCAGTAGAAAGAAGTTGCTGCGGTAAAAGGTTTTGCTCAGGAACACTTTGTTGCGGATGAAGAAGAACAGGGGCACCAACAGTGTGATGAGGCCGCAGATCTGATTGGCGACGTTGCCTTCGAGGTCTTTGCTGATGTCACCGAAGCTGGATGCGCCACCCAGACTCAGGACAAACGTGATGACCTGGATGTAGAACAGCACGCCGAACAGAGTGAAGGCGTCGCGCAGGGTGCTATATCTGATCTCCAGCGTACTCATGGCGATGGTCTCCGGAGCAACGCCGCAAGGTAGGTTTCGACTGCGCGGCCATTCATGAAGCGCGCTGCGGCATCGATGCGGGACAGCCGCTGCAAATCTCGTGGTGTCGAGAGTTGCAGAGCAATCGCTTGGGCCAGGGCGGCCGGGTCGTCGACGGCCACCAGTGGCGCGACGATGCCTCCGAGGAGAATGTCTTGCGGGCCATGGGGGCAGCGAGTCGACACCACCGGAGTGCCGGTGGACAAGGCTTCGACCAGCGCATTGGGACTGCCCTCGAAGCGCGACGACAGCACAAAGCAGTCGGCTGCTGCCACTTCAGCCACAGGGTCGCTGGCATAGCCCGGCAGATCGACTCGATCCGCCACGCCGAGGGTTCGGGCCAGGTCTTGCAACGGGACCCTCAGCGCGCCTTCGCCAAAAATGATCAGGCGCGTGTTGGTGTCCGGCAACAAGGCGAAGGCGCTGATCAAGGTGTCGAAGCCTTTTTGCGCCGCCAGGCGCCCCACGGCGACAATCACCTGTCCGGACTTTTCCAGGAGCCAGTGGTGACTGGGCCGCTGCGGCGCTTTGTTGCGAAAGTCGTCATCAAGGACCGGGTTGTCGGCAATGGTCACGTCCCGGCCACGTGCAATGGTGGTGTCGACCAGATCCTGGGCGACACCTCGCGAGACGCAGATCACCGGATTGGGAATCAGCCGATACAGCAGCGGCGCCACCAGATACGCCAGACGCACCATGAAGTCGGGATTGACATGCTTGTCATGGGAAAACGCATTGCGCTCGCTGACATGCAACCGTGTCAGTGTTCCCGACAGCAATGCGGCGACGATGGCCACTACGTTGACGTGAGTCAGGGCGGCCAATTGCGCGTCGAAGCGATTTGTACGCAGAAATCGCGCGAGCGCCGGTACGGCACGCGCGGTACGCGGGCTGCGCAATTCAACCTGTTTGACCCGCGGGTCGAGGTGCGCCGCATGCAGGCCGCCACCGGTGAGCATCAGCAAGGTCACGTCATTGCCGGCGTCCACCAGTGCGCTGGCGAGGCGCGCCATCATTTTCTCGGCCCCGCCTGCGCTGAGGTCATGCAGGATTATCAGCAACTTTTTCATTGGTTCCATACCTGGTAGTACGTTTTCGCAGCGTACTGGCTGGTGTACGGATGGATGGCATCGGCGAGCATTTTTGCGCTCGGCGCAACGCAATCCGGTGAAGTCAGGCTGCGCAGCATTCCATTTGCCAGGGCGGGTACGTCGTTGACGTTGACCAGTTGACCCAGCCGGCCGTTGTCCAGCAATTCCCTCGGCCCGCTCTCGCAGTCGCACGCCAGTACGTGCGTACCCAGCGCCAGCGCTTCGATCAGTACGGTCGGCATGCCTTCCTGCAGAGAGCTCAGAATGAACAGCCGTGCGTGCCTGAGCAGCGGATAGGGATTGCTCAGATATCCGCTGAAGTGCACGCGGTCCGAGATGCCCAATTGCCTGGCCTGGGCGGTCAATGCATCGAGCAAGGGACCGTCGCCGGCGATCACCAGGTCCGGCAGTGCTTTGCTACGCAGCGCCAGAGCGTAGGCATCGAGCAACAGATGAAACCCTTTGGGCTCGACGAGGCGGCCCAACCCCAACCAATAGTCGCGGGGTATGCCGTCGGGCAGCGGCGCCTTTGAGGCTTGCAGCAGTTGGTCGGTGACCACGGCGTTGGGGCAATAACGGATGCGTTGGCGACCCCAGGGCATCAGGTCGACAAGCGACTGGCGCAGGGCCGTTGAAACCGTTACGACCTTGCCGCTGCCGCAGAGGTACAGCGCATAGAGCAGGCGCAAGCTTGAGGGGCCGGTTTTCTGTTCGGAGCAATCCAGTGTCGCGTGGCGGCTATAGATGACCTTGCAAGGAAGGCCCAGCGTGGCGAACCAGGTGCAAAGGTTGGCCTGCTCCTTGGCCGAAATCAGGTGGGTTATGCCCTCACGGCGAATGAGTCGGCGCAACAGCACGATGGACTTGAGCAAGCCCACGATGCCGCCGCCAGCGCCGTTGAGCGTTTGCACACCCGCGGTGTTCGCCGTGTCACCATTCATGACGAAAAAGCTCACGCGTTGGCCGTCCTTGAGAAACTGCTCGGACAACCGTTGCTGGACGCGCTCGATACCGCCTCCCACTCTGAAATCCTTGAGAATGAACAGGATGTGCATGGTCATTCCCCCACGCTGATGGCGACTTTGCGCTGAACGAGTAGCCTCAGCAGGTGTAAAAAATTGCTCGGATAATCGAGGAGGTAGCGTTTGATCGTATGGGGCTCGCGATACATCCGGTAAAACGCGCGCAGATGCAGTTGATTGATCACCGGGGGGTAGTAATTGTGGGTAGCCATGGCTTCCTGGTGAATGAATCCGCCACAGGTAAAGGCGACTCCACGAAAGCCTGCACGCAACGCATCCAGTTCGAACCGTTCCTGTAGCCCGGCACCAAGGCCGACGATCAGGATGTTCGCTTCGCTGCGGCGGATGTCGGCCTGAATGTCTTCGGCCCGGGATGCATCGAAGTAGCCGTTGTGATAACCGGCGATGGTCAGCCGCGGATAGAGCGTCCTGATCTTGCCGATGAACAGCTCCAGCTCAGCCTGCCGGGCGCCAACGAAATACACGCGTTTGCGCTGTTGCTCGGCGCTACCCAGTACCGCGTCGGCAATAGAGGTGAAGTCGAAACTGACTCGGTCGATCGCACAGCCGGTCACTCGGGACATGAACAGCGACATCAGCATACCGTCGCAAAAATAGGCGACGGTGCTCGGCGTCTGCTCGATAAAACTGCCGATGGACGCAAAGTTGATGAACGAATACGCCTGGTTTGCGTCGAGCAATGACGGTGAGTAATGCCGGACTATCTGCAGACTGATCATGGGCAGCTCCTGTCAGTAGACCGGGTGGGTTTGGCGGCCAACGGAGACGTAGGTAATGCCGCGCTTGCTCAACCGCTGTGGATCGAACAAATTGCGCCCGTCAAAAATCAACGGTTGCTTGAGCTGCCGGATGAGCAGGTCGAAGTCCGGTGCCCGAAACGATTGCCACTCGGTGACGATGATCAGCGCGTCGGCATTCTTCAGCGCCGCCTCTTTGGTGCCCGCCAGTACCAGGTCATCGCGCGAGCCATAAAGGCGTTGGGCTTCTTCCATGGCTTTGGGGTCGTACGCCTGGACGCTGGCGCCGGCATGCCACAACGCTTCCATCAAGACCCGGCTGGGGGCTTCGCGCATGTCGTCGGTGTTGGGTTTGAAACTCAGGCCCCACAAGGCGAACGTCTTGCCGCGAAGGGCCCCATCGAAGTGATCGAAAATCCGGGTGTACAGGCTGGCTTTCTGTTCGTGGTTGCGCGACTCGACGGCTTTGAGTACCCGGGCGTCTATGTCGACGCTGGTGGCCACCTGGATCAGTGCCTGCACGTCCTTGGGAAAACACGACCCGCCATAGCCCAGGCCCGGGTAAATGAATTGATACCCGATGCGCGGATCGGAGCCGATGCCGTGTCGAACCATCTCGATATCGGCGCCAAGTTTTTCGGCCAGGCAGGCCATTTCGTTCATGAAACTGATCTTGGTCGCCAGCATGCAATTGGCCGCGTACTTGGTGAGCTCGGCGCTGCGCATGTCCATGACGATGATTTTTTCGCGATTGCGATTGAACGGCTCGTACAGCTCGCGCATGACCGCTTCGGCGTGCGGGCTGTCGGTGCCGATGATTATCCGGTCGGGACGTATGCAGTCCTCGACCGCGCAGCCTTCCTTGAGAAACTCGGGGTTTGAAACCACATCGAAGGTCAGATGGCTGCGACCGTTGTCGGCCAGCACCTGCTCGATCTGTGCGCGCACCCGGTCACCGGTGCCGACCGGAACGGTGGATTTGTCGACGATGATCTGATGGCGGTCCATGTTCAGCGCGATGGTTTGCGCTACCTCCAGCACGTATTTAAGGTCTGCCGAGCCATCTTCATCAGGCGGCGTGCCCACAGCGATCAACAGCACATCCCCATGGTGGACGGCGCTGACAAGGTCAGTGGCGAACTGCAGTCGACCACTTTGATAATTTTCACGTACCAGATTTTTCAGACCCGGCTCGTAGAGGGGCAGCGTGCCGTCCTTCAGCGCCTGGACCTTGGCAATGTCGACATCCACGCAGAGGACGTGGTGTCCGACTTCCGCCAGCGCGGCGCCTTGTACCAGGCCCACATAACCAATACCGAATACGCTCACATTCATGATCTAACCTCGGGTCGTCGTGGCACAGGTCCACGATTGGGCAGGGCGTCAATAGATGTTTTTGGAGAACAGCGTGAAGGGGGTTTTGATGAGGATTTTGATGTCCAGCCACAGCGACCATTGGTTGATGTAATTGAGGTCCTGGGCGACGCGCAGCTGCATCTTTTCCACCGTTTCGGTTTCGCCTCGATGCCCGGTGATCTGGGCCAACCCGGTAATTCCTGGTTTGAGGCGGTGACGAGCCATGTAGGCGCGCACTTTGCCGGTGTAATAAATGTTGTGTGTAACGGCATGGGGCCGGGGGCCGACCAGGGCCATCTGGCCGAACAATACGTTGAACAACTGTGGCAATTCGTCGATGGAACTGCGACGCAGGAAGCGTCCGAGCGGCGTGACACGATCATCGTCACGGGTGGCCTGGCGTACGTCACGGTCGTCGTGGAGGCGCATCGAACGAAACTTCCAGACCGTGATCACTTCGCCGTTGCAGCCATGTCGGTTTTGCGTGAACAGCACCGGGCCGGCGGAGGTCATCTTGACGGCAATCGCTACGCCTACCAGCAACGGGCTGAGGACAATAATGGCGATGGCCGCCAGGCTGCGTTCGAACAGGTCCTTGCAAAAAAGACTGGCGGGATGCGAGCTGATCAGGCTCTCGTTGAGATAGATGGCCGGCATTCGTTCTATTTCGGAAATCGAATGATTGAGCAGCACCATGCTGCCGAAATCCGGGATCCACACCACGTCAACGTTCATGTCCAGCAGATCGATGTACAGCGCTTCGATGGTGGCTGCGTGCGCCATCGTCAGGACGATGTAGACGCGGCGTACTTCCAGTCGGGTGATGATCTCGCGGATCTCATCGACATGGCCCAGCAACGGCAAAATGCTCGGTGCCGGCCCGCTGTCATCGGCTGCGGCGATGAAACCCAATGCCAGGGCACGGTTCGGTCGGGTCAGTTTTTTCGCAAGTTCATGGGCCGTCGGACACGTGCCGATGATCACCGAGCGACGTTCCCTGCAGATCATCCGCGAATGCAGCCGGGCGAAGTAGTGCAGGGGCAGAAAGCTCCCGGCCTGGACGACAAAACCCAAAACCGCCCAGACCATAATGACCTGGCGCGAGTAAATCGCACTGGTCTGGGTGAAGAACGCAATGGCCGCCAGGACCGCCAGCAGGATCAGCCAGGCAACCAGTAGCCGACCGAGCCCGACCACCAGGCCATGACGCTTGTGGTAAACCTGCATCATGCTGTAGATCGGCACTGAACCGAGCACAGTCAGGATTATCAGAATGCGGTATCCGCTGGTCAGACTGCCGACTCGCCAATACACGAGAAGCATCAACAGCGCGATCGCCAGCGTCATCGCACACAACCATTGCCCCCAGAACGTCAGGCCTCGGCGGTGTGCCATTTGATTGGTGTAGAGCGGTGTCATGGGCTTGACCTCAAGGGAGGAAGAATGCATCAGCGCTGAGGGAGCAGACACGGCGTGGCTCCCGCAGGCTTTCCGTAGCTCGGCAGAGGTGAAGCTAATTGTTGTGATGGATGAAACAGGTCCGGTGACAGACCGAGGGACCGGGTTTTACCGGGGTGCGAAGTCGTAGTTATAAAACGACTTGGAATGGTGGTAGCCGTACTTGCGCGCCTTGCGCAGGTCTACCTGATTGAGCACTGCGCCAAATACCGGCACGTGGCTTTGTTTCAATGTGGCTATGCCCCTCTGGACCTGGCTGATCGGCGTGCTGTCGGCCTTGACCACATAGATCACCGCGTCTGAATGCCTGGCCAGCAATAGCGCGTCGCTGATCATCTCCGCAGGGGGTGAATCGATAATGATGTGGCGGTAACGCGATTTCAGCGCCTCAAGCATGCGCTCCATGCGCGGTGAGCTGAGCAGATCCTGCGGCGGAGGCTGGCGGGACGGGTTAAGGGCCTCGGCCGGGGAAGGCAGGCGCGGTGCAGTGAACAGATCCGAGGAAGACGGCATGACCATTCCGGCCGGCAGCATGTCCAGATTGCCCACCGAAACGATGCAGTCTTCGAGCCTCGCAGTGCCTGCAATCACATTGGCCAGCCCCGGACTGTCAGGCGCAAAGTCAAAGTTCAGCGAAAGGGTTGGCTGACGCATATCCGCATCGATCAGCAACACACGCTCCAGCGGAGTGAGCGAGCTGGCCAGGTTATTGGCAATGGTGCTTTTGCCTTCACCGGAAACGGTTGAAGTGACCAGTACCACCTGCGACGGCATATCACTGCTTTGCAACATCAGCCAGGTGCGCAAGTTGCGAATGGTCTCGGAGAAGCGCGGGTTCTCATTGTCCTCGAACAATCGCGCCAATTGCCGCCGGCTTTTTTTCAGGACCAGCGGTACCACGCTGAGCAGCGGAACGTTCAACGTGCTTTCAATCGATTCATCAGTCTTGAAGGTGTTGCTCAGTTTGTCCATGAGCAAGGCCAGCGCCATGCCAAACACCGCCGCGACTAATCCGACGATCCCCACAATCAATTTTTTACGAGGCTTGCTTGCTTCTACGGGAACAATGGCCGAGTCGACAATGCGTACTTTGGTGGAGTCCATGTCGGCGGTGGCGGCGGTTTCCTTCAAGCGGGTGACGAAGGTTTCATACAGCGCGCGGGTGCTGTCGACTTCACGCTGGAACTCGCGCAGCTGGAACTCTTTGCGGGCAATGTCCTGGATCTGCGCCTTGTTGCTATTGAAGGATTGGCGCAGCGAGGCTTCACTGGCCGAGGCGAGCTGGTACTGCCGTTCGATCCCGGCGACCACCTGCTGCACTTGCAATTGCAGGCTCGTGGTGGCCGCGCGCAATTCGGACTGCGCGGAAATCAGGCTCGGGTGTTTCGGCCCATAGCGTCCTGCCAGCTCATCGACCTTGGCTTGAGCCTTGGCCCGATCCGCCTGAAATTGCTGGACCAACGGGTTACTCAAGACTGCCGGCACGCTGGAGAGTCGACTCAGATCGCCGTTGCTCAGGGCTTTCGCCTGACGGTACTCGCTCTCGGCTTCGGCGCGGTTACGACGGGCATCAACCATGCGATTGCCGGTCATCTCCAGTTCGTTGGCGCTGATAGTGGCAACACCGCCGACGTCGACGAGCCCTTGCTCTTCCCGATAGCCCTGGAGCTTTTTCTCGGCGACACGCAAGTTGTCGCGCAGCTTGACCAGTCGTGTGTTCATCCAGGCTGTGGTGGCCTGCGAGGATTTCTCGCTGGTGTCCAATTGACTGTCGGTAAAGCCCTGAGCCAGCGCGTTGGCCGCCGCTGCCGCGAGAACCGGGTCCGGCAGTTCGACCTCGATTTCCAGCAGCTGGCTTTTCCCTACGAATTTGACGCTGGTATTGAGCATGAGATTTTGCGTGACCTGATTGAACACGTCGTCTTCGCTGGGCGCGTTTTTTATCGGTACCCATGTGCTCAGTCCCGGCAGCCATTGGTCTAGCTCGAGCTGTGCCAGCCATTTGCGCGGTGTGAACCAAGATGTCGGTTGCTGGCGCGGGTCGGTGATCGGGTTGGTGGTCAGGCCGAGTTTTTTCACCGCGCGTTCGGCAAGCTCTCGCGATTGCAGCAGCGCTTGTTGCGTCTGCAAGTATTCCGTAGCGTTGCTGCCCGAGTCCTTGACTTGCTGGAAAGACATCAGTGGCGGTGTTTTATCGTTGAACAGCAGGGTGGTACTGCCGATGTATTGCGGGGTAATGGCCGAAACCGCGAGGGCCGCCAACGCACAGCAAAGCAGGACCAGTAAGGCGATGTTCCATTTGGCGCGCCAGATCACCCTCCAGAGCGCGAGCAGGTCAATGGTGTCCTTGTCTTCGCTGTACTGTTGATGCTGATGTACATGCGTTTGAAGAGGACGTTCGACGTAGGTGCTAGGGCTGTTGTCCATGATTAGAAAAAGCCTTGTGCAATGGAAATGGTGTCACCGGGGCCAATCGTGGTGTTTCGGGTCACTTCATCGGTGAGCGTGGCGCCGCCATCACCGCGCACGATGGTTACGCGCTTGATCGAAGCCCGTTCGGTCAAGCCACCGCCCAGGGCAATGGCTTTCTCCAGGGTCAGCCCGGGTATGAATGGATAATTACCGGGTTTTTTCACTTCGCCGTTGATGTAGAACGCACGGTATTCGATCTGGCTCAAGCTGACTTTCGGGTCGGTCAGGTACCCTTGTTTAAGTCCGTCGACGATGATTTTTTCGACTTGGTTGGGGGTCAGTCCTTTCGCGGAAATCTCTCCCAGAAAGGGGTAGGAAAACGTCCCGGCATCGCTCAGGCGGATCTTTTTCATGCTCAACTCCGGCTCGCCGAACACGATGATGCGCAAGACGTCGCCGGCAGCCAGTTTGTACTGAGTGTCGGGATCGGCTGCATAGCTATTGGGTAGAACCGCCAGTGCGAACAACAGGCCAAGAGTATGCGATTTCATGGCGAAACCCTCTTAGAGGCTTACGTTGAAGCTGATCTGAACTACGTTGCGGGTAAAACTTTCGTTGTCGGCATCCGAGTCGTTGTCGCGGAACCGATAGCCGAGTTCGATATCCAGCCACCGGCGCATCGCATAAATCACCGCCAGGTTGTAGTCCTGTAAATCGTCCGTGCGGCTCTGGCCTTCGTAGACATACCGACCGAACCCGGCCTGTGCCACGGTGGTGATCCGGTCCGTCCAGCCATGGCGCCAACCGACCTGGGTAAAGGTCGACTTCACGGCATCGGCACCGTCGTCGCCTTCGGCGAGTGCCTGGCGGGCGACAAAGGTGAACGTTGAATAGGTGCGTGGCTTCCATTGCATGTCCACTTGCCAAGTCGGGTTGTCGAGATCCTTGGATTCGCTGCTGTCGAAGTCTTTTTTCTCGTAACCGAGGCGTACTTTACCGGTGGTCTTGGCCGTGATGTCCCAGGCGGCACCGGCGTATAGCGCGTTGGATTTGCTGCTGCGCGTGCTGTTGGGTTCCTGGTAGTCAAAATCGGTATGGTCGTATTCCAGCAGGCCACGGGTATTGCTGCCGATGCGGTGATACCAGGTACTGGTGAGTGCGGTGGTATTTCGTTCTTTGTCGTCGTTGATGCCGTCGGAATTGTCTGAACGAAGCTCCGCGTAGCTGGCGCCCAAATCGATCTGGTTGTCCGCGCTCTTGGCGCCGAAGGTGTACAGACCACCCACCCGTTTGTTGTTGAACTTGTCATTTTCGCCTTCGACCGCCGTCGATTCGGTGCGCTCCCATTTGCGGTACTCGGCTTCGAGTTTCAAACGGTGCCGGTCGGTGAACTCCATGATGCTGTCCGCCCGCACCCGTTGTGCGGTGTACGAGGCATCTGATTCATCGTGGTAAATGTAGCGGGCGGGCTGCCAGATCAGCCGGGTGGCGCTGTTGCGATCTTCGGCCTTGAGCTCGAAATTGGGCACCAGCTTGGTGACCATCGAGGACTGCTTATCGTTCTCCAGCTCCCGGAAGTTATCGTCATAGCTTTCTGAAACCAGAAAGGTCGGAGTGAAATCGAATCCGTAAACATTGATAGGCGCCGGATCGAGACTCCAGGCCACTCCCGGGTAAAGAGAGACCATAAGCAGTGCAAAAGGGCAGCGTGAACTCAAGGCCATGTCATGGCTCCTAGACAAACAGTCAGATATTGGGGTGAAACGAGGATAGCTGACGTTCGAGATCACGTAGTGGCATGCAAATCGTTTGGTTCCGATTCAGAAATTGAAGCAGGATCATGACGCGCTCCGGCCCCTGCGAAGTAATGAAAACTCCCTCGAGTGATGACAGTGGCCCACGGATTATCTGCAAGTGGTCACCGGGTGTAAGCGGCGGGCCATCGCGAGATATCGATGATTCGAAACAGCGCGCACGCAGATGCTCGATGACGTTCTCGGCCACCGTCGCTGGACCATGATTGAATTCGACGAAACGACTGACGCCACGGGTGGAGCGTATGGGCGCCCAATTGTCGTTACCTCCAAGATGGATAAACAGATAACCGGGAAAAAGGGATTCCCGTACCTGCTGTCGTTTTCCACGAATCACGCGCTCACTCAGCACCTGAGGATGAAAAACGGCATAGTGTTGTTGAAGCAGATTGAGATGGGCACGTTCGTCCTGGTGAGGTTTGCATTGCAACAGGTACCAGTTGGAACGCTCGGAGCTGATTGCGGGCATGCTGGTAAACTCCGTAAAAATCGAAAGTTTAGGCAGGCAGTGGCTCTACTGAGGGCCGATAAGTAATTAAGTCAGGCAGAGTTATTGTTATATGCGATGCTCGTAAGTGTGTATCAGTAATGAGTCACAACTGTTGCATGGATGTAACAGTGAACTTGTCTAGTGCGTTATATCTGACAGTCTTTCGGGTATAACCATTGAGTGGTTTTTTAAAGACAAAGCTACCGCACGGTCCTTGTCAGGGAGCAGGATCAAAACAATGAATTCGTAAGTTGCCTAAGGAATAGAGACTACGAAGAAAACTGTATTCGTATTCTATTTCAACAGACCCGTGTAGTTATTGACCACTCTCGACAAGCTGTCAAACGTTCCTTGTCAAAAAAAATGCCATCCATCCAAAAGTAAAGTTGATTTATTTCAAATATTTGATTTTAAAGACGAATTTTTTTCCGTCGAACGGATTAAACTTTTTTATCTGTCCGTAGTCATGGGTTTGGCTAGTTGCCAAGAGGACACTACCCAATATTGGGGCATGGTTATATGAACTGGATCTTGTGATTAAGCGACGCTATAAATAGCTGCCTGAGGTTCAACAAGCGGGTGGGTATTATGACCATTCTGGTGACAGGTGCGGCAGGATTTATTGGACATCACACGGCTAAACGATTGTGCGAGGAAGGTGTTGAAGTTGTCGGTATCGACAACCTCAACGATTACTATAGCGTAAAACTGAAGCTGGCCCGACTCGCGCAACTGAATGAGTTGCCCGGTTTCCGTTTTCAGACGATGGACATTGTCGACAAACCGGCCTTGATGGCGTTATTCAAAGAAGAGGGGTTCACCGAAGTCATTCACCTGGCCGCGCAGGCAGGGGTTCGTCACTCACTGGAAAATCCGGATGTCTACGCGCAATCGAACCTGGTCGGGTTTTTGAATGTGCTGGAAGCCTGTCGACACTATCGACCTGCGCACCTGATATATGCGTCCAGCAGTTCTGTGTACGGCGCTAACAGCAAATTGCCATTCAGCGTCGACGATGCAGTCGAGCAACCCGTTTCCTTGTACGCCGCCACCAAACGCGCCAATGAGTTACTTGCCCACAGCTACTGCCATCTCTACGGGCTGAAAGCCAGCGGGCTTCGTTTTTTTACCGTCTACGGACCTTGGGGCAGGCCGGACATGGCGCTGTTCAAGTTCACCGAAGCAATACTTCAAGGCTGGCCGATCGATATTTACCATCATGGTCAGATGGCGCGGGATTTCACTTACGTTGACGACATTGTCGAAAGCATTGTCCGACTGTGCCCGAGGCCCCCGGTCCCGGAAACCGAGACCGAAGGCGTCAACCGAATATTCAACATAGGGCGCGGCAAGCCGGTCGCGCTGCTGGACTTTGTCGAGTGTCTGGAATCGGCATTGGGCATTAAAGCTCAGCGCAATTTTTTGCCGATGCAGGCTGGCGATGTCATCAATACATGGGCCGATGTTTCGGCGCTGGCAGACTGGGTCGGTTTTTCTCCGCAAGTGGAGATTGAAGCCGGTGTGCCGCAATTTGTGAATTGGTATCGCCACTTTTATCGGGTATGAGTCTCGCTGGCGTTACGGTTTTCTTGAGTTCTCAGCGGCACATGTCGAGATTACAGCAACCGTTCGTCGGGGCTCGCGCACGAATAAAAGAATGGCAAGTCGATGCAATAGCCCCAAAAAAAGAAGGCAGGTTTCCATGCGACCACTGATCCTTGATTTGCCGAATGGGCGTGAGCTCGCCAATGAGCTTGATCTTGCGATCGAGCAGATGATGTGCATCCCGGTTGAGCACATCGGTGGCGCCTTGTGGCTGGAAGCTTCCAACAGACAGCAGCAAGCTTTCAAAAAATGGCGTGAATATCTGCAGCTCATGGCGGATGGGCGTGTACGTGTCGATACGCTGAAAGTCGCGTGAATCATCAGTGTTCAGGGTTTTTCGTTTTCTGCCATTCGTCCAATGCCGGGCACTCGAACGTGGTGTGACTCTCTCACGTTTAAGCACCGAATTTCCGGGCATGAAGACGGAGAGCCACCATGGAAATTGACGAGAACGCCCCTGGCAACAAATCGCAGCAACCGGAAACACGTATGACCGACAACGAAACCGGTCATGACTCCGAGAGGGATGCGCCCGAGGTCCCACTGCCCCCAGACGACGAGGCACCGGTCGACGAAGATTTGACCGATGTATATGCCAATCGCTCGGTGTCGGATGAGCATCCAGAAACGGGTCCTGACAACCGCGTCGACGATCCCGACCCAGCCCGGATGAACGAACTTGACGACGATGAAAGGGAGCAGCGCAATATGCCGGCTAGCGATCCTGAGTCAGGTGCCTGACCACGTTCGAAACATTCCGATTGCCCCCTTGTCGCGGGCTTCTCTAAGGCGACGCAATCCCGTGTCCCACCCCTGACCGGCAATTCTGTCTGGTCCCATTACTGAAAATCAGACGCTGAGGCAAATTTTCAGAACTCAGCGTAGAACTTCCCGGATTTAATCTTTGCATCACACGGCAAAGCCGAGTGCTTCATCACTCGGTTTGCCTTTTTCTATTTGGATTATTTAGGACGGACACCCTCATAAGCGTCTTGCAGCAATTGACGGATCGCCACCGCTTCAATGGGCCTCGGGTTCCAGTAGGGATTAGACAGTGCGATATCGGTGGCGCGATCCAGGTCGGCTTCGGTCAGACCGAGATCTTTGAGTCGGGTCGGTGCGCCGAGAGAGTTGGACAGATCGAAAAGCGCCGCGGCAGGACTGCAGTCATTCACGTTCAGCGCTGGCTAGCATTCCCAGTCAGCGGAGCGAATGACTTGAGTCGCCTGTCAGGATCGGAGCTGGTCGAAGAGCTTTTGCAGAAAAACATCGCCCGCCACTGAGTCTGAAAGCAAGTAATGCCCAGACCAGTTGTCCCAGCCGGCTGCGAGGCTGAATTCAGAACATTGGAAATTCTGGTGAATACTTTCATCAACGCCTATGACAGGTGACCCCAATCGTTTGAACCCTTGAAGTTGGATCAGGTTTTCAGCTAACGATAGCCAACAAGAGTCTGACAACTCGTTGAAACTGGGTGTCAGTTGTCTATTAGCTGCCGTGTCGAGAATTGGGTTCATCTACCGCCGTCTAAGGATTGACACGAAGGGAATGCACAAACGCGGCTGCAGGGGCGTTGTTTAGGTGCCAGATCAAGCTTGAGACCGTTTTATTGCGTTAGCGAGCTGCTCGGCTTTGTTGCGCAACTCAATGAATCTCTCGTTTAGCTCGACATGACCTGGCTTCCAGGAAAGGGCGCCGTCGACGTAGCTTTGACCAAGAACGAGATCATTTAATGAGCCCATTCCGCCGTAGGCTGACAATAGGTACTCAATTCCAAAGTAATCAGAATCCAGCAATAGTGCCCTTGCCTTACGTATCCAAAAGCTCCAATGGGTGTCTCCATCGCTTTCGAGCAGGATTGTAAGCTGAGCAAGAATGCAGATCAGCTCTTCAGTTTTCGGTCCCATTTCTCGACATCGTCCATAGTGAAGCGCGGCATGGGCGGGGTGAACCGCTGTTGAGTATTTCTCGCCGCTAGCTACATAAGCTACTGTTTCGCCATTAGGGTGTCCACAGGCCCCTTCTGGCCGGTAGTTGCCTGTCGCGAAGGGCGGTAACCGACCCCAAGCTGACCTCGGCTTTGCGCCCTTGCCGTCAGCCAATGATGATCGTGCCGACAGCAATCACCGCGCATGCCAATACCTTTCGGACAGTCAGTGTTTCGCCCAAGAAAAAATATCCAATCAATGCCGCGAACAACACGCTGGTTTCGCGCAATGCCGACACCGCTCCCATGGGCGCGGCGGACATGGCGTAGATGACGATGCCATAGGCCAGAAGTGAAACCAGACCTCCAATGAAGGCCGACATGAACCCCGGTCGCAAGGAACATAAACTTTTCGCGTCGCGCACACCGACATACACCAAAGGCATCAGGACGCCCCACAAGGCGCACATCCATACCGTGTATGCCATCGGCGCGCCGGACAGGCGGACGCCAATGCCATCCGTCACGCTATAAGCCGCAATGAAGCAACCGGTTCCCAGGGCGTAAGGCAGACTGGGAACGGCAAGTTTGCGCCCTCTAAAGGCCAGCGAGATGATGCCGCCTGACACCAGTAAAATGCCGATCATCGCCACTGGCCCAACCGTTTCTCCGGCAAAAAGCGAAGCGGCGAGGGTAATCAGGACAGGCGAGGAGCCCCGTGAGATAGGGTAAGTTTGCCCAAGGTCTCCAACCTTATAGCTGCGTACCAGGAACAAGTTGTAGCCAACGTGCAGCACCGCTGAAAGCGCCGCGTAGAACCAGCTGGCTTGGGCCGGAGCTTCCAAAAACAAGGCTATTGTGCCGCTGGCGATGGCTACCGCCACGCACATGATCGTCATCGACCAAAGTCTGTCGGCGCCACCGCGCAATGCGGCATTCCAACTGGCATGCAAGAGTGCTGCGAAAAGTACGAGCAAGATAATGTGATAGGGCATGTGCCATCCTGAGCAATTGGGCGCCACGACTAAAGCGAAGTCCTCGCATCACTTGAAGAGTAATTCCTCATCCCTCATCGATATCTTTTTCCGAATCGTTTCCGGGCGATCGTCCAGAACTATGACTCACTGGTTTTGGCGTAATAAGTAGCGCATAAGATGATTGATATGCAAAGGCAGCTTCCCTGGTAGACGCGTTCCAGCATTTGCTCGACATCTTCGGACGGGCCCGAATCAGCATCTTTGCCGGAAGCTCGCTCATTTAACCGTGAGCACCTGCTCATGACCGACACTTGAAAAGCTCGGGAGGCAGTTCGCTTATGCCCTTGAGTCGGTCTTGAAGAAAGTCGCGCAGCACCCTGACTTTTGTCGAGTAACGTCGATTGGGAAGGTAAGCCATGTAGATTTGATTCCCGGTCAGTGAATTAACAAACCGATATTCAGGCAACACGATTTGCAATTCACCGCTCAAGAGCTGGTCACGCACCAGCCAGATTTCAAATTCTGCAATACCCAGGCCGCCACAGACGGCTTCAAGCAGCAGCTCCGAGTTGTCCGATTGCAGATTACCCTTGGGGAAAATCGAGTGCTTTACGTCATCCTTGGTGAAGTACCAATGCGGGTCGCTGTCAGGGTGCAGGTAGATCAGGCAATTATGTGAGCTGAGTTCGGCGGGGGTGGCTGGAGGGCCGTTGCGTCTGAGATAGTCGGGTGTGGCACACAGCAATGAATCGTTGCGGCAGATTGGATAGGCAACCAGGTTCGCCAGATGATTTTCGCCCTCGTGAATATCGAGATCAAAGCCGCCTACGATCATGTCATTGTGGTTGTCGGTCAACCGCAGATCCATTTGAATACCCGGATACATCTGGAGGAATGGCGCGATCAGCGGTGCGAGGAACCGTCTGCCGAATGCCACCGGCGATACGAGTTTCAACGGGCCGCTGGGCGCCAGGTTGAGGTCGCTGACGACACGCAAGGTGTCGTCCAGATCCGCGATCATCGACAACGCCCGCGCGTGATAGATCTGGCCCGCTTCCGTGAGGGCGACGATGTGTGTGGTGCGGTGCAGCAGGGTCGTGCCCAGGGATTTTTCCAGCGTCGTGATCATGCGGGTCAGGGTTGAAGGGGAGACGTGCATCTCCCGGGCCGCTGCGGAAAAGGTGCCCAGTTCGACCACTTTGACCAGTGCTCTCATGACCCCCAAGTGATCGATACGTGCCGTTTCAGACGTCATGTTGGAAGTGGTTGCCTTTGCGCTGGATGCAAAACCGAATTCTGTTTCGCGATATTCCATCAGTATTTGACTGAATATAGACTCATTTTTGATCGAAGTGCGCACGTCGTTCATCCAACCGACCACGTATTTGCGATAGGGACGTAGACCCCTGTAGCGAACTTTGGAGTATCGAGATCACCATGGATTTCCCCGCACACGTTCCATTGGCCATTGCTACCCGAAACGAACACGTGGAGCGCATCCACTGGGGATCGGTGGCTGTCGTTGATAACGAAGGAAGTTTGCTGGCCTATGCCGGCGACCCCGGTTCGATGATGTTTTCCCGCTCCACGCTCAAGCCATTCCAGGCCATTCCGTTCGTCCGGGATGGCGGAGTCGAGCACTTCGGCTTCTCCGATGAACAAGTGGCCATAATGTGCGCCAGTCACTCGGGCGAAACCGCACACGTGAATGCTGTGAGTGGCATGCTCTCAAAAATCCAGCGAGCGTCCACTGACTTGGGGTGTGGTTGCCATCTGCCCGATTTCTACACGGCGGACAATCTGCCGCCCCAGGGTTTTCGCTACGATCAGCGCCACCACAACTGTTCCGGCAAGCACAGCGGTTTCCTCGCGTATTGCCGCCTGCATGGTTTGCCCAACGAAACCTATCTGTCCCCCGAACATGCCTTGCAGCGCGACATCCAGCGGGTAGTCGCGGCGTTGACAGGGGTTGCGGAGAATCAGCTCTGGACCGGAATCGACGGCTGCAACGCGCCAAACCTGGGCATGCCGTTGTCGCGCCTGGCCCTGTTGTGGGCGCGGTTGGCCAGTGCCGAGGCGGGGGGTGACGCCAGCCTCGATCCCGTATTGCGGCGGCTGTTCGATGCCATGCGCAGCCATCCGGAAATGGTCTCGGGGACCGGTCGCGCCGACTTGGGCATCACGATGTCTTCGAATGGTGACTGGGTTGCGAAAACCGGTGCCGATGGCGTGCAGACGGTCGGTATCCGCAGTCGTGGCTTGGGCGTGGCGGTCAAGATCAGTGACGGCGATTTCGCCAGCGTGTTCGCGGTGACCATTGCCGTGCTCAAACAACTGGGGGTGCTGGATCAGGACAGCGACAATCCGCTGCTGACGCCCTGGGCCGATCCGGTGTTGAGAAGTTACAACGGTTCGCGAGCCGGTCAATTGAAAGCCACGGTGAATTTGAATTTCGTCTAGTTCGGGGTGCCTGCCGGGCACGTGTCAGATCATTGAGGCAGACCAGAAACCATGCAATCGGCTCAATCGTTCACTCAAAAAACGCCTGCCATTTCACTGCGTGCCGTCAACAAGTTTTTCGGCAGTCAGCAAGTGCTGTTTGATGTCGACCTGGAGGTACAGCCTGGTGAGGTGGTGGTGATCATCGGCCCGTCGGGCTCTGGGAAATCGACCCTCTGTCGTTGCATCAACCGCCTGGAAACCGTCACCGATGGCGATATCTTTCTGCACGGCGAGCGCCTGCCGGAAGAGGGTGGGGCGCTGGCCAGGATGCGCGCAAAGGTCGGAATGGTCTTCCAGAGTTTCAACCTGTTTTCCCATCGCACCGCGTTGCAGAACGTCGCGATGGGCCCGCGAAAAGTCCTCGGCATGCGCGGCGCGGATGCAGACGCATGGGCCTTGCAACTGCTTGATCAGGTCGGCCTGGCACACAAGGGCAAGTCCTATCCCGCTGAATTGTCAGGCGGCCAGCAACAGCGTGTGGCATTGGCCCGGTCACTGGCGATGAAACCCAGCGTGATGCTGTTCGACGAACCGACCTCGGCGCTTGATCCGGAAATGGTCAACGAGGTGCTCAAGGTCATGGTCGATCTGGCCCGCACCGGGATGACCATGGTGGTCGTCACCCATGAAATGGGCTTCGCACGCTCCGCCGCCGATCGCATCATTTTCATGGACGCCGGTCGGATCGTCGAAAGTGCTCCGCCCGAGACATTTTTCAGCGCCCCTCGCTCGGAGCGCGCCCGTGAGTTTCTGTCCAAGGTCCTTGCACACTGATTCACTCAACAACATCACAAGAACAAGAGAAAACAACCATGCGCTTAAAACGAATCGCTTCCCTCGGCGTCTCCCTCCTGGCTACCTGCATGTTCGCCTCGGCCGCGTCGGCCTCTACCGTTGAGCAGTTCCCGGCCGATTCGACCATGGCCAAGGTCCAGAAGCGCGGCAAGCTGGTCGTTGGCAGCTCGCTCAATACCCTGATGTTTTCGTCGCGCAACCCCATGACGGGGGATGTTGAAGGTTTCGAGGCTGACCTGGCCCGAATGCTGGCGAAAAGGCTCACCGGTTCCGAAGACAACATCGAATGGGTCAGCACCACACCGGAAAACCGCATTCCGCTGGTCGAAAACAAACGCGTCGACATGGTCATCGCGACCATGACCGTGACCGATGAGCGCAAGAAGGTCATTGGTTTCGCGGGCCCGTACTACCTCGCCGGCCAGGATTCTCTGGTCCGCGCGGATGACGATTCGATCAAAAAGACCGCCGACCTGGATGGCAAGACGGTCTGCGTTCTGAGTGGCACCACCGTAGAGCGCAACCTCAAGCCATTGGCGCCTGCGGCCAAGATCGTGACGTTCAGCGATGCCTCGGCGTGCGTCGAGGGGCTGATCGACAAGCGCTTCGACGCATACGTCGACGACGGTGCGACGCTGGTCGGTGAGTCCATGCGTCAACCCGGAAAAATGCGCGTGGTCGGCACGCCGTTCACCGAAGAACCGTACGGCATTGCCGTCATCAAGGAGGATACGACCTGGCGTGACTGGCTCAACAGCCAACTGAGCGCCGCCATCGAGAATGGCCAGTGGAAGGAAATGTACGGTAAGGATCTGCAAGAGGGACTCGGTGCGCCTCAGGTGCCAGTGATCGAACAGTAAAGAGAGGCAGAGGTGAGCCTGATGTCTTATATCGAACGCTTCCTGGGGGGCATTGCAGTCAGCGTGCAGCTGACCCTGCTGTCCTTTGCCATTGCGATCGTTCTCGGACTGCTTCTGGCGATCATGAGGGTGAGCCCATGGCCACCCTTTCGCTGGTTTGCCAGCAGTTACGTAGAACTCATGCGGATGATGCCGCTGCTGGCGTTATTGTTGTTGTTCACGTTCGGCTTGCCGAAGCTGGGCTTCATGTACTCGCTGTTCACCTCGACGGTCCTGGTACTCGGGCTGTACAGCGCGGCCTGGATCTGCGAGGTGGTGCGGTCGGGCATCAACACCGTGCCCATCGGGCAGATCGAAGCAGCCCGCAGTATCGGCATGCGGTTTGATCAGATACTGGGCGAGGTGGTTTTGCCGCAAGCGGTGCAGTCGGTGATCGCCCCGCTGGGCAATCTGTTCATCATTCAGATCAAGGCGTCCGCTATCGGTGCTGCGATCGGTGTCGCCGACATCACCTATACCGCGCAAAAAATAAACTTCGACACCGCCTTGGCCGTGCCGACGTTCCTCGGTGCAATGGCGGCCTATTTCCTGTTGACCCTTCCCGCGGGCCTGTTCTTCCGCGTCCTTGAGCAAAAAATGGCGGTGCTGCGATGAGCGCGGACAATCTGCTCTACGAACCGCCGGGTCCTGTTGCAAGGCGGCGGAACCGGATCATCTCGGTGGTTGGCGTGGCCCTGTTGTTCTGCTTTATGTACGCGGTCGGGCATCGCCTGGAGGCGAGTGGTCAGTTCGATGCCCATCGCTGGAAAATTTTCCTGCATCCGGGCACCTTGAAGTTCCTGTTTGACGGACTGATGGCGACCTTGCTGGCTGCGGTGATCAGTACGGTACTCGCCTTCAGCCTTGCAGTACCTCTGGCGATGGCGCGGTTGTCGAACCGATTTTGGGTGCGCACGCTGGCGGCGGGCTACATCGGTTGTTTTCGCGCGGTACCGCTGCTGTTGCTGATTCTGTTTACCGTCATCCTGCTGCCTTCGATCGGGTTGCACTGGTCGGCACTGGGCTACCTGATTTTCGGCATGGTGCTGCATCACAGCGCGATGACAGCGGAGGTTGTACGTGCGGGCATTCTTTCGTTGGGGCGCGGGCAGAAGGAGGCCGCGCTTTCCATAGGCATGCGCGATCATCAAGCGATGATGTGGGTGGTATTGCCACAGGCGCTGAAGCTGATGTTGCCAACGCTGGTCAGTGCCGTTCTGGCGATCGTCCAGGACACGTCTTTGGGGTACATCATTCCGTATGAAGAATTGTTGCGACGTTCACAGCAGATATCGAGCTTCGCGCCGCAGTCGTTGTTGCAATCGGCGTTTATTGTCACGGTGATGTACGGGTTTGTCAGTGCGTTGCTGTTGGCACTGCGTCGCTGGATTGAACGTCGACAGGCTTATGATTCTCGCGGTCAGCGAACGAAGACAACTATCACAGAGGGCAACTTTGTCGAAGCGGTTTCGGCTGCTCCAGTCATGCAGTCGGGATTGCGCTCTGCGCCTGATCGAATGTCGGGACGGGATCAATAGCAGCGCTATCTATTCAGCACTGTTCATCCTGTCAGTCCGCAAGACCGGAGCGGCCGCACCTGTCTTTGAAATACAAAACGCCCGATGCGATGCATCGGGCGTTGGGGTGAAACAGGTGTAAACCTATTTCAGGGCTAGACAGGGTCGCAAGCACAGGCTCAACCCCAAATGCCTGCGTTGGTAATCAGTAGCCATACTTCCTGCCATCCTTGAATTCAATATCCGAAAGAATACTCACCTCTTTATCAACGTTATAAAGATTAGTGTTCTTGACCAAATCAGAGCCAGGGAATGGATCAGGTTTAACAGTTTTGTTCTCAGCCGCTTTCAACTTGTCGCGAATCAGCACAATCTCTTCATAGGTCATCTTTGGAACCAGATTAGGATCTGAGCCCGCGTGAGCGCCATAAATGGCAGTGTCTTTATTAATGACATTCAGCGTTGCCGAAACCGAGGCCACGTAATCTTTCATGTTGCCCACAAAAAGCGACGATGGATAAAGATGGTCGCCTGACAACAGCACGTTGTTCTTTTCATCATAAAGCGCCACTTCATCCTGGGTGTGGCCAGGCATGCTGAGCAGCTTCAGTTTGACCCCACCCAGGTCGATCACTTCATTGGGCTCGACCAGGCGGGACACCTTAAACGGTTCGAGCACAAACTTATCGAAATCCCCTAGATACACGGACTCCGGCACATGGTAGAGCCCATCGTCCTGCTTGAATTTGCGCGTGAATTCGGTATCCAGCAGATAGATGCTGTCGAAGTTGTGCAGGCCGGCGATATGGTCGAAATGCAGGTGCGAGGGCAGCACGGACAGCGGTTTTTGCGTGATGCTCTTGACGATTTTGGTGATGTCTTCTTTTTGCTCGGCGCCGGCATCGAGCATCAAGGCCTTGTCATTGCCGATAATCAGATAAGAATAATTGGCTTGGTAATAAGTCGGTTCGCCAATGGCGTAAAGGTTGTCGCTTAGTTTATGCACGACGAAATTGGATTTCTCTTTTGGGGCGTCTTCGGCGTTAGCGTTTAAAACAAAGGCCGCAGCCAGGGTGAGGGCAAAGGCTATTTTTTTATTATTGATTTTCATGGGTGAAACTTCCTCGTGGTGGAGCGCTCAGTCAAAACCAATACGAGGTCGCCAATCAATCGATAAGTATTAAAGTGTTTATCGTTAGAAAATCTAAACATTGGTCGAAAACGGCGCGGGCCTTTCATTGACGGAGTCTACGGGATCAGTTATTACCTGCCGAACCATCACGATCGACTAACCTGGGCCGTCACCAATGAGCTTGCCACCCCTCCACAGTTTCAAGGTGTTCGAGTGCGTTGCGCGGCTGGGCAACATCAGTGCGGCGGCGGATGAACTGCATGTCACCTCCGGCGCTGTAAGCCAGCAGTTGAAAGCACTTCAAGCCAGCCTGGGCGTGGAATTGTTGGTCAAACAGGGGCGGCAATTGGTGCTGACCGACAGCGGCAGGGTGTTGCAGAAACACGTGGCCAGCGCGATCAGGGAGATCGGCGGGGCGGTTTCGGTCCTGCGCAACGCCACCGTCAGGCCTGATGAGGTCAAGCCGCTGACCCTGTCCATTCCGGGAGCCTATGGTCTTTCCTGGCTGGCGGCGCGGCTGTTTACCTTTATGGATGAGAACCGTCACATCAAGCTCAATGTCATCAGCGAGGTCAGCTACGGTCTGGTTGACTGGCGTCGTGCGGATGTTGCCGTGACCTATGGAACGCCGCCCGGTGCCGGTTTCTGGTGGCGCCTGCTGCACGGCATTCGCATGACGCCCGTATGCAGTCCGCAGTTGTTGCGTGGCGACCGGGCCATTCGTCAACTGTCCGACCTTACCCATCATCGCCTGTTGCATGAAGACGACGGGGCGCAGTGGCGGCGCTGGCTGACCGAAGCCCGTTGTCATGAGCGCGAATACACGGATGTCCATTTCGACGATTTTGGCATGGTGCTTCAGGGTGCTATCGACGGCTTTGGCGTCGCCCTCAGCGATGAACTCGTGTCGGCCAGGGACCTGGATGACGGCCGGCTGGTTCAGCCCTTCACGCTGAGCGTTCCGGCCCTGCATAACTACTACTGTGTGTGTAATGACAGCAGCCGGGGCCGCCCCGAAGTCGATGAGTTTATCGAATGGCTCGGCTCCAGTACCTGATCAGTGCCCCATCAGGCATCGACGGGAATGCTGATGCTTTTGGTGAGCTCTTTCAGCAGTTGGGTATTGAGCTTGAACGCCTGCCAGAACAACTGGATGTCCAGCATCTGCTCAGGGGCCAATTCGATTAGATGACCACTTTCACAGGCTTCGCGAATCAGTTTTTCCGGCGCCATGCACCAGCCCAATCCCATCATTGCCGCTTCGATCAAGCCTCGCGAACTGGGTATGTAGTGCACCGGCATTTGCACTGACTGGCCGAACTGTTGCTGGCAGAAGCGCTCGCTCATGGTGTCTTGCCGATCAAACAGAATGGTCGGCGCACGCTCCAGCGCCTGCCGGGTAAAACCCTTGGCAAAGTACTCTTCCTGGAACGCGCGGGTCGCGACGGCCTTGTAGCGCATGGCCCCGATCGCCTTGATCTCGCAGCCTCTGACAGGCTTGGGATCGGTTGTTATCGCGGCAATGGCGGTGCCATCACGCAACAGTTGATTGGTGTGTTCGTGATCGCCCATGCGCAGGTCCAGCGACACGTCATGGGCCTTGATCACCGGCAGGATAGCCGGCAGGAACCAGGCGGAGAGTGAGTCATCGTTCAAGGCAATCGTCAGCCGGGTACTGACCGTATTATTGGCCTCGCTCAATTCCTGGCGGGCGTCCATTTGCAGCATCCGAACCTGTTGCGCCAAGCGCAGCACGACTTCCCCCGCTGGCGTGACTTGGGTCGGCAGCAAGCGCTTGACCAGCAGCGTGCCGACACTCTCTTCCAATTGCTTGATCCGATGGGATACCGCCCCCGGCGTGACATGCAGCACTCGGGCGGCTGCCTCGAAGCTTTCTTCCTCGATGACGGCCAGGAATGTCATCAGATCACGGGTGTCGAGCATGGTGCCTCTGGTTTAGTTTTTTTAAAGATAGGCTAATTTATTTAGCTTGAGGATACCTGCGGCGTTGAGTCTACTCAATGGGCCGGGCTAACGCGCCACGGCTTCTACAGGAGTCTTCGACCATGAATACGCACACCACCCACGCCCCGGTTCGGCCCTTTCTGAACTGGCCCATCGCAACCAATCCGAGGGCCCAGCCAACCCAAGTGGCGCTGCTCGGGCTGCCGCACAGCGAGCCATATCCGGGCAACCCGCATCCCAATGACCAGGCCCGTGCCCCGGACGCCATTCGCTGGCAATCCGGTCAGTTCTGCGATGGGCAGGAACATTGGGATTTCGATCTGGGCGCCGAATTGTCCAGCGTGCTGCCGCCTCACTGCGTCGACTACGGCAACATGCCCTGGGCCAACGGAAGCTACGACGAACACGCCGCACAGGTCACCGAATTGCTGGCCAGCCTCTGGGGTGATGGGGCGCAGGTGTTCATCCTGGGGGGCGATCATGGTGTGACCATTCCGGCGCTGGATGCCCTGTCGGTACTGCAGACCCCTGTTCACATTCTGCACATCGATGCGCATCTGGACTGGCGGGCCGAGGTCAATGGCGTGCGTCGCGGCTACAGCAGCCCGCTGCGCTGGGCTGGTGAGAAGCCGTGGATTTCCGGAATGACCCAAATCGGTATGCGCGGCACCGGTAGCGCCCGACGCGAAGAGTTCGCCGCGGCACAGGCCTACGGATCGCGGATCTTCACCGCAGAACAGGTTCACGCGGGCGGCATCGAGCCGGTACTGGCCACGATCCCCAAAGGCGCTGCGGTGTATATCACCGTCGACGCCGACGGGCTGGACCCTTCCGGCATGCCAGGTGTGCTGGCACCGTCACCGGGGGGCCTGCGTTTCGACCAGATAGCACCGCTATTGCGGGCCGTTTCGCGCGATTGCACCGTGGTGGGGATGGATGTCGTGGAAGTGGCGCCCAGCTTCGATGCCAGCAATGCCATCACCTGCATCACCGCCGGCAGAATGATCCTGAACGTGCTGGGTGCTTCATGGGGTCATGGCGGCGCTTACCGTCATCGCAAGTGAGTCATCGATTTAAAACCGACGCAGTTGCATCTGCTTACTTTCCCCAAGTCCAATAAAAAACAGGAATATCCATCATGAGTATGATCAAGTTGATCGGACTCTTCGCGCTCGCCCTGACGTCGACGCTGGCAGTTTCGGAAGAGTCCAGAACAGTGCGCATCGGGATAGAACCCAGCTATCCACCGTTCTCCTACAAGACAGCCGATGGCGGCACGGCGGGTTTTGATTTTGATATCGGCAATGCAATCTGCGAGCAGATGAAAGTCAAGTGCGTGTGGGTCGATCAGGAGTTCGACGGGCTGATCCCTTCACTTAAAGTTAGAAAGATAGATGCCATTCTTTCTTCGATGTTGATTACCTCGGAACGCTTGAAGTCCGTGGATTTCACTCAGCAATACTATCGAAGCATGCCGGCCAACCTGGTCATGAAATCGGGATCGGTCATCAATAATCCTCTGGTCGATCTCAAGGGGAAAAAGGTCGGTGTACAGCAAGGCACTACCAACGACCGTTTTGCCTCCGAGGTACTGACCCCAGCCGGGGTCGATGTGGTGCGTTACGGCTCTCAGGGCCAGTTGTTTCTGGATCTGGTGGCGGGGCGACTGGATGCCGGGCTGGCCGATGTCGTGAATATCTACGAAGGCTTCCTCAATACCGACTCCGGTAAAGGTTTCGCAGTGGTCGGGCCTGACTTCGATGACCCGAAATACTTTGGCGATGGCAACGGCATTGCGGTGCGCAAGGGTGATAAAGCGCTGCTGGAACAGCTCAATTCGGCGATTGCTGCGGTTCACGCCAATGGCACCTGCAAACGTCTGCAGGAGAAGTATTTCAAGTTTGAAGTGTGCGGTAATTGAGGGTGTTTAGTTAGCAGAGGCCCCCTGGAACTATGGTTTCAGGGGGTTCTTAACCAAACAAGAGGAATATATGCAGCTCGATGAAGTTGAGTTGTTCGCGCTGGAGCATTTGTTCGACGCGAGCAACACAGGTAATCCGGTTCCGGCGGTCAACGCTGATCACTACAGGGTGCAGGAGCGGGCTATCACCACCGCCGGATTCTTTTCAATCCTCAAGTGCATTCAGCCCTCGGGCGCGGTACCGCCGATACAGGAAACCTGCAAACCGTTCAGTCATCCACGGTTACGAAAAGGCGGCGTGTTTATCTGTTGGGTGGAGAGTGATCTAACGATTTGTCTGGAGGGCGTCGCTGAACGGAAAAAATGGCCATCAGAACTATTGCCGCTTGCTTTGCATCGGTTTGGTAATCATGGCAGTCCCCTTGGGTGATCAATAGAGCGGCCAACTCCCACTACCTGTACTAGGTTGACAGTGACTTCGCTCGTGAGCTGGAGAAACGATATGCCGATTTCAAAGGTGATCGTGCTTTTAGGGGTGTGGGTGATAACGGAGGCCAGTGCTTTGGATGCGCCGCCAGAAGTTCAGGCGTGCGTTGCCTGTCATGGCGCAAAGGGTGAGGGAACGCCCCAAGGTCCAATGCTGGCTGGACTTTCCGAGCCCTACCTCAGTGCCCAGATCGAGAACTTCATTGCCGGCCGGCGTAGCAATGCAGTGATGTCTGCCATTGCGCAAGGCTACAGCGATGTGAAATTACGCAATCAAGTCACAACATATTTCGCCGGGCAGGGCACAACGCTCACGTTGCGCTTACGTGGGGCGCAAGTCGATACGCTGCTTGCTGAGCAACTTTACTACCAGGGTGACTTGCGGCGCGATCTCCCGGCTTGTTACAGCTGCCACGGTCCAAGCGCTATCGGTAGCGGTCCGTTTCCTCGGTTGGCCGGACAACAGGCTGCTTATTTGAAAGAGCAGCTATTGGCCTGGAAAAGTCGTCAGCGAAGCGGTGATCCGGACAACATGATGGGCAACATCGCTCAGAAGTTGAGTGCGCAGGACATCGATGCGTTGTCTGGCTACCTTTCAGGTATTCGATAAGGAGAAGTCGATGATGACCGGGCACAGGTTGATGGCGGTGTGGATGTTTTTTCCCTTGCAGGCCATGGCAGAGGGGCCAGACATGAATGTGCAAGTCCAGGGACAGGCCAAGAGTGTCACGCCCATCGACTTCGCGCCTCGCGCGCTGACAAGCATCCCCAAAGGGGTTTTTGGTGACAAGGTGCGGCGAGGATATGAACTGTTTGTCGATACTCAACAATTGAAAGGAAGTTATGTCGGCAACCAGCTCAACTGTACCAATTGTCATCTGGGCAACGGCGCAAAAGCCTATTCGGCTCCATTGTGGGCAGCCTATCTCGCGTATCCGGTCTTTCGCGTGAAAGATAATCACGTCGACACTTTTGCAGAGCGAGTTCAAGCCTGTTTCAACTACTCAATAAACGGCAAGGCACCTGCCCTGGATTCGCCGGAACTGGTGGCGATATCCGCTTATTCGTACTGGATGCTGATGGGGGGATTGCTGGATAAGTCCGGTATGACTGACGCACCAGTGCCTGAACTGACTGACACGGAGCTTCAGCTGGGTGGCAGCGACAACTCATTTGAACTGCCTGAGCCGATAGCGCAAACGATAAATACTGTCGGCCGTCGGAACATGCCCGGTCGGGGGTTCGCAACGATTCCCGCACCACAGTCCCCACCTTCTCCGGATCGAGGACATCCGGTTTACGTTCAGCACTGTGCTGTTTGTCATGGCGCGAAAGGAGAGGGCACCAAGATGGGGGGCGCGCCGATCATGCCTGCACTATGGGGTGATGATTCCTATAATTGGGGGGCTGGCATGCATCGAATCAATACAGCGGCTCAATTCATTTTCGAGAACATGCCGCTGGGTAAATCCGTCCAGCTCAGTGCGCAACAGGCCTGGGATGTAGCCGCCTATGTAAACAGTCAGGAGCGCCCGCAAGATCCGCGGTTTAAAGGCAACGTTGCCAGCACGGCTAAAACGTTTCATAGCGGGGAGCAATGCTTCTATGGGCAAACTGTGGATGGCGAGATTTTAGGGCGTGAAGCGCTTCCGCTGACGAGTAAACCGAAGGGCAATTAATCGATTTCACTTTAAGACGGTTCGGCAGTGGACTCACAGACTATGGCGAAGCACATTCACGGCTCCTGATTTTGCAGCTGGCGTTCACTGCCCTGTGATCGAGAATTTCTATCCGGGTGGACGACGGCCCTCAGTGCTGCGGCGTAATCCATCAGCAGGCCAGGTGTCCAGGCCATGGTCAGCGCCCTTTTGCGTACTTGCGCTGCACCCAAAGCTCAGGCATGAAAAGAGTGCGCAGGCTGGCTCGCCAATGCTTGCCCCGTGAGGCCAGTACTCCATCGAGAGAGGCCTCCAGTGTGTAGGCGACACTGCTGGAGCAGTTGCGATAAGTCAGGTTGTAGCTTTCATTGCGGCTGTACGTGCGCCAGAAACGTTCCAAGGCGTGATTGTTGTACTGACGAAACAGAATCTTTCGGTCCGAGTCGCACCAATGAGCAGGTCGATCAGTACCCCGGCGCTTCTCAGGCTCCAAAGCAAACCCATCAGCGCGATGAATTTGGCTTTCGTGCGCACGAACTCGGCTCCAAACAACAGCAACGCGATTTGTATCATGCTGATTACCTTTTCGCGTCTTGCAGGAGGGTGTCATAACATGGGCAGTAAAGGCGCAACGGCAAAGACACCCACTGCCTGCATCGCCGCGTTGATTCCAACATACAGCTCGCTGAAACCCGCGGCGGTCAACTTTATGGCGATCAAAGGAGCGCTCAAGCCGTAGCTCAGACCAAATATCATCACGGTCAGGATTATGAGTGACTTGCCATTTCCCGGGTTTGACAAGCTCATCCCTCCTTCGGCTTTGTTCCAGCGGCCAATGCGCCAAGCATCTGTAGTTTCGAGATACTTGCGGGACAGGCCAAGGATGCAGGACGCAATTTTTAGTATAACGTTGGCCGCGCCGTGTCGATGGGCATGCTTGCGGTACTTCTACGGTTACGTTTATTCCAAGCCAGAATCACATAGTTTTTTCATCAGGATTTGCCATGAACGAACGACATATGATCCGCCAGGCAGTTGCAGACGATGAGGTCGCTGTGCGCGCTTGTGCCGAGCAAGCGTATGCCCAGTATGTTTGCGTGATAGGACAAAAGCCTGCACCGATGCTGGCGGATTTCAGGGCACAGATTGCGGCAGGCTACGTTTACCTATCCACTGGAGAACAAGAAGAACTGCGAGGCTTCATAGTCTTCTTTCCGGTGGATCAGCATATGTTTCTCGAAAACGTGGCCGTGTCTGAAGCCGGGCGTGGGAAAGGTATCGGCAAGTCACTCGTTCAATTTTGCGAGGCCCAAGCGTTGCGCTTGGGCCTTGGCAGCGTTCATCTCTACACGAATGTGAAGATGACCGACAATCTGTCTATTTATCCACGACTGGGTTATGTGGAAGTCGAGCGGCGTTCGGAGGATGGATTCGATCGCGTCTACTTTGAAAAAACGCTTTGATTGAGAGGTTTAGCCGACCAAGGGGCGTTGTAGCGAATGAGCGCATATGGCCCAAAGCGGACGCTCGCCTCCAGCCAGTGCTCAGTTTGAACAAACCGGTCGCTCACCCAAACGTTCTACCAATCTTACGAGATAGCCATCGGGATCCTGGACGATGAACTCGCGCTGGCCGACTTCTACATTATCAGCCCGATACCAAGTGTCTTTGCATTCTCGATAGAGTGGTTGCTTACCGGCATTTTCGCAGTTGGGCCTATGGGCACCAACATTATCGGTGCTGTTGCGCTTTCTCCAGGGATTTGGCATTGCGCCGTCCTTTCACACTAACGAGCCCGCGGTTCATTATTCGGCGGTTCAGAAGACCCAGGTAACCGGTTTTTCATATCCGCATTACTGCAGGCTGCACTGGATGAGCCGGACATCACTTGGCTGACAGCTCCTGGGTGTCCCATCCACCACCCAATGCCTTGATCAGGGCGACGCTCGCCGCCAACTGTTGCGTCTGCAAGTCGAGCACGTTGCGCTGGGTCTGCAACGAAGCGGTCTGCGCCACCACGACATCGAGGTAACGGACCGCACCCTGTTTGTAACGGGCCATCGACAGGTTTTCCGTGAACTGCGCAGCCTCTGCCGCCGCGCGCTGATCGTCCAGCGCCGAGCCCAGGCCGTCGATGATCGACAGGTTGTTTTCCACCTGCTGGAACGCGGCCAGGACCTGGGCACGGTATTTGCCCGCCGCTTCGGCGGTGGCGGCCGTGGCCGAATCGATTTGTGCCTTACGCAGACCACCGTCCAACAGCGTAACGGCCAACGACGGGCCGATGGCCCAAAACAGGTTGGGTGCGCTCAGGAGATTGGCGAATTCATTGCTCTGGTAACCCCCTTGAGCACTTAACGTCAGTGCCGGAAACCAGGCACTGCGCGCCACGCCGATGCGCGCATTGGCTGCCTCCACACGCCGTTCGGCCGCGGCAACGTCTGGACGGCGTTGCAACAACGCCGACGGAACCCCGGGGGGCACCATTGGCACCAGCAGCGTGGCGGCCCGTTGTTCAAGACTGAAGGTCGACGCCGAGGTTCCCACCAGCGCGGCGATCGCGTGCTCCAGCAAAGCGCGCTGCACCTGGTTCTGTTTAAGCAGCGATTTTGCCGAGGACAGTTGTGCGTTGGCGCGAGAGACGTCCAGTCCGGACACAATGCCACCGTCATGAAGACCCTGGGTCAGCTCCAATGCCCGGGAAAACGCCGCGCTGGTTTCGCTGAGCAGCCTCGTTTGCTGGTCCAGCCCGCGCAGGCGGATGTAGTTGTCAGCCAGTTGCGCCTGCAGGCTCAGGCGTACCGAGGCCAGATCGGCGCGCGATGCCTGCTCTTCATCGGTGCCGGCGGCCACCGAATCGCGTACGCGTCCCCATAGATCGATTTCATAGTCCACCTGCAGGCCCAGCGTACCGGCGTTGTAAACGTCCCCGGTGCTGCTGGCACGCAGCGGTCGGGTATCGGACTGGCGATTGCGTTGGGCACTGCCGATGCCTTTGACCGTTGGCAACTCAGCGGAGCTGACCTGGCTGACATAGGCCTGCGCCTGCTGATAGTGGGCGAGCGCGGCACTGAGGTTCGGGTTGTTGGCCAGCAACTGCTGTTGCAGGGCGTCCAATTGCGGGTCCTTGTAGACCTGCCACCAGCCGTCGCGGTTGATGTGATCGCTGGGGGTGGCGGTGCTCCAGATACCACGGGTCTTGAATTGCTCCGGCGTCGGCACGGGCGGCGTTTCATAGTGCGGCGCCAACGAGCAGGCGCCGATGACCAACAGCGCGGCGAACAGCAGGCTGTGCTTAACCATGGGGATTGCCCTCGGCGCTGGCCGATGAGATCTGCACCGCGTCCTGGTCGCTCAGGGCATCGGGTGGCGTGTCGATGATCCGGTCGGTCGCGCTGAGACCGCTGCCGATTTCAACGCTGTCACCGAAATCCCGGGCGATGGTCACGGTCTTGAACAACACGCGATCCTGAGCATCCAGAGTCGCGACCCGCAGGCCGCGATCGTCGTATTGCAAGGCGCTGGCGGGAATCCGCAGCGCATCGGCTTGCGCCGGCAGTGCAAAGCGCACGCTGGTGTAAGCCCCTGGCAGCAGACGGGCGGGCTGGTTATCGACTTGCAGTTGCACCAGCGTGGTACCGGACGCCGCACTGACCGAATCGGCGGACGCGATGACCGTGGCCAGGAACACTTCCTTCGGGTATTCCGGCACGCTGATTTGCGCGCTGCTGCCGAGTTTGATCTGCGCCGCATAGGACTGCGGCACCTGCACATAGACCCGCAGGCGACTGACCTCGGACACGGCGAACAACTCTTGTCCGCCACTGCTGTTGCCAGCGTTGATCAGCGCGCCGACATCGGTGGTGCGTGCGGTGACCACCCCGTCAAACGGCGCGACCAGGCGCTGAAAACCCTTGGTCGCGGTCAGTCGTTCAACGTTGGCCTGGGCCGCCATCACCTGTGCCTGTTTCGCCGCCAGATCGCCGTTGCGCTCGTCGACTTCCTGTTTCGAAACCGAGTCCGACGCCAGCATTGCCTGCCAGCGCTTGGCACTGGTGCCGGCCAGGGTCGCATTGGCTTTGGCGGTGGCCAGGTCGGCGCGGGCCTGCAACAGCTGCTGGTCCAGTTCCGGGGTATCGATTTCAGCGAGTAGCTGCCCGGTCTTGACCCGGGTACCGATGTCGGCTTTCCACGACTTCAGGTAACCGCCGACCCTGGCAAAGATCGCCGCCCGCGACCAGGCTTCCAGGCGTCCGGGCAATACCAGCGCAGGCGCCTGGGGCACGGCCAGTGCCTTGACCAACAGGACATTGGGCAGCGCCTGTTTTTCGGTCCAGGTCTGCAAGGCCGCGGACTCACTGGCGCGCCCGGTCATGCCGAACGCAACGATGGCGATCAGGACAATCAGCGTCAACAACAGGCCAATGCGAGCGCGGCTTTTGCGAGGATGAGATGGAGCAGTGTCGGTATGCATGTCAAAACCCTTCAATAGCAGTGGTCTGAACGCGGGCATGACCCTGGCGCGCGTGGACAAGACTGAAAATGAGCGGCACCAGGAACAGGGTCGCGGCGGTGGCAAAGCTCAGCCCGCCGATCACGGCACGGCCCAGCGGCGCGTTCTGCTCGCCGCCTTCACCCAGGCTCATCGCCATGGGCGACATGCCGATGATCATCGAGATCGCGGTCATCAGTACCGGACGGAAACGGCTGAACCCGGCTTCCAGCGCCGCCATCACCGGATCGCCATGTTCGGCCAGGCATTCGCGGCAGAAACTCACCACCAGGATCGCGTTGGCGGTGGCCACCCCCATGCACATGATTGCCCCGGTCAGGGCGGGTACCGACAACGGCGTGTGGGTGACGAACAGGATCCAGACGATGCCGGCCAGCGCCGCCGGCAGCGCGGTGATGATCACGAACGGGTCGCTCCAGGACTGGAAGTTGACCACGATCAACAGGTAGATCAGCACCACCGCGCCGAGCAGGCCGAACAGCATGCCGCTGAACGCACTGTTCATCGTGGTGATCTGCCCTTGCAACGCTACCTTCGAACCCTTCGGCAGGTCATTGACGTGGGCGGCGAGGATCTTCTGGATATCGGCGGCGACACCGCCCAGGTCACGGCCCTGGATCGAGGTCAGGATTTGCACCATCGGCTGGATGTCCGACTGCGTTACCACCGAATGGTTGCGGGTCCGCTCCACTGTAGCCAACCCGCCGAGGATCTGCCCGTTGCTGCCCGCTGCGGTAGAGGCCGATGAGAGCGGCAGGTTGCGCAGCGCCGCCAGCGTGTCGAGGCTCGACTGCGGCGTCTGCAGCACGATCGGGTACGACACGCCGTTGGCGGTGTTGAGCCAGAACGTCGGCGCCACCTGGCTGGAACCGGCCAGGTTGACCACCAGGCTATTGGTCACATCGCGCTCGCTGATCCCCACCAGTTGCGCCCGCGTACGGTCAACGTTGATGTTGAAGGTCGGCAATTGCTGCGACTGCTGGATCCGCGCATCGACAACGCCAGGGACCCGACGAATCTCCCGCAACAGGGTGTCGGCGTAGGCGTAGTTGGCCGGCAGGTTGCCGCCGATGATTTCCAGATCGATCGGCGCCGGGGTGCCGAAATTGAGAATCTGCCCGACGATGTCCGCCGGCGGGAACGAAAACACCACCTCGGGGAACTGCCGTGGCAGTTGTTCGCGCAAATGGCGGACGTAGTCGGCGGTCGGCCCGTGGCCCTCCGTGAGGCTGATCTGCACATCGCCGTCCTGGGCGCCGATGGTGCCGGTGTTGTTGTAGGCCATATTGATGCCGCTGATGGGCTGGCCGATGTTGTCCACCAGGGCATTGAGCTCCTCGGCCGGGATGATCCGGCGAATCGCTTCTTCGACCTGCGCGATGGTGCGGTTGGTGGTCTCCAGGCGCGTGCCGACCGGGGTGCGGACGTGCATCAGGATCTGCCCGGAATCCACCGCCGGGAAGAAGTTTCGACCCAGGGACGGCACCAGCGCAAAGGACACGAAGATGAAGCCGAACACCGTGAGCAGCACGATCTTGCGATGCTCCAGCGCCACCTGCAGCAGGCCGTGATAGCTCTGGCGGATGCGCTCGAAACGCACCTCGAACCCACGCTGGAAAAGCACCAGCGGATTGCGACTGCGTGTGCTGCCTTCACCCGGCACATGGGGTTTGAGCAGGTAGTTGGCCATGGTCGGTACCAGGGTCCGCGACAGGATGAACGAAGCGATCATGGCGAAGATCACCGCCAGGGCCATCGGCACGAACAGGAAACGCGCCACCCCTTCGAGGAAGAACATCGGCACGAACACGATGCAGATACACAGCAGCGAGACGAACGCCGGGGTCACGATCTGCGCGGCGCCGTCCATGATCGCGTCCTCGACGGATTTGCCCTGTTCCAGGTGCCAATTGATGTTTTCGATGGTCACCGTGGCATCGTCCACCAGGATCCCGACGGCCAGCGCCAGCCCCCCCAGGGTCATGATGTTGAGGGTTTCACCCAAGGCTGAGAGCGCGGTGATCGAGGCCAGGATTGCCAGGGGGATCGACACCGCGATGATCACCGTCGAACGCCAGCTGCCGAGGAACAGCAGAATCATCAGGCTGGTCAAACCGGCCGCAATCAACCCTTCCCGGGCCACTCCACTGATCGCCGCGCGGACGAACAGCGATTGGTCGCCGATCGGTTCGATGCTGAGGTTTTCCGGGAACTGCGCCTTGACGTCGGAAAGCTTGCTCTTGATTCCGGCGATCACCCCGAGGGTCGAGGCCGAACCGGTCTTGAACACCGGAATCAGCACCGAACGGCTGCCGTTGACATTGACGATGTTGGTCTGAGGCGGGTTGCCGTCCTTGACCGTGCCGATATCGCGAATCAACACCGTGGTGCCGTTGGCGGTCTTGATCGGCAGGTCTTCCAGGTCCTTGAAGGCCACGGGCGAGTTGTTCAATTGCAGGGTGTATTCGTAGCTGCCGATCTTCTGCGTGCCCACGGGTGTAATCTGGTTTTGCTGCGCCAGCGCCGTGGCGACGTCCTGCGCCGACAGCCCTCGCGCCTGCATCTGGGCCGGGTCGAGATCAATCTGCACTTGTCGAGACTTGCCGCCGTACGGAAATGGCACTGACGCGCCGGGCACCGTGGTCAATGGCAGGCGCACGCTGTTCAGGCCCAGGTCGCCCAGCTTCTGCTCGCTGAGGTTCTTGCCCGACAGGGCCAGTTGCACAATGGGCACTGTCGAGGCGCTGTAACTGAGGATCAACGGTGGCACCGTGCCCGGCGGCAGATTACGCAACATGAACTGCGACACCGAGGTCAGTTGCGCATTAGCCGTGGCAATGTTCACTCCCGGCTGGAAAAACACCTTGACGATGCCATAGCCATTGAACGACTGCGCTTCGAGATGGCGAATGTCGCTGACCGTGGTGGTCAATACCCGCTGGAACGGCGAGGTAATGCGGCCCGCCATCTGATCCGGTGACAGCCCGGTGTATTGCCAGATGACCGCAATCACCGGAATGCGGATTTCCGGAAAAATATCCGTGGGTGTCCGCAGGGCCGCCAGAGGCCCGACGATGAGGATCAGGATGGCGAGCACGACAAAGGTATACGGCCGTCTCAAAGCAACGCGCACAAGGCCTAGCATGGGAGGATTCCGGATAAGCGTTATAAGAAATCGAGGCGCGGGGGAGAAGCCCATACCTCGACATTCAGGACAACGCGTTTGTGGGTGTTATGCAGCAAGAAGGTGTAAGCCGACCAAGCCCATAGGAGCGGCTCGCGTACAAACCCTGTTCCTACGGGTATCGGTAATCTGATTTTCCTTATCGCACGCCGACGTCCGCGCTTGCCTGACGGCGCGGCGCACCGAGCCAGTGGATGGCCAACGCAATCAGCCCTAGCGCAATACCGAAGACCACGATGCCCGGCCAGCCGTAATGGGTCATCAGCCAGCCGCTGATGGTCACGCCTAGCGCGCCGCCGAGGAAGGTGGCGGTCATATAGAGGCTGTTGATGCGACCTTGTGCTTTTGGATCGACTGCGAAGGCGCGAGTCTGGTTGGACACCAGTCCCGACTGCACGCCGATATCGAGAACAATAACGCCGATTACCAGGAAAATAATCGAGGACTGCGCCCCAGCGAGGAGCAGGAAAGCCAGGGTAACGATGCCGATGCTTGCCCCAATCACAGTCCGCGAGCCCAGCCGGTCAGTGGCGCGACCACCCAGTGAAGCTGCAAGCGCACCGGCTGCTCCGATGATGCCGAAGCCGCCCGCCCACGCACTGCCAAGGTGCCAGGGACCATCGCTCAGGAGCGCAGCAAGGTTGACCCAAAAGGCGTTAAAACATGCCCACAACAGCGCCTGGACCATCATTGATTCGCGGATCGAGCGATTGTCGCGCGCCAGTGGCCAGAGCGACGCGAGCAGTTTTCCGTAGGACAGGGTGGTGGTAGGCACCCCCCGCGGCAGAAGCATCGCCGCAGCTATAAACACCGGGATCATGAACGCTGCTTCCACGCCGTAGACCGCGCGCCATCCCCAGGCTTCCCCAACTACGCCGCTGATTGTGCGCCCAAGCAGGATGCCAACCATGATGCCGCTGACCACGGTGCCGACCGAGCGCCCGCGCTCTTGCGGCCGCGACATCACCGCGGCGAAGGGCACGAGTTGTTGGGGCACGCAACTGACGACGCCAAGGCCAAAAGACGCAGCGATGAGCGCCCAGATGCCAGGCGCAAACGCCGCCGCGAGGCCGAATAAAAAAGCGACCGCAATCTGCCCAAGCACTAGCTTGCGCCGATCAAAACGGTCACCCAGCGGCAACAGAAAGGCTAGCCCGAATGCGAAGCCAAGCAGCGCTGCGCCGGCGACGAGATCGACCGTCGTCAGGCCGATCCCCAGGTCCGACGAGATCAACGGCAGGATCGGTTGAGTGGCGTAGATGTTAGTGATCACCGCGCCAGCGATGATCGCCATCATGATGATCTTGCCGCGCGACGCTACCGCGGGCGCAGGTGAACTAGCAGATATATTGGGCAGGCCGCTCACGGCACTCTCCTTTCAATCTCCCCAATTTGTGCAGCGGGACGCCACGGGCGGGAGGTCAGGGTTGAACCTTACCTACTCGTATTTATCAAGAGAATCCCATAAGCTTGGGAAGCATCCTTCCAGAATTTGGTAGAGTCTGATGAATCGTCTTGAATCCATGTCTATCCTCATCGCCGTCGTTGATGCGGGCAGTCTGTCGGCGGCCGCGCGTCGCCTCGGCATGCCCCTGACAACCGTCAGCCGGAAGGTGGCGGAACTGGAAGCACATCTGCACACACGCCTGTTGCATCGGACGACGCGACAGCTTTCGTTAACCGAAGCCGGCGACTCCTATGTGGCGGCCTGCAGACGCATTCTCGAAGACATTGGCGAAGCCGAACGCGCAGCGACGGGTGAATACGCCAGCCCTAAAGGCGAACTGGTGGTCACCGCCCCGGTCGTGTTCGGGCGCTTGCACGTGGTGCCAGTTGTGGCGGAATTTCTGGCGCACTACCCGGAGATTGACATCAACCTGGTGTTGACCGATCGCGTCGTGCATCTGATGGACGAACACGCTGATGTCGCAGTGCGAATTGGCGAACTGCCGGACAGCATGCTCATGGCCACGGAAGTCGGAACAGTGCGCCGTGTTGTCTGCGCGAGTCCGGCCTACCTGGCAACCCATGGCGTGCCGACCACACCACAAGATCTCGCCGGGCATGACTGCATCACCTTTGAAGTCCTCGCGTCCATGCGCGCCTGGGTGTTTGGCGCTGGCAAGTCAGAGCTGTCCGTGCCCGTGCATTCACGGTTTACCGTCAATACCGCTGAAGCGGCTATCGCAGCGGCGATTCTTGGGGTTGGCGTGATCCGTGTGCTGTCCTACCAGGTCGCAGACTCGGTACGAGACAATGAACTAAGTATCGTGCTCGATGAATTTGAATCAGCGCCCTTGCCCATCAACCTCGTGCACAAAGGGCAAACACCGCTGCCGTTGAAGCTGCGCGCGTTCTTTGATTTTGTGACGCCGCGGTTGCGGATTCGTACGTCGCGGGTGGGGCAACACACAGTGATCCTCTGACAGTATGTAAAACGTCGCTGTCATGAATGGCGTCAAATCATTCGCCAGGCGGGCCGACGTTATATTCCTCGTCGGTGACTTTTTCCATCCAGACGACACTCACACCGTCCAATGCTTCCTGGACGCCAATGTGGGTCATGGCAGTGGTTGCGCTTGCTCCGTGCCAGTGTTTGTGGCCCGGTGGGCACCAGATGACATCGCCGGCACGAATTTCTACGATCGGTTCGCCTTCACACTGCGTCCAGCCACAGCCTGCGGTGACAATCAGCGTCTGGCCCAGCGGATGGGTATGCCAGGCGCTACGAGCACCGGGTTCAAAGGTGACGCTGACGATGGACGCTCGGGCGGGTTCAGGAGGGGAGTTGAGTGGGTCCATACGGACGGTGCCCGTGAAGTACGCTTCAGGGGCTTTTATCGATGGCTGCGAGCCTATGCGCTTTAGGATCATGATTCAGTCCTATTGATAAATGAACAGGTGACCGTGGGGGCTTCATGCTCCGCATACACTCGATGCATGCCCTGGAGTAAAGCTACACGGGGAAGCCAGCAGATTTGGTGAGATCGTTGCATTTGTCTACACGGTGTAGCCTGGAAGCTTAACCGCAGCGGCCGCCTCTCTCGGTGTGACCCGATCGACAGTGAGAAAAAAAGTATAGTTGGCCTGGAAATCCGGATGGAAGCTAGGAGCTCCGCCGTCACATTCACCGATAAAATCGGGCCAACATCGGGCAGCACTTGGCTTTCATCGGACATGTCGCGCAGTCGGTCTGTCTTGATCGGAAGATGATGGTGTTGGCTTTGGTGACGTGCGAACGCTCGTTCTTGAAGGCTCGCCATTCGCTACGTAATGCATTGCCAGCCGGGCAGCAGTATTCCTCAGTCTCTTCATTCCAGCGGAAATCGTTACTCGAAAAGCTGTCGTTCTTGCGCTCGGTTTTGTCCCACACCGGCACATGCGGCTCGATGTCTTTTTCCTCCACCATCCAGGCCAGCATCGGCGCGGTACCGTAAGCGGTGTCGCCAATGAGGCGTTCCGGCTTGATGTCGAACTGCGCCTCAACGCGATCGATCATCGTCTTGGTGCTCTCGACTTCTGCGGTTCGATGAACCGGTGTGGGTTCCACAGCGAAACAGATCGCTGTCCAGAAAACGGCCGTGTCGGTTTTTGGAAAAGGTCGAGTGATTGGGGACTTCATCTTCAAGGCTCAATCGGCAGAACCAGCGATACGCCAAGTTCAAATGGGCCTCTTCGCACAACCGCCGCTCTGAGCGAATGCCGTAGCAATAGCCCACGATCAACATGCGGATCATCAATTCAGGATCAATCGACGGGCGCCCAATCGGGCTGTAGAAGTCGGCGAGGTGATGGCGCAAATCGCTCAGATCGAGACACCGATCAATGCTGCGCAGAAGGTGATTGGCGGGGATGTGATCTTCAAGGTTGAACGAGTAAAACAGTCGCTCCTGCCCACTCGATAACTGTCCCATCATGCAGTGTGATCCCCGCCGGCCAATGAAGCAATTTTGCCGCAGGCGAGACAGGGGAGCTACTTTCAACAGAATCGGCCGAACATTGCCGGTCACGAATGGCTTCTAATGCCGATTGTTGCCTGCCGCGACCGATTGAATCCACAACCCATAGCGTTCACCCGGTGAGTCTAGAAGCTGACACTTTAAGGCTCAGCCACCGTCCTTCCCCTGCCGCATAACTTGTTTTAGCTGTCCAACAACGATGGCGACAGTATGAAGAAATGATTGGATGTGACGTCCTTTGAGAGCCCTTTCAAGACATCGGACTCGCCTTTCAGCAGATCAATAATGCCCAGAACATTCCTGGCCTCGGTGGCCGTTAATCTGGGGATGATCGCCAGCAGATCGACGGCACAGCTTTCATTGATTGAGGCTGATTCAAGAAGCTTCAACTGAAGTTGCTGGATTCGGTGCAAGGCGTCCATCGATCGAGGTCTCGTTAGATTTGCTGATGGAAAAAGGTGCTTTTCAACGTCTTTCGGTGGCTGGTCATAACGTGCTCCTTTCGATCATGTTGCGTTGAGTCCGTCTGCAACTCACGGGCAGGCTGTGCAGCTGCATGACCCAGACAAGACTTTCTTCTTCCTGTGCTTCCAGTACTTCGACGAGTGCCTGGGTTGGGTTGCAATTGATGACGTTCGAGGCGTGGCCTGTCACCAACTTCCGGGCCTTGTTCCAGATCACGCAAAATCGATTATTCATGATTGATCTCCTGGAAAAGGGTCCACCGGTTACGGGGCGGATGTCTCATAACCGGTAGACGTTACTGCTAGAACAGCTTGAGGAAGTTGATGTAGAGGCGAGGTTCCTTGCCGTTATTGTCCTCCAGCTCTTCGGCACTCACTGAACGGGTCAGGGGAAAGGCCACCTCTGGGGATATGAACAAATCCCTGGCTACCTGGACATGAGCACCCACGCCGGCGGAGGACAGGCTTTCCGATCCTGTGTAGCGGGGCTTTTCGCTCCACACCTTGCCGATGTCCCAATAGCCGTAGTACTGAGTCGGTACGATAAAGTCCTTGATCTGGTGCTGGCGGTTGTACTGCAACTCAACCTTGCCGGCGAGGCCGTTGTCGCCAGTGATTTCCGACGGGTCATAGCCACGGCCGAACTGGCTGCCACCTACACCGAACTGTTCGGGCGTGAGCAGGCGATTGCCGAAGGCTGTTTGTCCGGTCAGCGCCAGGTACAGGTCAAGGCCTGGAGTGATGGCGCTGAGGTCTTGAATACGTTGAGCATCGAGCTGTAGCTTGGTGAAGTCCGTCTCACCACCTTCCCGTGAAGGATTGATGCGGCTTTCCGAGCTGGCACCCATCACATTCAAGCCACGGCTGACTTCGCCCTTGAGCAGATTGCGGCCGCCATGGCGGTCGGTGAAGTCCCAACTGGCACCCAGGCGCACGGCACGAATGCGATCATCGCTCGAAGGCGGCAGGTCCGGGTCGTCCAGGTACTCGGATTTACCGTTGAACCAGGTGAAGGCGGCCGAGGTCTTGACAGTCTGTGCGCGAGTGCGGATCCATGGATGGGTCACCCTTACGGCCACGGTATCGCCCGAGCTGTTGGCATTGAGAATGGAAGCCACATCGGGCTCGCCGTCGTTGTGTTGTGCCAGAACGCTGAGCATGGTGCCCTGACTGCCAAGAGGCATCTCGTACTGGCCTTCGTAGAAGGACATTTTGTCGCTCTCGATCGACCGGCCATAGCGCAGGGAAATCTGGTCACCGATCTCGAAGGGATCATTCAATGCCACACCACCGTAGGCCTGCCATGGGCCGAAATAACGGCTGTCACGGTTGTCCGCACCGACGAACCCTTCCCAGCGACGGCGTTCGGTCTGCACATTGAGGTCAGTGCCTTCGCGCACTGGCGAAGCCGACAGTACGCCTCGGGCTTCATAGCCGGGCAAGTCATTCATCAGCAGCAGGTTGCGTTCCAGGGTTTCGCCTTTGAGCGGTACTTCGTTGCTGATGTTTTTGGCGTAGCCGTCGATGGCACGATTGCTGGCGCCGCTGACATTGATACGGTTGACGCGTCCCTCGATGACCTGCAAGTGCAACTCGCCATTATCGACGCGCTGGGCAGGAACAAAAGTCCGTACCAGTAGAAAGCCAGCTGCGCGGTAGCGCTGAGTGATCGCATCGGTGATCGCGTTCACTTGGGCCAGCGTGACCTCGCGACCTTCCAGTTGGCTCAGCAATGGCCTGAAAGTCGTAGCGGGGTAGCTGTGGACGCCATCAAGCGTCACCTTGCTCACCTTGAACGGTACCTGGCTTGTCATGACGGAGGCCTGGGCCTGTTTGTCTTCTACCAATTGCTCCTGAGGGTTTACGGTCGTGGCGGGCAGTTCAAGCGTGCCCGGCATGCTATTGGGAGTGGTCCGCAGACCTTGCTCGTTGGGCAACTCGATCCGGCCCGGATCCAGTGGTTTGAGGGGCGCTGGAGTAGCCGCGAAACCTGTTGTGGCGAACGATGCGCCGGCCATGCAGACGCACAGTACGATGGCCAAAGGACGCAGGGAAAATGGGGTTGAAGTTTTCATGATATTCACAGGCCTCCCTTGGCTTGTTGGTCAATGGTTCTGGGCATCACGCTGCGGTTCCACTCGGGGAACGGGTAGGTGCCGTGGTCGATCAGGCGGTTGGCGTAGTCCAGCAACTCGGCTTTATCGGGCAGTTGCTGCTGCGCGGAACCGTGGGAACGGGGCTTGCAGATCAGTTGCACGCTGTAGGTGCGCACGATCGCCGGGCTCGCGGTATGGTTGGCGATGACCGCCGACGGCGATTCCAGTGGGCTGCAGCGTTCGTCGCCAGAAGCCTGCGCAACGGCTGCCGGATCGGTGCGGTTGGCGGAAGGCTGCACTGGCGCGGTTTCCGGCGTTGGCAATGGCTGATCGGGTACTTGGGGAACGTCTGGAGCCGGGGTAACCGAGTCTTCAGCGACTGGCCCCTTGATCGTCAGAACTCCGTTGATGAAGGTCACGTCATAATTGGCGCTGACCAGCCGCTGGCCATCTTTCTCGAAAATGCTGTAATTGCCGGGTTTTTCACCGGGTGCCCGGTCGAGGCCGAAGGGGTGTTCGTCGTCGCTGAATTTCCAGCCTTTGGCATCGTAGGTGAGGGCGGGATCCTGTTGACCCGCTTCCTTGGCCTGGTCGTGAGCGGTCACCACCAGCGGCGCAGGCTTGATCACCAAGGTCCCGGCGTGGGTGTCGAGCACATAACGTTTGCTGACGTACTCATCAACGGCCACTTGGCCATTGATCGAATAGTTGCCAACGCTGGAGCGCTCATTGGCCGCGGTGCTGTAGCTGACGTTGGGTATGAACCGGTCCTGCGCCAGTTGCCGATCGACGAAGCTGTCCACTTCCTTGACTGCCGTGGCGTTTTGTTGGGCCACAAGACCCGAGTTGCCGAACGCAGCATTGTCATCGCCGTACTGGCGGCTCTGGTCATTGACCTTAAGATCGAGACTGGCCTGTTGCGCCTGCAGCACAATGGCCGACTCCGGCGCCTGCTGGGTCTGCAGGAAGTGCACACGGGCACGTTCGAGCAGCGGCCGGTTCGGGGCATCGCCGATGGGTTGCGCCCAGTTCTGGTCGTTCATCAACCAGCCGAACAGCACGTTGGCGGAAGTGACTGTGTCGCCGAGCCCTACCACCAACTGTTCAGACGCACCGGTTTGGCTGTTGTGTTGAATTTCGGCAGGGTTCAACGGACCCGCGATGTTGTATTCGGCCACACCCCAACCGGCGTTGGGCGCGTAATCGGGGTCGGCGACAACCACCATGCCTTTGTTGGCATCGAAACTGAAACCGATGGGCATCTCGCTGACCAACTGACCATTACGGATGACAGTGGTCAGATTGCTGTTGGCCGCATTGGGTTTGAGTTCCCAGTTCACGCCGGCGTTGTCGGTGAACTTCAAGCCACTGACCAAGTAGTCGGAACTGTCCAGGTAGCGCAGCAGTTCACCAGGAGGAATTTCCTTGCCTTGGGCATCGACAAAACCGGTGGCTTCAAACACCAGGTAATCGAAGCCCTGACCGTTCTGTCCAAGGACTACTTCCTTGTACATATTGCTGTCGGCAATCACGTCTTGAGAGCCGATGTATTTGATCTGTTGAGCCTTCACACCGTCCAGGGATTCACCGGAGTAGGGTGCACTGACCGTACCCACGTTGGTGCCGCCGGCATTGGTTTGATTGAAGGTGAAAATGCCGTTAGTGGCTTTGCCGGCGAGGGTCCCGGCATGGTTCAGCGGGCTGTCGAGGCGAACGCTGGCGCCTTGCACGGCAACCTGTTTGCCGATCAAAGCCGTATTGGCCTCTTGGGTGACGGACGCAGTATTGGACGTTTTGATCCAGACCACGCCTTTGCCAACGTCGATGATCGCCCGGCGATTCCACGCGGCGTCACCGGTCTGGCCCGCGAGCGCGTCATCGATCAGTTTGACGTCACCTGTGGCGCTGATGAACAGGTTGCCATCCTTGAGCAGGATCGGTGCCTTGATGTAGACCGAGCCACTGTCATTGCTTTTGTCGGTGCCTTCATAAGTGCTGACTTGGCCCACGTTACCGCTGGCGATCAGCGCCAGGCTTTTGCCGGCGGCCACGTCTTTGGCGACGATAGGGGCATTGACGTTGATGCGTCCGCTGGCCTCGATGCGTACGTCGTTATTGGCCAGGCTATCGACGATGGACTGAGCACTGATGTCGGTACCGTTCTCGATATCAGAGATGGTCGCTACCACAGGATCGAGCAACCAGAGGCCGGCCTGTTTACCGCCAGAAGCAATGATGCTGGCGTCTTTACTGATACTGAGGATCTTGCCGGAGGTTTCGACAATGCCGCCCTTGTCGCCACCCTTGGCGCTGGCCTTTCCGGCAAAACGCGTGGTGCCGTCGGACCACACCACCACCTGGCCGCCGTCGCGGGCACCGTCGGCGACCAGTTTTGCGCCTTTTTCGACGGAGGTGGCGGAGGAAGCCGGGGTGCTGCCTTTACCCTGGAAACTGCCGCCGACAGCGATCGAGCCACCTTTGCCCTCGGAGCCGGAGGCATTGAGGTCGGCGCTCGAGGACAGGATCACGTCCTTGCCCGAAACGCTGATGTTGCCGCCATCGCTGCCTTGGGCGGAAAGCTTGCCACTGACCACGATGCGATCAGCGTTACCCAGCACGATACTGCCGCCTTGATTGCTGACCGAGTCGGCAATTACCGCGCCACCGACGCCGATGACCGAATCCAGATGTTTGGCCGCGCGTTGTGCGCTCATTGCCACGACGCCTTCACCGACTTCGATATGGCCGTTGTTCTGCACGCCACCGGTCAGCGAGGAATCAACCGATTCTTTTTCGCCAGCGGTGCCACCGATGGCCAGGCTGATCAAGCCATCGCCCTGGAAGTCGAGCGATGCTTGTGGGCCGGTGGCCAGGGTTACCTGACCTTTGCGGGCCTGAATCACACCATTGTTTTCAACCTGCGCGCCCAGCAGTGCCACGATGCCATTGTCATGGACGGAAATTTGTCCGTCGTTGCGCACCAGGCCTTTGAGCTGGATGTCGAGTTTGCCGCTGTCGGCGAAGGCCTTGAGTTGTTCGTCGGTGATCATGCCGGCGCCGGCAACCAGAGCACTGGCGGAAATCCGCGAATTGGGGGCAAACCAGATACCGGCTGGGTTGAGCAGGATCAGTTTGCCGTTGGAAGTGAGCATCCCGTAGATGTTTGATGGGTTGCCGCCCGTCACCCGGTTGAGGGTCACGGAAGTGCCATCGGGTTGCTGGAAGTGCACTTTGTTGTCAGGGCCGATGGAGAATTTCTGCCAGCTGATGCCGGTACGTGGCGTCTGGGTCTGGATGTGCAGGCTGTTGCCGTCTTGCGAGATCTTCGCCGCACCGGAAATCACTTCACCTTGTTGGGGCAAGGCGTCCATGGCAAAAGCGACGGGGCAACTCAGGCTCAGGCCGGCGAGGCCAAGGGCGATCACGATGGCCTGGCTCAGGCGTTTGATCGAAAAATCGGGGTGTTGAAGGGGGCTGCATCCCTGGGTATTTTTCATGTCCGGAACTCCTCGAAGAAGATGGCGCATCGCGTTATCGCCGATGCAGTCATTCTTGCGAGGAGGGCAGTACGAAGAGGATCAGGGAATCATGAGAACGCTGTAGTGCTATCACTACAGCAAGGGGGCATGGAGGAGAAAGGATTAGAGCGCCTGAGATAATCGCAGGCGAATGATGGCCAGCGACCCTTCGGCCGAAGGAGGTTCGAGCAGCAGTTCTCCGCTCATCAAAATGATCAGGCGCGTACAGAGCGCCAGTTGCGGGTTGATATCGTTTTGCGTGAGGTAGTCCGCCAGGCCTTCGGCCCGCGACGCCGGCCCGGGAGCGACGCTCAGTTGCCAGAGCAATTCCGCCTGGGGCGACGGCGTCAGCTGAACCTGCAAAGTGATGTCCTGCAGTCCCAGGTCCAGGCAGTACTTGAACATCGATCGCAGCATTTGCCGGAAGCGGTTCGGGTCCACCCAGACATTGGCGGGAGGCGAATCGGGGTGCAGCACGATCAGCGGCTGTGCAGCGGGATACTTTCGGTTGAAGTCATCCACCTCATGACGGGTCAGCTCATTCAGCTCATCGGCACGGGGCATCAGAACCAGGGTTCCCCGCTCGATGCGCACCACGTCCAGCAATACTTGAATATGTTCTTGCACGGCCAGGACGGTGGACTGGATACCGCTTAATAGCGCGTTATCCGGTTGTTGATGGCAGACCCGATGCACTGACTTGATGACGTCGCCCAACTGCGCCATGAGTTGCTCGCCGGCATCGTGCAGGAACAACGTGCGGGTTCGGCTCAAGGAGCGGCGCTGCTCCCTCGCTCGGGTCAAGGATGAAATCTGTTGGTCCTGCTCGGTGATATCCACCGTGGAGCAGAGCATGCCGGTCAGTGCGCCCTGAGCGTCGTGCAAGGGCACGCCCCAGCTGCGCACCGTCATTTGCCGGTCGCGGTAGCGCAAAACCAGCTGGGTACTGAAAGGCTGGCCGAGTGCGACAGCCTGCAGGTAGTCCTGATGCAGCCTCAGGGCTTCTTCAGGGGCGAGCACGCTGCTGTCGATGATGCGCATCCCCACGGCCTGCTCCCGGGTGACGCCGTGAAATTCAAGGTACTGACGATTGCAGGCCAGCAGATAACCTTGAACATCTCGCAGGGAAACCGGCATGGGCATGGCGTCGAATATCTGGTGGAAGCGTTCCTGCTCGGAATTGTTCGCGCCGGTCACCTCGGCAACCGAATCGATGCTGGCGATCATGCCCTGACGCCAGGCTATTTCCAGCACCTCGGCCAGCGAATCGACATTGAGTTTGCGCTGCAGGCGCGCCTTGTAGGTGCTGACCGTGCGATCACTGAGCGCCAATTCATCGGCGATGTCTTTGTTGCTGCGGCCGCTGGCCAGGTAACGCAGCACAGTGAGTTCCCGGGCAGAAAGACTGCCCAGCTGCGCTTCCTCGGCCTTTATACCGATCTGCGGTGCAACATTGCCCACCAGCCGGCTCGGGAAATAGCTGTGACCGTGGAGCAATGTCCGCACAGCCTCGCGCAACTCACTCGAATCGTCCTGTTTGCTGATGAATCCCGTTCCGCCAGCTTGCAGGCTCAAACCGGCAAAGTGCTCGCTGTTCTGCGCGGTCAGCACGAGGATAGGGATCTTGCTGGCCTGCTTTCGCAGGCGACGGATGACTTCCAGACCACCGAGGCGAGGTAGTGCCAGGTCAAGGATCAGCAGCGAGGGGGCGAGATTCAACGTTTGCCGCAAAGCATCCGCGCCATCGTCCAGCTCGGCGACAATCGAGTGCCCCTGTGCTTCGAGTATCTGACGTACGCCATGTCGAAACAGCGGTTGTTCATCCGCAATCACGATTTTGCTCATCCCGGGATGCCCCTGGCAGGAGATCCGATGAGTCTAGCCGCATCTAGTCCCATGGCTGAAGACACTGGAGATTGTCAGCGAACCGCACGTGCATCACTGGTTAGTCTGGTGCCGCCCGCATTGTCGTATTTACCTTCACCAATCCCTGAATTGGACCCATCGTTTTGTCTGGTACAACCCGGCGCGCATGCATGTAACCACCGTGTTCTCGCCCAAGTATGAAGCGATGCTGGGCGAATCATGGCTGGCAAATACCCCCACAGCAGTACGGCTGGGCGCAGGTGCAAAATATCCGCAGGGATCCGTTCGAACAGGCCGTAGGCGAAGAGCAGAAGTCGGTACTGTCTATTGGCGGTGCATTGGCTGCACCCAGCACGGCCTATCTCTACAACTGGAACCTGTTGCCGGTTGGCCAGCAGTTATGGCTACAGGAACTGGAGTCCTTTGCGGAGTTTCCACCACTGCATTCGCCGGAATCCTACAACCTCGTGCAGGTCCTGGACCAAGTCAAGGCAATGAACAAGCAGCATCCAGGCCAGTAGGCGATTGAAGTGAAGAAGCCAGGGCCCCATGGTCCTGGCTTTCTCTGCTGCAGATGATCTAATCCCCCGATTCTGTTGCCAAAAATGGCGCTGTTTGAATTGGCGTTGTTTCCACAATTCGCAGCCATCGGATTTCCTATACGCCTTGTGCCCCGGAAATCAGAACTACCTGGCACACTGGTAACTGATAGCGTTTAGTCTGTCGTGACGGTTTTTGAGTAACGTTCGACAAGGCGAAATTTCTGTACTTTGCCGGTTGGTGTGCGTGGCAACGGGTCGTTTTGTTGCAGGACTGTCTTAGGCGTCTTGAAGCCGGCCAGGCGGGCATGGCAGAACTTGATCAAGGCCTCGTCGTCGATGGGCTCGTCTTTTGGCACCACTACTGCCGTCACCGTTTCACCCCACAATGGGTCTGGCAAGCCGATCACTGCGCAGTCGGCGACACCTGCAAAAGTCAGGATCAGGTCTTCGATTTCGGCGGCGTGAACGTTTTGGCCTCCCGTCACAATGACTTCCTTTAGCCGGCCGCTGATGAAAAGGTATCCCTCTTCATCGAGATAGCCGATATCGCCGGTATGGACCCAACCGCCTTGAAATGTTTCCGCTGTTTTCGCCGGACTATCGTAATAGGCGGTTACCGAATTAGGCGAGCGACCGTAAATTTCACCGGGCTGGCCGCAAGGAAGATCGCATCCATGTCCGTCGACGATGCGCAATTCCGAAAACAATACCTGACGGCCGGCAGACGCCGGGTTGCGCTGGCGGTCTTCGGGGGTACTCAATGTCAGCGCGCCGGTTTCCTGCATGCCGTAGTACTCGTACACGTTTGGGCAGAGCTTCAGCTGTACGTTTTCGCGAATCGATTCGGGCACTGATGAGCCGGCGAACACCAGCGCCCGCAGCGAGGTCAGCTGGCGGGTCGCCAGGCTGGGGCAAGCCAGCAGCATCGCCGCCATGGTCGGTACCACATTCACCACGGTAACGCCTTGCTCGTCGATGAGGCGCAGCACGGTTTGGCTTTCGAAATTGGCCAGCACATTACACAGACCAAGCTGTATCGAGGCTATGGTCCAACCGAAACCGATCCGGCCAAACATCGGGAACACAGTCAGTGCCACGTCGCGACTGGTCAGGTCGAAACTGGTGAAAATGCTATTGCTGGCGGTGCAGTTGTAGTGATTGATTACATAGCATTTGGGTAGGCCGGTTGTGCCCGAGGTGAGGTTGAAATAGAACGGCTCGTCTTCGTTGATATCGACCTTCGGCTCACTGATCGAGGAGCGAGCCAGCAATGCCTCGTAGTCAATGCCAAGGGCGTTGCCATCGCCGAAGCTTACGCAATGCGCGACTTGCGGCAGATCGACCAACATTGGCGCCAGTGTTTCGCTGAAACGGCGTTCAGCTATCAACGCGACAGCGCCAACGGCACGCATTAGTTCGATCATTTCCAGGGGCGCCAGGCGGTAGTTGAGCGGCAGGCCGACAATCCCGTTTTTAGCCAGCGCGAAATAGATCTCCACCATCTCTGCGCGATTACTGCTCAGGAAGGCTACCCGGTCGCCTTTACGAAGGCCAATATCGGTGAGGCCGTTGGCGAGGCGATTGCAGCGCTGGTTGGTCTGAACGAAGCTGAAGTTGCGCCCCGTAGAAGAGCATATGAAGGACTTTCGTTCGGGAAATCGAATGGCAGCATTGCTAAGTATTTGCCCAACTAACATTTTGCCCATGGCTTGACTGGTCATTGAGCTTCTCCCTGGATTTTCCGGTGCCTGCGCATTGGCTGGTCCGCGCGGCATTGATTTTGTTATTGGCCGAAGTAAGCAGCACGCTGAGTCAGGCAGTGGACGTGCAGCCAGCATCTTATTTCCGGGATTGTTCACCGATCCCCCCCGCGAGGAGGGGTAAAAGGGGGGATTGGTCCATGTGGGGCGGTTGCTGGAAATCTGCTTATGGCTGATTGCCGCCGGTCACGAATGGCGGCCATTGGCCGGCAGCGACCTGAAGGAATAGACGAACCCGATGCAATAGATTGGGAAATGCAGCGCTTCAGACTGATCAGTCTGAAGGCAACTAGCGGCAAGCCGTTTCAGGAAGGCAATTGCGGAAACAGTTTCAAGCTGTCGCAAAATGCGGAGTGGGGGAACAGAGCTGCAGAAAGCAAAAAGGCCCCAATAAATTGGGGCCTTTTCGATACGAATATGGCGGAGGCGATGGGATTCGAACTCATGGACCTGTTACAGTCGACGGTTTTCAAGACCGTTGCCTTAAACCACTCGGCCACACCTCCGTTTGCGTTGCGGGCGCCATAATACCTGAATGAAACACACTGTCAAACTCTCTGCATAGCTTGTTACAGAGCGTCTGTTATTATCTTTGCGACTGAACGTTTCAAACCAACAGGAGTGTCGCCATGCGCGAACAGGATTACGCAGTTAATAACAGCTTGCAGGCTGAGCAGCTAGAGGTTAGCCGCGTCCTGCGCAACACATACGGCTTGCTCGCACTCACCCTCGCTTTCAGCGGTGTGATGGCCTTCGTCGCACAGCAGATGCGCGTCGGTTACCCGAACATCTTCGTGGTGCTGATCGGCTTCTATGGCCTTTTCTTCCTCACCAACAAACTCCGTGATTCCGCCTGGGGCCTGGTGTCGGCATTTGCCCTGACCGGTTTCATGGGTTTCCTGCTCGGCCCGATCCTCAACCGTTACCTGGGCATGCAGGGCGGCGCTGAAGTGGTCAGCTCGGCCTTCGCGATGACGGCACTGGTGTTCGGTGGCCTGTCGGCCTACGTGCTGATCACCCGCAAGGACATGAGCTTCCTCGGCGGTTTCATCACTGCGGGCTTCTTTGTCCTGCTGGGCGCGACGCTGGCGAGCTTCTTCTTCCAGATCAGCGGCCTGCAACTGGCGATCAGCGCAGGTTTCGTACTGTTCTCGTCGGTCTGCATTCTGTTCCAGACCAGCGCCATCATTCATGGCGGCGAGCGTAACTACATCATGGCGACCATCAGCCTGTATGTATCGATCTACAACCTGTTCATCAGCTTGTTGCAGCTGTTCGGCATCATGAGCCGCGATGATTGATCGTCGGCACTGAGTTAAAAAACCCGCTTTGGCGGGTTTTTTCTTGCCTGCGATTTGGCCGTGCGGTCACGCCATCGGCGGCAATCGGCGTTTGACCGGAGTTTTCTTGACGATCGCGGTATTGGTTTCCGCATGGGTATTGAGACGGTCGAGCAGGGTGTCCAGTTGTTCCATCGAGCGCACGTGCAGGCGGGCGATGAAGCAGTCGTCGCCAGTCACTTTGTCGCACTCGGTGAACTCGGGAATGGCCATGATCTGCCGTTCGACCTCTTGCAACTGACCTGGCAAGGGGCGAATGCGCACGATGGCCTGGAGTTGATAGCCGAAGCATTTCGGGTCGATTTCCACGGTGTAGCCCTTGAGCACGCCGCGCTCTTCAAGGCGACGCAAGCGTTCGGCAACGCTGGGCGAAGACAGGCCGCTGATTTGCGCCAGGGCCTTGAGCGAACGTCGCGAGTCTTCCATCAATGCCGTAATCAGCACTTGGTCGATATCATCGGTCATGGCCAAAACCTCAATTAGGCAGTTTTTCAAAATTGCCTTCGCATTAAAGGCAGATTTCGAGTTTAACCTGCTTTTTGCGCTGGAGAAGCCCCTCGGCTGATCGGCATAATTTGCCCATCAACAAAGGAGTCTGAAGATGGACAACACAATACGTCGCGGCTCGTTCGAAATGACCGCCGCCATGCTGATCTCCGGAACCATCGGCTGGTTTGTGCTGGTGTCCGGGCAACCGGTGCTGGACGTGGTGTTCTGGCGCTGCCTGTTCGGCGCCGGCACACTGCTGCTGATTTGCGCGGCATTCGGCTTCCTGCGCCCCGACATTCTGACCCGTACCACGTTCCTGTTGGCCGTGCTCAGCGGGGTGGCGATTGTCGGCAACTGGGTGCTGTTGTTCGCGTCCTATTCCCGCGCCTCGATTGCCATCGGCACCGCGGTCTACAATGTTCAGCCTTTCATGCTGGTGGGTCTGGCCGCGGTGTTTCTCAACGAGAAGATCACCCTGCAGAAAATGGCGTGGCTGGGTGTCTCGTTTCTCGGGATGCTGGCGATTGTCAGTGCCCATGGCGGGCAGGGCGAGAGCGGCAACGAGTACTTGCTGGGTATTGCTCTGGCGCTGGGCGCTGCGTTCCTTTACGCGATTGCCGCGTTGATCATCAAGCGCCTGACCGGCACACCGCCGCATCTGATCGCGTTGATCCAGGTGAGTACCGGCGTGCTGTTGCTCGCTCCGTTCGCGCACTTTTCAGCACTGCCGCAAGCACCGAGTGCCTGGGCCAGCCTGATCACGCTGGGTATCGTGCACACGGGCGTGATGTATGTGCTGTTGTATGGCGCGATCCAGAAGTTGCCGACCGCATTGACTGGCGCGCTGTCGTTCATTTATCCGATCGCAGCGATTTTCGTCGACTGGTTTGCCTTCGGCCATCGTCTGGAACCACTGCAATGGCTCGGAGTTGCGGCGATTCTGTTGGCGGCTGCGGGCATGCAGCAGGGCTGGAGCTTGAAGTTTCGACGGGCGGCAACCCAATGAATCAGATGTTCCAGCGCGGCGCAGTTTTAGCCAGTCGCTGGCGCATCTCGCCAATGTTCGCGGCCAGTTGTTGAGTCAACAAACGGTAACCGTCGAGGGCGTTGTAGACCGGAGCATCGAGGCTGACGATCGGCAACTCCATAGGACGATTCAAGCGATGGACGACGCCGGTCTTCAGCGCCCGGGCCATGCCGATCAGTTGCACGTGGATCAACTGGTGCTCTGCTTTCAATGCCGAGCGCAGGCGAGCCACGGTCTCGGGGTCACTGGTATCCGGTCGGGCATTGGCAAGAATCTCCAGCGTACTGACACACAGGCGTAGCTGACGCTGAATGGCATCGAGTTCGTTCATGGAAATCTTCACCTCCTTGGATACCGATGGCATCAGCGAACGCAGTTGCACCATCACGGTATTCAGGCGCCCCATCAGCTTGAGGTGTTCGTCAGCGGTGACGGGTTGGCCGTTGATAATGCGCCCATAGATCGTCGCGCAATCACGCAAGGCATCGGCCAGGTTGTAGCGCCAGGAATAGACCGCATACAGCGGCAGGGCAAAGGAAAACGCCAGGGCCAGGGCAATGCCGATCAGGATGTCCACCCCGCGCCATAAGCCGTCAGCGACTGGATTGTCACCATGCCCTGCGACGATGAATACGGTAATTCCCGCTAGCAGCGCGGTGTAGCCACCTTTGCCGATGGCGTGGTACGAGAAAAAACCGCACACCCCGGCCATGGCGAAATAGGTCAGCCACGGCATGCCGAGCCAGGATTGCTGGACCACCAGGACCAGGCCGACAGCCGCTCCAACCAGGGTGCCGATCGCCCGTTCCGCAGCTTTTTTGCCGATGTTGCCGTGGTGCTGCAAGCCGCCGATCACCACCAGCATCGTCACCGACGCCCACTCACCGTGAGGCAGGTTGATGCCGGTGGTCAGCGCGATCGACGCCAATAACCCGAGCGACACACGCACCGCATGGATCATCCGCGCATGGCGATAGCGCTGGTACGGGTCCAGCAGCGGACGCAGTAACCGGCGCAGTAGCGGTGGCAGGCGAAGCGTGGTGGGTGTGCTCAGGTTTGCGCTCCTCAGAAGATGTAATCAGTGGTCAGGAAGCTCGAACTGCGGCCGCTGATGATCTCGCTGATCAGATCCTTGTTGGTCTCCTGGAATTTGGTCGCCACCAATGTACGGATCGAAAACACCCGTAAGGCGTCATGCACCGACAAGGTGCCCTCGGCGGAGTTTTTGCGGCCGTTGAACGGATACGTGTCGGGGCCGCGCTGGCACTGGGCGTTGAGATTGATGCGCCCGACCTGGTTGGCAAAGGTGTCGACCAGGCGGCCAACCGCGACCGGGTTGGTACCGAAGATGCTCAGTTGCTGGCCGAAGTCTGACTCCAGGACGTAATCGATCACCGTGTCCAGATGACGGTACGGCACGATCGGCACCACCGGGCCGAACTGTTCTTCCTGATAGACACGCATCTGCGGCGTCACCGGATACAGCACGGCGGGATAGAAGAACGAGGCGCGAGCCTCGCCGCCATTGGGGTTCACCACTTTCGCCCCTTTGCCCACGGCGTCGGCCACCAGCGAATGCAAATAATCGACCTTGCCCGATTCCGGCAGCGGCGTCAGGGCCACGCCACTTTCCCACGGCATGCCCGGTTTGAGGGTGGCGAGTTTGGCGTTGAATTTCTCGATGAAGGCATCGACCACATCTTCATGGACGAAGAGTATTTTCAACGCGGTGCAGCGCTGGCCGTTGAATGACAGGGAACCGGTAACGGCCTCGTTCACGGCGTTGTCCAGATCCACCTCCGGCAGGACGATGCCGGGGTTCTTCGCATCCAGCCCCAGCGCCGCACGCAAGCGGTGAGGGCGTGGATGCAATTTCTTCAGGTCACTGGCGGCTTTGTTGGTGCCGATGAACGCAAAGATGTCGATCTTGCCGCTGGCCATCAGCGCGCTGACCGTTTCGCGACCGCTGCCGTAGATCACGTTGATCACTCCGGCCGGGAAGCTGTCGCGGAAGGCCTCCAGCAACGGACGAATCAACAGCACGCCGAGTTTCGCCGGTTTGAACACCACGGTGTTGCCCATGATCAGCGCCGGAATCAGCGTGGTGAAGGTTTCGTTCAACGGATAGTTGTAAGGCCCCATGCACAGCGCCACGCCCATCGGTACGCGGCGGATCTGCCCGAGAGTGTCCTGCTCCAGTTCGAAGCGGCTGGAGCGGCGGTCGAGTTCCTTCAGGGCGTTGATCGTGTCGACGATGTAATCGCAGGTGCGGTCGAACTCTTTTTCCGAATCCTTGAGGTTCTTGCCGATTTCCCACATCAGCAACTTGACCACGGCCTCGCGTTGCTCACGCATGCGCCCGAGGAAGGTTTCGACGTGCTGGATACGCTCGGCCACGCGCATCGTCGGCCACAATCCCTGGCCACGATCATAGGCGCGCACGGCGGCGTCGAGGGCGGTTAAAGCCGTTTCGGCGTCGAGCAGCGGCGTACTGCCGAGGATCACTTGTTCGTCGCCATTCGCGCCGCTCAGGTATACCGGGCTGCGCACTTGGGCGAGGGCGCCGGGCCAGGTGTTCAGGACGCCGTCGACCAGGTATTCGCGTTGCTCGATCTGGCCGTCGAGACGGTATTTTTCCGGGATGCTGCCGGCCTCGGGAAACAGGTTGCCAAGGAGATCTGCTGTGCTCATGTCGCTACCCCGTTTGAGATGGCGGCGAGTCTCGCCCACTGTAGGAGCGAGCTCGCTCGCGAAGGTCGTGAACGATAACGCGTAAAATCAGACGCCCGCTGTGGTTTTGAGTTTTTCGCGAGCAAGCTCGCTCCTACATACGTCAATCAAGTGGCGATGGGCAGAGTAGAGGGGTCAAGGGTTTGGATCTTGTGCTTCAAGCGTAGACCGCTTTACCCGGTTCTTGAAACGCGACTTTTGACCTTTGAGCACACAACAGCCGGTGCTGCGGTTAAACTTCGCGCTCTTTCTAAAGGAGTTCACATGAGTCACTACCAGCCGGGCATTCTCGCCACCCCTGTTCCGCCTCACGCCCGCCACATGTTCTTTGCTCTCGAATCTGCTGCTGAACTGCCAGCGGCACTCGACAAGTTGATGCAGCTGGTGGACGGCAAGTCGGCAGTGGTGGGTTTCGGTGAATCCCTGGTCAAGGCGCTTGATTGCAATATTGAAGGTCTGCGAGTGTTCCCGGCGTTGACTGGCGTCGGCGTGGACAATCCGTCGACGCAACAGGCGCTGTGGTGCTGGTTGCACGGCACTGATCGTGGCGAGTTGCTCAATCGCAGCAACGCCTTTGCCGCCGCACTGGCACCGGCGTTGCGCCTGGTACAGGTGACCGAAGGTTTCCGCCACCGCGATGGCCACGACCTGACCGGCTATGAAGACGGCACCGAGAACCCTCGCGATGAAGCCGCTGCGGCTGCCGCGCTGGTGGTCCAAGGCCCTGAAGGCATGATCGGCGGCAGCTTCGCTGCGATCCAGCAATGGCAGCATGACCTCCAGCGCTTTCACGCGATGCCATCCCATGAAACGGACGACATCATGGGTCGCCGCCTGAGCGACAACGAAGAACTCGATGACGCGCCGATCTCTGCCCACGTCAAACGCACCGCCCAGGAAAGCTTCGCACCTGAGGCATTCGTGGTCCGTCGTTCGATGCCGTGGATCGAAGACGAGCGTGCCGGCCTGATGTTCCTCGCCTTCGGTTTCTCCCTCGACGCCTTCGAAGTTCAGCTGCGACGCATGAGCGGTCTGGAAGACGGTATCACCGACGGTTTGTACCGCATCAGCCGGCCGATCACCGGTGGCTACTACTGGTGCCCGCCGTTGAAGGACGGTCGACTGGATCTGCGTGCACTGCGCCTCAGTTAATGATCAGGGAATGACTATGAACGTGGTGCGTTGGGGCATGATCGGTTGCGGCAGCGTCGCCGAGCGCAAGAGCGGGCCGGCCTTCTACAAGGCACCCGGCTCGGCGCTGGTGGCGGTGATGGGGCGGCGGCTGGAGGCGGTCAGCGACTATGCCGCGCGTCACGGCATCGCCCGGGTCTACACCGATGTCGACGCGTTGATCAACGATCCCGAAGTGGATGCGGTGTACATCGCCACGCCACCCGACAGTCATCACGCTTACGCCCTGAAGGTCGCCGCTGCGGGCAAGCATTGCTGCGTCGAAAAACCGATGTCGCTGAATGCCGGGCAAAGTCGCGAGATGCAAAAGATCTTTGCCGATGCCGGGCTGCACCTGTTCGTTTCCTACTACCGACGTTCACTGCCGCGCTTCCAGCAAGTGCGGCAGTGGCTGGAACAGGGGCGGATCGGCGAGGTCCGGCACCTGACCTGGACCCTGACCAAAGCGCCGTCGGCGACGGATCTGCAGGGCGCGGGCAACTGGCGAACCGATCCGGCGATTGCCGGCGGCGGTTACTTCGCCGATCTGGCCAGTCACGGCTTTGACCTCTTCCAATACCTGCTGGGCGATATCGTCGAAGTCGCCGGCTTCACTGCGCGGCAGGCCAGTTTGTATGCCGCCGAAGATGCCGTCAGCGCCAGTTGGCGGTTTGCTTCGGGAGCGATGGGCATGGGCTGCTGGAACTTCGTTGCCGATCGCCGCGAAGACCGCGTTGAAGTGATCGGCAGCAAAGGCCGGATCAGTTTTTCGGTATTCGATGAGTATCCGGTTGAGTTGCATGCCGATGAACAGCTCAGCCTGAATATCCAAAACCATGAGCATATCCAGTGGCATCACGTGTTGGGCATGAATGCACATATCCGTGGTGAAGCGCAGCATCCGGCGGTGGCTGGGGAAGCGCTGAAAACCGATTGGGTGATGGACCAGATCCTCAAGCGCGGTTAAAGAAAAGATCAAAAGATCGCAGCCTTCGGCAGCTCCTACACAGATTGCATTCCTGTAGGAGCCGCCGAAGGCTGCGATCTTTTGATTCTGCTTAACCTTATGCCCAAACAATATTTCTCAAGCCCGTTATTAGAACTCTAAGATCACGTCATAACTCGTTATAACAAGTGATCGTCATGACCGATAACGTTCTATCCCTCAGCAGCGTCCCACTGCACACCCAACTGCGCGACGTACTACGTGCGCGCATTCTCGACGGCGAATACCCGCAAGACAGCCAAATGCCTTCCGAAAGCGAGCTCGGCGCGTTGTTCAAGGTCAGCCGCATCACCGTGCGCCAGGCGCTTGGTGATCTGCAAAAGGAAGGGCTGATCTTCAAGATCCACGGCAAGGGCACGTTCGTCGCCAAGCCGAAAACCTTCCAGAACGTCAGCACCCTGCAAGGCCTTGCCGAGTCGATGACCGGGCGCGGCTACGAGGTGATCAACCGGCTGCGCAGTTTCAAATTCATCGCCGCCGACAAACTGGTCGCCGAGCGTTTGCAGGTCGCCGAAGGCGAGACCGTGGCGCAGATCAAACGCGTGCGTTTGATCAACCGCGAGCCGATTTCGCTGGAAATCACCTACCTGCCCAAAGCCATCGGCGAGCGTCTGGAGAAAGCTGATCTGGTGACTCGCGACATTTTCCTGATCCTGGAAAACGACTGCGGCGTAGCACTCGGTCATGCCGATCTTGCAATCGATGCAGTGCTGGCCGACAGCGACTTGACCCAGGCGCTGAACGTCGAACCGGGCTCACCGATCATGCGCATCGAGCGTCTGACCCACGATGCCGCAGGCCAGCCGCTGGACTTCGAACACCTTTACTACCGTGGCGATGCCTTCCAGTACCGCCTGCGGATCGACCGGCAAAAAGGGGAGCAGGCATGACGCGAAACACCCTCGAACAGGAATACGACATCGTCGTCATCGGCGGCGGCACGGCCGGCCCGATGGCAGCGATCAAGGCCAAGGAACGCAACCGCGATCTGCGGGTGTTGTTGATCGACAAGGCCAACGTCAAGCGCAGCGGTGCGATCAGCATGGGCATGGATGGTCTGAACAACGCGATCATTCCCGGCCACTCGACACCGGAGCAGTACACCAAGGAAATCACCATCGCCAACGACGGCATCGTCAATCAGGCGGCGGTGTATGCCTACGCCACCCACAGTTTTGAGACCATCGAACAACTGGACCGCTGGGGCGTGAAATTCGAGAAGGACGAAACCGGCGACTACGCGGTGAAGAAGGTTCACCACATGGGCGCCTACGTGTTGCCGATGCCGGAAGGACACGACATCAAGAAAGTCCTGTACCGGCAGCTGAAACGGGCGCGGGTGAGCATCACCAATCGCCTGGTCTGCACCCGTTTGCTCACGGATGAAGAGGGCGCGGTCAACGGCGTGATGGGTTTCGATTGCCGCACGGCCGACTTCCATGTGATCAAGGCCAAGGCAGTGATCCTCGCCTGCGGCGCTGCAGGGCGCTTGGGCCTGCCGTCTTCAGGTTACTTGATGGGCACCTACGAAAACCCGACCAACGCCGGCGACGGTTACTCGATGGCCTACCACGCCGGGGCCGAACTGGCGAACCTGGAATGCTTCCAGATCAACCCGCTGATCAAGGATTACAACGGCCCGGCCTGCGCCTACGTCACCGGTCCCTTGGGCGGTTATACCGCCAACAACAAGGGCGAACGCTTCATCGAGTGTGACTACTGGAGCGGGCAGATGATGTGGGAGTTCCACCAGGAACTGGAAAGCGGCAACGGCCCGGTGTTCCTCAAGCTCGATCACCTGGCCGAAGAAACCATCCAGAACATCGAGGAGATCCTGCACAGCAACGAGCGTCCGAGTCGGGGGCAGTTCCACGCCAATCGCGGCACCGACTACCGCACGCAGATGGTCGAGATGCACATCTCCGAAATCGGTTTTTGCAGCGGGCATTCGGCGTCCGGCGTGTGGGTCAACGAGAAGGCCGAGACCTCGGTCAAGGGTTTGTACTCGGCGGGCGACATGGCTGCCGTGCCGCATAACTACATGCTCGGCGCGTTCACCTATGGCTGGTTTGCCGGTAACAACGCGGCGGACTTTGTCGCCGGTCGCGAGTTTTCAGCGCTGGATGCCCAACAAATCGAAACCGAAAAACAACGGGTCTACGCACCGCTGGATCGTGAACACGGACTGCCACCGGCTCAGGTCGAATACAAGCTGCGACGCTTCGTCAACGACTACCTGCAACCGCCGAAAGTGACCAAGAAGATGCAAATCGGCCTGCAACGTTTCAGCGACATCCAGCGCGATCTCGATCAGATCAAGGCCCACAACGCCCACGAACTGATGCGCGCCATGGAAGTCAGCATGATCCGCGACTGCGCCGAAATGGCCGCCCGGGCCTCGCTGTTCCGTGCCGAAAGTCGCTGGGGGCTTTACCACTATCGGGTCGATCACCCGCAACGCAACGACAACGACTGGTTCTGCCATTGCCACCTGAAGAAGGGAGAAAACGGCCTGATGACCAGTTTCAAGAAAGCCGTCGAGCCTTACATCATCCCGCTCGACGTGGACGAAATGCAGGCTTACGACCGGTTGCGCGTCGGTGCCGATGCGGCTTGATCAAGACACTAGAGGGAAACCGTGAAATGGCCTACCAACCTCAGGAAATCTTCTTCCGCTCCAACGCCCCCGTCACGGTCGACGAGGACAAATGCATCGCCCACAAAGGCTGCACCGTGTGCGTCGACGTCTGCCCGATGGACTTGCTGGCGATCAACCCGGCCACGCAAAAGGCCTACATGGCTTTCGATGAATGCTGGTACTGCATGCCCTGTGAAAAGGACTGCCCGACCGGGGCGGTGAAAGTCGAAATCCCGTATTTATTGCGCTAAATGAAAGGACGCCATCGCTGCGATGCGGCGACCCGACAAGCCAGCTCCCACAGGGATTTGCAGTGGGACACAGATTTCGCAGGCACCAGAGAACCTTGTGGGAGCTGGCTTGCCAGCGATGAGGCCCGCACAAACACCCCAAAAAACGCCATCCGGCAACACCGGACGCCTGATTCACAACACCCCTCGTTTCCCACCACGCCCTGATCGTGGCGGAGACGAACATCCTATAAATGATTCGAGGGGAAACACTCATGATGTTGCGTGCAGCTTTGGCCGGTCTGGTACTGGCTTCATTCACCTTGTCGGCCTCGGCCGAAACCATCCGCATTGCCATCGGCACCCAGGACACCACGATCAACTGCGCCGCTGGCGGCCTGTTGATTCGCGAACTCGGGCTGCTGGACAAATACCTGCCCCACGACGGCCAATACAAAGACGCCAAATATGAGGTGGAGTGGAAGAACTTCACCAGTGGCGCGCCGCTGACCAATGAAATGGTCGCCGGCAAACTCGACTTCGGCGCCATGGCTGATTTCCCGGGTTCATTCAACGGCGTGGCGTTTGAAGCGGCGGGCAAGCACAGTCTGTTTATCAGCGTGTTGTCGGGCAGCACCAAGGGCAGTGGCAACGGCATCGTGGTGCCGAGCGCATCGGGCGTGCAGTCGCTGGCCGAGCTCAAGGGCAAGACCATTTCCGTGCCGTTCGCTTCCACCGCCCACGGCATGTTGCTGCGTGCCGTGGCGGCTCAAGGCTGGGACCCGCTCAAGGATGTGAACATCATTGCCCAGCCGCCGGAAGTCGCTGGTTCTGCGTTGCAGGCCGGCAAGATCGATGCCCACGCCGACTTCGTGCCGTTCGCCGAACTGTTCCCGAGCCGGGGCTTCGCACGCAAGATCTACGACGGCTCCCAGGCCGGCGCGCCAACCTTCCACGGTGCATTGGTCGATCAGGCCTACGCGAAAAAGTATCCGGAGATTGTGGTCGCTTATCTGCGCGCCAGCATCGAAGCCAATCAACTGCTCGCCGCCGAGCCTGAGAAGTACAGCGAGCTGATCGCCAAAGTCACCGGCGTCGACGCCGAGGTCAACTACCTGTTCCACGGCCCGCTGGGCGTGCAGACCCGCGACCTGAGCTGGAAACCGGAATACCGTCAGGCTGTGGGCACTGCGATCGACACCCTCAAGCTGTTGAAGAAGGCTGATCGCGGTCTCGATCTGAACACCTTCATCGACGATCAGTACATCCGCGCCGCCTTCAAGGCGTCGAACCTCGACTACACCGCGCAACTGGCGAACTACGCCCAGACGCCGCTCAAAGCCGTGGATGCTTCCAGCGGCAAGGCCATCACCGACTTCAGCCATGTGGCCGAAATCTGGGTGCGCGGCGAGCCGAAAGTCCGTCAATACGCCTCGGCGCAAGCGGCGTTTGCTGCGCTGAACACCCTGAAACAGGAAGGCAAGAACATCCGCGCGGTGTACACCCAGGCCAGCGACAGCGGGATCAAGCTGCTGGCCGATCAGGCGTGGTTTGCCAGTGATGCCAAGGGCCGTCTGAGTGCGTTCCTGCTCAAGGGCCAGGCCCAGCAATTTGCCTCGGCGCAGGGCGGCAAGGTGTTCGATTTCACGGATGCCACTGCGCAGGCTGTGGCGGTGCGCTAACCCCCCAACACCACGGTCCCCCTGTAGGAGCTGTCGAGTGAAACGAGGCTGCGATCTTTTTAAAGACAAGATCAAAAGATCGCAGCCTTCGGCAGCTCCTACAGGGGGACGTCATCGGGAAATGTGTATGTCTGGATCATATTCACGCTGGATTCCAAGAGCCGCATCCTTGCTGTTATGCCTCGTATTCTGGCAACTCGCCGCCAGCCACCACTGGAACCTCGGCCTCGTCACCTTCGCCAACGTGCCCACGCCGCTGTCAGTGATCGAAGCCGCATTCGGCCTCGGCGACTCCGGCAAACTCGCCCGGCACCTGAGCAGCAGCCTGAGCCGGGTCTTCGCCGGTTACCTCGCGGCGCTGATCATCGGCGTCGCGTTGGGCCTGGCGATCGGCCGCTCGAAATGGGCCGAGGATTTGTTGCTGCCGCCGCTGGAAGTGTTGCGTCCGATACCGGCCGTGGCGTGGATTCCACTGGCGATCCTGATGTTCCCGTCGTCGGAACTGTCGATGGTGTTCATCACCTTTACCGGCGCCTTGTTTCCGATCCTGCTCAACACCGTACACGGTGTGGAAGGCGTTGATCCACGGTTGATCGCTTCGGCAAAAAGCCTCGGGGCAGGGCGCCGGGCGATGTTGCTGGAAGTGATTCTGCCGGGCGCCGCGCCGAGCATCATCACCGGCCTCGCCATCGGCATGGGCACCTCGTGGTTCTGCCTGGTGACCGCCGAGATGATCTCCGGGCAATACGGCATCGGCTATTACATTTGGGAGTCCTACACCATCCAGAACTACCCCGACATCGTGGTCGGCATGTTGCTGATCGGCGTACTCGGGATGGGCAGCAGTCTGTTGATCAAACGCCTGGGCGGGTTGTTCACGCCTTGGCATCGACCACGAGGAAAAGCCTGATGAGCGTTTTTCAACACCCGGAGGGGCGGATCGATATTCGCGGTCTGTCGATCAGCCTGGGCGAGGGCAATGCGGCCTTCGAAGCCGTGCAGGGTCTCGACTGCCAGATCGAACCGGGGCAGTTCGTGTGCATTCTCGGGCCGTCCGGTTGCGGCAAATCCACGTTGCTCGGCGCCTTGGCCGGCCATCTGCAACCGCGCACCGGCAGCCTCAACGTCGATGGCGCGGCGGTGTCTGGCCCGTCGCCGCAGCGTGGCATGGTGTTCCAGCAGCACACGTTGTTTCCCTGGCGCACGGTGCGCGACAACGTCGCCTTCGGCCTGAAAATGCGCGGCGTCGGCAAGGCCGAACGGCACCGGGCCGCCGACGAAATCCTCGCCCTGGTCGGCCTCGAAGGTTTTACCGAGCGCTGGCCGGATCAACTCTCCGGCGGCATGCAGCAACGGGTGGAAATCGCCCGGGTGCTGGTCAATCGGCCACGGCTGTTGCTGATGGACGAACCCTTTGGCGCCCTCGATGCCTTGACCCGGTTGAACATGCAGGAACTGTTGCTGGACATCTGGACGCGCATTCGCACCACCGTGGTGTTTGTCACCCACGACATCGACGAAGCGCTGTTCCTCGCCGATCGCCTGCTGGTCATGAGTACACGGCCCGGCCGGATCATCGAAGACCTGCGCCTGGATTTCCCACGGCCACGCACCACTGAACTGGTGACGAGCCATGAATTTTCCCGTTTGAAGCGTCACTGCCTCGAACTGTTGCGTCACGAAGACGGTCGGCAGCTGCCTCGCCTGAACCCTCTCGGACTTCCCCCAGAAAACAAACTGCCGCGATTTGCCCTATGACCTCACTATTCGATGTAACCGATAACGAAGACATTCTCGCCCTGCAACCGCGCCTGACCGATGACGATGCCGGCGTGCGCCGCATCGCGCTGATCGAGCTGGCCGACCTGGAAGAGCCGGACGGCCTGCTGTGGCTGGTCAATCGATTGGCCGAAGACCCGACCCCGGAAGTCCGCTCCGAGGCCGCGCGGTTGCTCGAAGCCTGGGAGGACGCGCCGGTGGTCGAGGCGCTGTGCCAGGCACTCACCGATCCATCGGACGCCGTGCGGGCCGCCGCCGCGCAAAGCCTGAGCCTGCTCAAGAGTGAAGCGGCGGGGAAGGTGATTCTGCCGTGGACCGGGCATGCCGACATCGGTGTGCGTATCGCGGCGTTCAGGGCCTTGCGCGAATTGCGCTTTGCCGAGGCTTCGCCAGCGGCGTTGCTCGCGTTGGACGACAAGGACGCCAGCGTCCGGCGTGAGGCGGTCGGTGTGCTGGGCTGGCTCAAACAGCTCGATGCCTTGCCGGCGCTGGCGCGTCTGGCCAGCGCCGATACGGACGTCGAAGTTCGCCGCGCCGCCACCGGGGCATTGGGCCTTGCCTCCGACGAACAAGTCTTGCCGGCGCTGCGTCAGGCGCTGCGGGACGAAGCCTGGCAAGTGCGCGAGGAAGCCGCCACCACGCTGGGCAAGGTCGGGCACGTTGATGCGGGTTCGGCGTTGGTCGACGCCTTGACCGACGATTACTGGCAAGTGCGCCTGCGGGCCACCCGCAGTCTTGGTCGCTTGCGTTACGCCCCGGCCCTCGATCCGCTGATCGAAACCCTCGGCCATCGCATCAGCAACCTGCGCAAGGAAGCGGCGTTGGCCTTGGGCGAATTGAATGAACGCGGCGCCATCGCGCCATTGCAGGCCGCACAGGATGACGGCGATCCGGAAGTGCGCAAAGCCGTGCGCATCGCCTTGAGTCAGCTGCAATGAACCCGGTGGCGATTGGCAATTCCCGCAGCAAACAGCAGTTGCGATTGGGCTGGCCGGATGGTCGTGAACAACTGCTCGGCCACGCTGAACTGCGCCGACAGTGTCCGTGTTCGCAATGCCGGGCGTTTCGTTTGCGCGGGATGACGCCGCTGGTCGATGAGCGTGTGAGCGTGGTCGAACTGAATCCGCAGGGATATGGTTTGCAGCTGGTGTTCAGTGACGGGCATGAGCGCGGGATTTATCCGTGGGATTATCTCTCCAGCCTGACCTGAATCCTGTAGGAGCTGTCGATACCCGGCGCATCGGCGGAGTAATAGGCCGCCAGTTTGACCCCGTAGACGCTGAGAATGCCGTAGGCCTCGCTCTGATTGA
>NZ_JBLNNF010000002.1:0-56070 GCF_047784845.1 Pseudomonas sp. NFX98 | reverse complement strand
GTAGGAGCTGTCGAGTGAAACGAGGCTGCGATCTCTTGATCTTGTCTTTAAAAAAGCAAAGTCAAAAGATCGCAGCCTCGTTTCACTCGACAGCTCCTACAAGGGATCATCGTTGTTTAGAAGGACTTGCTCACGCTCGCCACCACTGTCGCGCTGCACACATCATCGAAGCCCCAATTACTGGCGCACTGGCTCTTCGACAAATCGGTATCGATGTAACTCAGTCCGAGCATCACCCCCGCCAACTCGTGAGTCAGTTTGACCTCCCATTCACGGTACGAGTCTTCGGCCTCACCCGAGCGCGAGTACAGGTGCGGGTCCTTGAAATCCATGTCGCCGTAACGCAGTTTCAGGCCCACGCCGTAAGGCAGCTCGGTTTCATAACCGACGTAGCTGTAGAGCGAGTTCTGTTCGCTGTCGATACCCGGCGCATCGGCGGAGTAATAGGCCGCCAGTTTGACCCCGTAGACGCTGAGAATGCCGTAGGCCTCGCTCTGATTGAACTGACTTTCCTTCGGATACGAATACTTGAGATAGCCAAGATCCAGGCTGACGTCATCGGTGGCCTGCCACAGCCAACCGGCGTAGTAGTCGACTTCCTGGCGGGTTTTCAGGCCGCCGCCAAAGTCGACGTTGGATGTCCACGCGCCCAGATAAAGGCCACTGCTGTGGGCCAGGGTCGTGCCGAATTGAATGGTCGGATCGTTCTGGGTCTGCGAGATGCCGCGAGTGCGGTAGTCGCTGGCCAGGGTTGCATCCAGCAACAGTGAGAAATCATCGTTCAAGGTGATGGCCTGGCTGCTCAAGGGCAGCAAAGTCAAGGAACCGAGGGCGATCAGGGTGAAGGCTTTCATGGGTTACGTCCCGTTATTGTGCTTGTTATGGGCAGGTTTGTTATGGGTAAAAGCGGGGCAAGGCTGCGCCGGGCCTCGTGCTGAAAAACACGAGGTCGGGCAGAGGGGTGGTTGCAGTTTTTGTTAGAGAGTCGGTGCGTAGACTTGACGGCCGGCGAACCAGGTTTGAAGCACTTGGGTGTCGTGCAGGGCTTTCTCATCGACGCTGAACACGTCGCGGTCCAGAACGATAAAGTCAGCCTGTTTACCGACGCTCAACGAGCCGATGGTCTTGTCCAGGCCAATGGTGCGCGCAGCGTTGAGGGTGTAGGCGTAGAACATGGTTTCGCGGTCGATGCGTTCATCGGCGTTGAGCACCCCCAAAGGGCCGACCCGCGTCATGGCCTGGGCCATGGCGTTGAACGGGTTCGGCGACGACACCGGCCAGTCGCTGGCGCCGGCGATGGTCGCGCCCTGTTTGAGCAACGAGTGCGCCGGGTACTGGTAACGAAACGCCAGGGCGCTGACATAGGGCTTGATCATGTCCGTGGTGTAGTCGTCGGCGCTGGCCCAGAGCAGTTGCATCGAGGCGATGACGTCGAGGGGCTTGAACCGGGCGAATTCTTTCGGGTTGACCATCTGCAGGTGAGTGACGGAGTGGGTCACGCCGCTCTGCCGGTCTTTGCGTGCCTGGGCGATACCGTTAAGCGATTCAAGTACCGCGCGGTCGCCGATGGCGTGGATATGCACCAGCCAGCCCCGTTGATCGATGGCGCTGACCAGCTCACCGAAGTGTTTTGGATCGATCAGCAGCTCGCCCTGTTTGTGCGAGTTGCTGTAAGGGTCGATCATCGCCGCGCTTTGCGCCGGGTACTCGATCACGCCGTCGGCGAAAATCTTGATGCCGGGCAGCGTCAGGTTGGGGATGCCCTGAAATTGTTGGCGAACCTTGTCCAGCGTGTCTAGGTCGGCGGGCACGCTTTTCGAGTTGGCCACCAGCAGCGCCGCGACGTGGGCGGTCATGCCGCCGCTTTCGGCCAGCGCCTTGTACACCGGCAACACGCCGACGGTTTTTTCCGTGGGCTTGAGGGCGAACACTGGCTCGCCCGGCGCAGCGTTGGCAGCGGGGTCCATCCAAGCAGTAATGCCGACGCTGTTGTTGTAGCTCACGGCGGTTTGCGCGGCCTTGAGCATGTCGGCGGCGCTCGGCGCCGGCATTTTCGAGGCGACCCGGTCCCAACCGGCGTCTACCAGAAAGCCGTTGGGCGCGCCGTTCTTGAGCTTGCCGATGGTGCCGTCTTCAGCCGTCGGCAATGACGTGATCAGCGCAGCATCGACCCCGGCGCGCTTGAGCATCACGTCGTTGGCCCAAGCCGTGTGGTGGTCGCTGCCGATAAACACAACGGGCACACTGGCCCATTCGCCGCTGTTGAATTTCTTGCCCAACGCTTCGGCCTGAGCCCAGTACGCCGAACTCATGCCGGCGATGCTGAGCACGTCGCCGTGCTTCGCCGTGCCGTCATCGCGCCAGCTGCGCAGGCGTTTTTCCAGTTCGTCGAGCTCGACCACTTCATCGGCCATGTTGGCCGAGACCATTTCCAGACCGCCGAAAATCGCGTGGGAGTGGCTGTCGATCAGTCCGGGCATCAAGGTCTTGCCCTGCAGATCGATGACCTTGGTTCCCGATTCGATCAAGGCCTTGATCTGCGCATCGCTGCCCACTTGCAGCACTTTGCCGTCCTGCACCGCCAGCGCCTGAACCTTGGGCTGGTTGCGGTCGGCGGTGAATATCTTGCCGTTTAACAACACCAGGTCAGTCGCCGCCATGGCTTCCAACGAGGCAAAACTCACTGCGGCCATCAAGAGATTCGGGATGAATCTTTTCATTGAATGTTTCCTTGTTATTGCGTCTGATGGCCAGATTAGTGGCTTGCCGCGCTCGGCAGAACGCCTCGCTCACGAAAAACGTTTTTGCCTGAATGGAAAAAGTATGGACAAGCTGGGTGCATTGAAAATGTTCGTGGTCACGGCGCAACTGGGCAGTTTCAGTCGCGCCGCCGAGCAATTGGGCAAGACCCCATCGGCGCTGACCAAAGCGGTCAATCACCTGGAGGCCGAGCTCGGCGCGCGTTTGTTCGAGCGCAGTACTCGGCGGATTTTGCTGACAGAATCCGGGCGGCTTTATCTGGAAACCGCACGTCAGGTGTTGCAGCGCCTCGACGAGGCCGGCGAGGAAATCGAGCAGTTGCAGCATGGTTTGCGCGGCAGCCTGAAAATCACCGCGCCGCTGGCCTATGGGCAGGCTTTCCTCGATCAAGTGTGTGGCGGTTTTCTTGAGCAGTATCCGCAGATCAACCTGCAAGTGGACTTGTGCGACGAGTTCGTCAATCTGCTGGAGAGCGGCTACGACCTGGCCTTGCGTGAAGGCCACGACGATTTGCCGGGGCTGATCGCCCGCGTGGTTGGCAGCAATCGCCTGGCACTGTGCGGCAGCCCGGAGTATCTGGCGCGCAAGGGGCTGCCGGTCACCCCGCAGACCCTCGACGACCACGAGTGGTTGCTGTATCGCCATCCATTGTTGAGTCGCGAATTCTGGTGGGCCGAGCGTGACGGGCAGCGCCTGAGCCTGCCGCAACCTCAGGCACCGCGCCTGCGCAGCGACAATTACGACTTGCTGCTGGCCAATGCCCTGGCCGGGCGCGGCTTGCTGCACACGCCGCTGTGGAGTGCCGCGCCGTACATCGCTGACGGGCGACTGGTGCGGGTCATGGCCGACTACGACATCGATCCGGACAGCTTCGGCCCGTACATTCTGGCGGTGTACCCGAGCCATCGACGGGCCACGGCCAAGGTGTTGGCATTCATCGATTACATCGCAGGGTTTTTGGCGTCTCGCGGGTTGATCGCTGACTGACTTGCCCCTCGCTCTCCTGTAGGAGCTGTCGAGTGAAACGAGGCTGCGATCTCTTGATCTTGTCTTTAAAAAACAAAGTCAAAAGATCGCAGCCTCGTTTCGCTCGACAGCTCCTACGCACGTCGACAAGTGCTTGTCAGGTAAATGCCAAAAGAGTACAAATGTACTCCATGACGACTCTCACTCCCCGCCGTACCGCCATCCTGACCTTCATCCGCGAGCGTATCGCGGAACACGGTCAGTCCCCGAGCCTCGCTGAAATCAGCGAGGCGTTCGGCTTCGCCTCCCGCAGCGTGGCGCGCAAGCATGTGCTGGCGCTCACCGACGCCGGGTTTATCGAGGTCAACCCGCATCAGGCCCGGGGCATTCGCCTGCTTGGGCAACCGCCGCGTCCCGAGTTGCTGGACATCCCGGTACTCGGCCGGGTGGCGGCCGGTGCGCCGATCGGTGCCGATGCCGAAATCCATAGTCGCTTGCTGCTCGATCCGTCGATTTTCTCGCGGGTGCCGGACTACATGTTGCGGGTGCGCGGTGATTCGATGATCGAGGACGGTATTCTCGATGGTGATCTGGTGGGCGTGCACCGCAGCCCCGAGGCGGTCAACGGCCAGATCGTTGTGGCGCGACTCGACGGCGAAGTCACCATCAAGCGCTTCGAGCGGGTCGGTGACACGGTTCGCCTGTTGCCGCGCAACCCGGCTTATCAGCCGATCATCGTCGAAGCCGACCGGGACCTCGCTATCGAAGGGGTGTTCTGCGGTCTGGTGAGGCAAGGCTGATGGGCGCCGTCGTTGCGTTGGATACGCTGTTCAATGGCGGCCAGGTCTGGAAGGGCCGGCCTGCGCCGCCGGCCGTCAGCCCGCAACCCACCGGGCATGCCACGCTGGATGCGGCGCTGCCCACCGGTGGCTGGCCCGAGGCGGCGCTGACGGAAATCCTGCTGAGCGGGCAGGGTGTCGGCGAATTGCAACTGGTGTGGCCGGCGCTGGCACGGCTGTCGGCGGCGGGCGAGCGCATCGTGTTGGTGGCGCCGCCTTACGTACCGTACCCCCAGGCCTGGCAGAATGCGGGTGTCGATCTGCGCCAGTTGTCGATCATCCAGGCCAGCGAGCGCGATGCGCTGTGGGCCGCGGAGCAATGCCTGCGTTCGGGCAGTTGCGGCGCGGTGCTGTGCTGGCCGCACAAGGCCGATGATCGCGCCTTGCGTCGCTTGCAGGTGGCAGCGGAAACCGGCCAGACCCTGGCGTTCGCCTATCGCTCGCTCAGTGAAGCGATCAACCCGTCGCCCGCGGCCCTGCGCATCGCCATCGATGCCAAGCCTGCGCAATTGCGGGTACTCAAGTGCCGGGGCGGGTTGGCTCGTTCGGCGCCGATTGCCTTCGCCGTGGGGCATTGAGGTTGCCATGCGTTGGGTCTGTATTCTTTTCCCGCAATTGGCGCTGGACGCGGTACTGCGTCAGCGCACCGATCCCGATGAGCCATTGGCGCTGCTGACCGGTCCGGCCCAACGCCGGGTATTGCAGGCGGTCAATGGCCCGGCGCGGGAACTGGGCTTGCGCCCCGGCCAGTCCATGAGCGCCGCGCAGGCCTTGAGCAAAGGCTTTGCCACCGCCGAGTACGACGCCGCTCAGATCGAACACTGGCAGCAGTTTCTGGCCGCTTGGGCCTATCGGTTCAGCGCTCAGGTCAGCGTGCATTACCCGCGGGCTCTGGTGTTCGAAATCGAGTCCAGCCTGGGCCTGTTCGGCAATTGGCCGCAGTTCGAGGCGCGCTTGCGTCGCGAACTCGGCGAACTGGGTTTTCGTCACCGTATCGTTGCTGCGCCCAATCCGGTGGCGGCACGAATACTGGCCAACGCCTATGACGGTCTGGTGGTGCCCGACGATCAAGCCTTGCAGCATCACCTCGGGCAAATGCCCGTCGACCGCATCGGCCTGGAGGCCAACGTCGCCACGGCGTTGTCACGCATGGGGCTGCGCACCTTGAGTCAGCTGCAGGCGTTGCCCCGGCAGAGTTTGGCCCGGCGTTTCGAGGCCCAGGTGCTCAAGCATCTGGACGCCTTGCTCGGGGTGCGGCGGCTGGCGCTGGCGTTCTACCTGCCGCCGGATCGCTTCGATGTGCGCATCGAGCTCAATTTCGATGTGCAATCCCATCAGGCCTTGCTGTTTCCGCTGCGCCGCTTGACCGGTGACCTGTCGGCGTTCCTGTGCGGGCGCGACAGCGGCGTGCAGCGTTTCGACTTGCACCTGGAACACGCCGGGTTGCCGGACACGGTCATCAAGGTCGGCCTGCTCAGCGCCGAGCGTGATCCGGCGATGCTGTTCGAACTGGCCCGGGGGCGACTGGAGCAGGTGCAGGTCGAGGCGCCGGTACGCGGTTTTCGCCTGCGCGCTGAAGACTTGCCGGCCTTCGTGCCGCAGTGTCAGGAACTGTTCGACGACCGCCCACAGCAGTCCTTGCCCTGGGAGCAACTGCGCGAACGCCTGCGCGCACGGCTGGGCGATGACGCGGTGCATGGCCTGCGTTTTCAGGCCGATCACCGACCCGAGTGCGCGTGGCAGGCCAGTGCCGATAACCAGCCCTGCGGCGGGTTCCCGACCGTGCAGCGACCGGGCTGGCTGCTGACGGAACCGCTGGCGGTACACGAAGGCTCGACCCGCATCCTCATGGGACCGGAGCGCATCGAATCCGGCTGGTGGGACGGTGATGATGTGCGCCGCGATTACTACCTGATCGAAACCCGTGCCGGCCAGCAGGGCTGGGCTTATCGGGCGGTGGGTGAAGACGGCCCGTTGTGGTTGCAGGGCTGGTTCGCATGAATGTCGAATATGCCGAGTTGCATTGCCTGTCGAACTTCAGCTTCCAGCGAGGTGCCTCCAGTGCCCTTGAGTTGTTTCAACGGGCAAAAAAACAGGGTTATCAAGCCCTGGCGATCACTGACGAATGCACGTTGGCCGGCATCGTCCGCGCCTGGCAAGCGGCGAAGTCCGTAGAGTTGCCGCTGATTATCGGCAGCGAGATTCGCATCGAGAACGGTCCGAAACTGGTGCTGCTGGTGGAGAACCTTGAGGGTTACCAGACGCTGTGCCGACTGATCACCCGCGCCCGTCGGCGCACGCAGAAAGGCCAGTATCAAATACTGCGCGATGACTTCAGCGAGCCGTTGCCGGGGCTATTGGCGCTATGGGTGCCGGACGCGGTCGATGATTTCGAGCAGGGTCACTGGCTGAAGCAGGTTTTCGCCGAACGCCTGTGGCTGGCGGTGCAGCTGCATCGCAGCCAGGACGACACTCGTCGGCTGAACGATCTGCTGACCCTGGCCCGGGAGCTGCAAATTACTCCGGTGGCCAGCGGCGATGTGCACATGCACGCACGCGGGCGGCGTGCCTTGCAGGACACCATGACCGCAATCCGTCATCACCTGCCGGTGGCCGACGCCGGGTTGCGCTTGCACCCCAACGGTGAACGGCATCTGCGCAGCCTCGATGTTCTCTCTGGTCTGTACCCGCAAGCTTTGCTTGATGAAACGTTGGCGATTGCCCGGCGTTGCACGTTCGACCTCGGCCAGTTGCGTTATCAATATCCACGAGAGTTGGTGCCGGACGGACACACGGCCACGTCGTGGCTGAGTCATTTGACCGAGGAGGGCATTCGCGCGCGCTGGCCGCAAGGTGCGAGTGAGAAGGTGCGCGGGCTGATCGACAAGGAACTGGGACTGATCGCCGAGCTGGGCTATGAGAGTTATTTCCTTACGGTCCAGGACATTGTCGCCTTCGCTCGGCGCGAAAAAATTCTTTGTCAGGGCCGAGGCTCGGCGGCTAACTCTGCGGTGTGCTTTGCCTTGGGCATTACCGAGATCGACCCCGACCGGATGAACATGTTGTTCGAGCGTTTTCTCTCCAGGGAACGCGATGAACCACCGGATATTGATGTGGACTTCGAGCACGAACGCCGCGAAGAAGTCTTGCAGTATGTGTTCCAGCGCTATGGCCGGACCCGCGCGGCATTGACCGCCGTGGTCAGCACCTACCACGCGGCAGGCGCCGTTCGCGATGTGGCCAAGGCGCTGGGTTTGCCGCCGGATCAGATCAATGCCCTGGCTGATTGCTGTGGTCACTGGAGTGATGAAACTCCGCCCGTGGAGCGTCTGCGTGAAGGTGGGTTCGATCCCGAGAGCCCGGTGCTGCGCCGGGTGTTGAGTTTGACCCAACAGTTGATCGGGTTTCCCCGGCACCTGTCCCAGCACCCCGGTGGTTTCGTGATTTCCGAGCAGCCGCTGGACAGTCTGGTGCCGGTGGAAAACGCCGCCATGGCCGAACGCACCATCATCCAGTGGGACAAGGACGATCTGGATGCGGTCGGTTTGCTCAAGGTGGATATCCTCGCGTTAGGCATGCTCAGCGCGATTCGTCGTTGTTTCGATTTGCTGCGTCGTCACCGCAATCTGGACTTGAGCCTGGCGTCGGTCCCCTCCGAAGACTCGTTGACCTACGACATGATTGGCCGCGCCGACACCGTCGGCGTGTTCCAGATCGAATCACGGGCGCAAATGTCGATGCTGCCCAGGCTCAAGCCGCGTAAGTTCTATGACCTGGTGATCGAGGTGGCCATCGTTCGCCCCGGGCCAATTCAGGGTGGCATGGTGCATCCGTACCTGCGTCGCCGAAACAAGGAAGAACTCGAAAGCTATCCGTCAGAAGAGTTGCGGGAGGTGTTGAAACGTACCCTCGGCGTCCCTTTGTTCCAGGAACAAGTGATGCAGATCGCGATTGTCGCCGCCGACTACAGCCCCGGCGAAGCCGATCAGCTGCGCCGCTCCATGGCCGCGTGGAAACGCCACGGCGGGCTCGAACCGCACAAGGAACGCCTGGCAGCGGGGATGAAGAAAAAAGGCTATACCGCAGACTTCGCCACACAGATTTTCGAGCAGATCAAAGGCTTCGGCAGTTACGGTTTTCCCGAATCCCACGCTGCCAGTTTTGCCTTGCTGACCTACGCCAGTTGCTGGTTGAAGTGCCATGAGCCGGCAGCGTTCGCCTGTGCGCTGATCAATAGCTGGCCCATGGGTTTCTACAGCCCGGACCAGATTCTGCAGGACGCACGCCGTCATCATTTGCAGATTCGCCCGGTGGACGTGCGGGCCAGCGACTGGGATTGCAGCCTGGAGCCGATCACCGGTGCGCAACCGGCGATTCGCATGGGTCTGCGCATGATCAAGGGCTTTCGCGAGGACGATGCCCGACGCATCGAGGCGGCGCGCTCAAGAGGTGCGTTTGCCGACATAGCCGACCTCGGCGAACGGGCGCGGCTCGATGCCCGCGCCCAGGAACAACTGGCCGATGCCGGTGCGCTGCGCGGGTTGGCCGGTGATCGTCATCGTGCGCGCTGGGAAGTGGCGGGGGTGCAGAAACAGCTTGGGTTGTTCGCCGGGCTGCCGAGTCAGGAAGAGGGCGCAATCGCGCTGCCCAAACCCACTGTCGGCGAAGACCTGCGGGCCGATTACGCCAGTGTCGGCACCACCCTCGGGCCGCATCCGCTGGCGTTGTTGCGCGCTGAATTGAAAGCCCGGCGTTGCCGCAGTTCGAAGGAGTTGCTGGAGGTCGAGCACGGACGACCGGTCAGCGTCGCGGGGCTGGTGACCGGAAGACAAAGGCCGTCCACCGCCAGCGGCGTGACCTTCGTCACCCTGGAAGACGAGTTCGGCAACGTCAACGTGGTGGTGTGGCGCGACCTGGCCGATCGGCAGCGAAAGGTACTGGTCGGGTCGCAGTTGCTCAAGGTTGATGGGCGTTGGGAGAAGGAGGGCGAGGTTCGGCATCTGATTGCCGGGCGCTTGAGTGACTTGAGCCCCTTGCTGGACGGCATCAGCGTGCGCAGCCGGGATTTCCACTGAAACACGCATTTCCCTGTAGGAGCTGCCGAAGGCTGCGATCTTTTGGCTGCCTTGAGATACCGAAGATCACGATCAAAAGATCGCAGCCTTCGGCAGCTCCTACAGAGATCACATACGTTTTATTTGGCAATCGGCCAAAACCGCTCGCCGCCCCCAGGCGCATCCGTCCACGCCTGCAACGACCGCGTCGGCAAATCGAAGTAGTCCCGCGTGCGCGCATAGCCATGCCCGCCCATCCGGCCAATCGCATCAAGCCCCAGTTGATCGATGTACAGGGTTTTCGGGTCGATCAATTCATCCCGCACATGAGCCATCAGCACTTCACCAAAGATGATCTCCCGGGATTGGCCGATGTTCAGCGCCATCATCCGTCGGCATTCCAGCGCAACCGGGGCTTCACCGATGCGCGGGCATTTGACCGTGGTGCCGGGAATGGCGGTAAGGCCAGCGGCGGTCAGCTCATCGAAGCCGGGAGCGAAGGGCACGGCGCAGACGTTCATGGCTTCCACCAACGCATCGCTGACGATGTTGACGGTGAATTCCTGGTTGAGCTGGATGTTGCGCGTGGTGTCCTTGGGGCTCTGGTCGCCGTAATTTTCCACGCCCAGCGCAAGAATCGGCGGATCGGCCGAGAGCGCGTTGAAGAAGCTGAACGGCGCGGCATTGATGCGGCCTTCACCGTCGATGGTGGTGACCAGGGCAATCGGTCGTGGCACCACGCTGCCGATCAGAATCTTGTATTTGTCCCGTGGGCTCAGTTGGCTGAAGTCGAAGCTTTGCATGGGCAGAATCTCTAAAGAAGTGGATCAGTCGCGCTCAGTGGCGCTCAGTGGCGCTTGCGCGCTGTAGTCGTCGGCGAACGGGATGGCCGGTTGGAAAAGACTTTTCCAGTCCGGCTGGCCGAAGGCCCGGTCGCTGTGGCTGCGCATCAGTTTTTCGAATTGCTGTTGGGCCTGGCGTTGCAGGGCCGGGTAGTCGATACCGTTGACCTGACCGTTGTGCATGACGCAGCGGCCGTCGATGAAACTGGCGATGCAGTCATCACCGCGCCCGGCCAGCACGAGGTTTTTCAGTGGATCGAACAGTGGCCCCAGGTGCAGGCCGCGCAGGTTGAACACGGTGATGTCGGCTTTGGCTCCCGGCGCCAGACGCCCAAGATCATCGCGACCCAGCGCTTTAGCGCCGCCAAGGGTGGCGGCGTTGTACAGGTCCAGCGTGCTGGTCAGTGAATTGCCGCCCTCCATCAACCGGGCGATGTTCAGACCCTGACGCATGTTTTCCAGCAAATCCGCCGGCCAGGTATCGGTGCCCAGTGCGAAGTTGATGCCCTTGGCCCGATAGCGACCAAACGAGTTCAGCGCCTCGCCGTCCCGGGCAAACACCACCGGGCAATGCACGAGACTCGCGCCGCCATCCACCAGCCGTTGCAGGTCGTCATCGCCACAGGTGTAGATGCCGTGGGGCAACAGGCTGCGCGGGGTCAGCAGGTCCAGTTGTTGCAACCAGGCCAGTGGTGAGGTGCCGCGCAACTGCTCGACCATCGCCACTTCACCGAGGCCCTGGCAACAATGCAGACGCATCGGTGCGTTCAGTTCCCGGCTCAGCGCGGCGGTACGTTGAAGCAAAGCGGGCGCGCAGGTCTGGATGCGATCGGGCAACAACGCGCCGCGAATCAAATCATGGTTAGAACCGTCGAAATCCCGGAAAAACCGCTCGGCCGCGTCGAGCCCGGCCATGCCCCGGGCTTCATCCCAGTGGTGAGCCAGCATGCCGTCGGCCTGCCAGTAACTCATGCCGCTCATGTAGCAGGGGCCGAGGTACGTGCGCAGCCCCAGCACAGCCGCCACATCGGCGACTGCGGCAAATTCATCGTAGGTCTCCGCCCACTCGCGGTAGTACATCGAGGTGATCGGCATGGCCGTGGTGATGCCGTTACGGATCAACTGTGTGAAGGCGTAGTGGTATTTGAAAACTTCTTCTTCGGGGCTGTAGCTTTCCCGAGGGCCGCGCGCCAGATACTCCGCCGACCACATGCGGCCCATGTCGCGCTCGTCGCCGTTGTCCAGGGTCAGCACCGTGGAGTCGAGATCGCCCAGCGCATCCAGATCAATGAATCCCGGACCGATCAACGCGTTGCCGTAGTCGATCCACTGATCCACCGGGCCGGCATAACCGCGCCCGACGAACTCAATGCGCGAACCTTCGAAGACCACTTCGCCGTCTCGCCACAAAACATGCTGCGCACCGTCGAAGCCGACCACGCAGCTGGCCCGCAAGCCGATGCGCTTCACAAACGGCTGTCCAGCAAACGACCACCGGCCGCAATCAACTGCCCGCCGCGATAAACCTGGCGCAGCGGCCGTGAGACAACCGCTTCACCGAGCGTCTGCACCGGCATCAGCAAAAAGTCTGCTGGCCGGCCCATCTCAAAACCGTAACCTTCACAACCCAGTGCGCGAGCGCCATTGACCGTCGCGGCTTCGAATGCCGCCGTCAATTCTTCGTCCTTGTTCATATCGAAACGGAACGCCAGCAACATCGCCCGTTCCAGCATGTCGCCGTTACCCATGGGCGACCAGGCATCGCGAATGCCGTCGGAGCCCAGGCACACGTTCACACCGGTTTCGCGCAGGGCGAGGAACGGCGGCACTGCGCAATCGGCCGGGGCCGAACTCATCAGCGAAATACCCAGCGCCGCCAAGCGTTCGGCCACCGGTTTGACCTGACTCCACGGCAGCATGCCGAGGCAATAGGCATGGCTGATCATCACTCGGCCCTGAAGCGTGAATCGCTCGGTGTAATCGGCGATCAACGCGATCTGCCACAGGCCCAGCTCACCCTTGTCGTGCAGATGAATGTCGACGCCACGGTCGAACTCGCTGGCCAGTTTGAACACGAAATCCAGTTGTGCGACGGGATCGTTGTCGATGCCGCACGGGTCCAGTCCACCGACGTTTTCCACGCCCAGAGCCATGGCTTCACGCATCAGCTCGGCGGTGCCGGGGCGGCTGATCAGGCCGGTTTGCGGGAACACCACCAGTTGCAGGTCGATCAGGTCGCGGTATTTTTCCCGCAGCTGCTGCATGGCCTCAACGTGGCGCAGGCCGAATTCCGGGTCGATGTCGACGTGGCAGCGCATGGTCAGCGAACCCCGGGCGATGCAGTTTTCCAGCAGCGCGCCGGCCCGTTGCGCAATCGGTGTGGTGACTTCGCGCAGGATGCGCCGCTCGTTGGCGATGTAATCCTTGAGGGTCGGGCCGGCGCTGTTCGGGCGCCAGGGTTGGCCCCAGAGGGTTTTGTCCAGGTGCACGTGGCTTTCCACCAAGGCCCCGGTGAGCAGTTGGTTCTGGCCATCGATGTCGGTGGCGAGCAGCTCGCTGGTCGAGGCCGGGCGGCGTTGGATGAAGCGGCCGTTTTCGATCAGCAGGTCTTCGGCGGGTACGCCGTAGGGGCGCACGTTGCGTAGCCAGCGGGGTCGGGTCATACAAACCTCAAATTTGTGTTGTCTGGGAGGGCCTGATCGCTGGCAAGCCAGCTCCCACAGGGTTTGGGGTGTCACAAAATGTGTGATCTACACAAATCACTGTGGGAGCTAGCTTGCCAGCGATGGCCGCAACTCGGTCTCGGATCAGCCCTTGAGCTTCGCCCAAATCCGGTCCTGCAGCTCCCGCGCCTTGTTGCTGCATTCCTTCTCGGGACGCAGGCGCGAGGCGAATTCGTCGGGCATGTTGATGGCGTCCATCACTCGCCATTTGGCGTCGATCAACTTCTCGCTCTGGATGCCGTTGTCGTAGGCGATGGCGTTGGACACGGCGGCGGCGTTTTCCGGCTTCATCATCCAGTCGATGAAGATTTTCGCGTTGCCGGGGTGCGGTGCGCTTTTCGGCACGGCGAAGTTGTCCTGGAACATTGCCAGGCCTTCCTTCGGATACACGTACTTGATGGTGCTCTTCTGCAACGTGGCCCGCGCGGTAGAACCGTTCCAGTTCTGCATCATGATCACTTCACCGGAGGCCATGCGGTCGACGGTGTTGTCCGAGCTGTACATCTTCAGGAACGGTTTCTGTTTTTGCAGCAGTTCCAGAATGCGCTTGGCGTCCTGCGGGTTTTCGCTGCACTCATCGACATTCAGGTAATGGCTGGCGGCATTGATCACGCTGCTGGACGTGTCGAGGGCGGCGAGCTGGCCTTGCAGTTCCTTGCGTGGTTCGAAGAACTCTTTCCACGAGTCGTCCAGTTTGCCGCCAGGCACTCGCGCGCTGTCATAGGAGAACCCGGTGGTGCCCCACAGGTAAGGCGCCGAGAACTTGCGGCCGGGGTCGAAGCTCGGGTCGCGGAACGCCGGTTTGACGTACTGGAAGTTGGGCAGGGCGGAGGCGTCGATTTCCAGCAGCAGGTTCTGGTTGATCAGGGTGCGCATGATCGATTGCGACGGCACGATCACGTCATACGCAGCGCCGCCGGCCTGCAACTTGGCCAGCAGGGTTTCGTTGCTGTCGTAACCGTCCATGGTGACCTTGATGCCGGTCTCCTTTTCGAACTTGGCCAGCAGCTCGACCGGGTAGTAATCGGTCCAGTTATAGAAGAACAGTTCCTTGGGCTCGGCGGCCTGGACGCTGAAAGCGGTGAAGCAACTCAGGGCCAGACCGGCAACGGCGAAACGCATGTTTTTTTTCATCAGAGAACGCTCCAGACTCATTGTTGTTTGCCGCGCTGTCCCAGCCAGAAGGCCAGCACCACCAGCACGATGGAAATCACCAGCATCAGGGTCGAAATCGCGTTGATCTCCGGCGTCACACCGGCCTTGATCGCCGAAAAGATGTACACCGGCAAAGTCGTGGAACCGGGCCCGGCGACGAAGAAAGTCATGATGAAATCGTCGAGACTGACCACGAATGCCAGCACCGAACCGGACAGCACAGCCGGCCATAGCAATGGCAAGGTCACCCGACGAAACACCTGCCACGGATTGGCGTACAGGTCGTTCGCCGCTTCCAGCAGACTCTTGTCCAAATCGTTGAGCCGCGCACGGATCGGCAGGTAAGCGAAGGGAATGCAGAAGCCGATGTGGGCGATGATCACCGTCAGCAAACCGAGCTTGATCCCCAGCGCCATGAACAGCAGCAACGTGGCCACGGCGGTGACGATCTCCGGCAGGATCAACGGCAGGTTGATTCCGCCCTCGACCATTTTCTGCCCGTAGAACGGCCGGTAAGTCGCCAATGCCGCGAGCAATGCAATCGCCGTGGCGCAGACCGTGGCGATGCTGGCGACGATGATCGAGTTCAGCGCCGCGGTCTGGATCGACGGGTTGGCCAGGATTCGTCCATACCAGTCGAACGAGAACTCGGTCCACACCGTAGCCGAGCGGTTGGCGTTGAAGCTGTAGGCGATGAGAACGAAGATCGGCAGGTACAGATAGGCCAGGATCAGCAGGCTGACTTCACGGGTCAGCGGCAGTTTTTTCAGGTGCAGGGCGATCATGCTTGGGCTCCCCGACGCAGGGTCTTGGCGGCATTGCGGCTATAAAGGGCGTAAAGCACCAGGGACACCAACATGATTCCCAGCAACAGGAACGACAGCGAACTGCCCAGCGGCCAGTTGCGTGCGGTGCCGAATTGCTGCTGGATCAGGTTGCCGATCATCAAGGTCTTGCCGCCGCCGAGAATCGCCGGGGTGATGAAGGCACCGAGGCTCGGCACGAACACCAGCAGGGAGCCGGCAATCACCCCCGGCATCGACAGTGGCAGGATGATCCGACGCAACGCGTGCCAACGGTTTGCGCCCAAGTCGTAGGCCGCCTCCACCAAGCGCCAGTCAAGTTTTTCCAGGGTGGAATAGATCGGTAGAATCATGAACGGCAGGAAGCTGTAGACCAGCCCGACGCTGACCGCGAAGTCGTTGTAGAGCAGGGTGATGCCACCGGCCTGGGGCAGCAGAGCGTTGAGGCTCTGGGCGACCCAGCCGTGTTCACGCAGGATGATCAGCCACGCGTAGTTGCGGATCAGCAGGTTGGTCCAGAACGGGATGGTGATCAGCAACACCATCAGGTTGCGCCGGCGCGGTGTCAGGCTCGACATCCACAACGCCACCGGAAAACCGAACAGGAAACACAACACCGTGGTGCCACCGGCCTGGAACACCGAACGCAGCAGCGCCTGGGCGTAGACCCAGTTCAGCTCCAGTTCGCCGTCGAAACCTTCCTGGAAAAACAGCTGCACGTAGCTTTGCAATTGCCAGTCGGCCTGCCAGTCGACGCCGCCATAGACGTTGCGCGGCAACAGGCTGATGTAACCCATGATGCCCAGCGGAATGGCGATCAGGGCCAGCAGGGTCAAAACCACCGGGCTGAGCAACAGCGCGCGGTTGAGGGCTGGGGAGGTGCTGCTGACGCTCATCTCAGGCCTCCATCAGCAGGCAGGCGTGGGGCGGCAGGTTGACCGCGACGCGATCACCGACCACCCGGCCATGGTTCAGGCCTTCGTTGTTCTCGCGCAGCATGACCTTGATGTCGTTGTTCAACCGGCATTGGTAAAGCGTCGCGGTGCCGACATACAGCACGGCTTCGATCACGCCGCGCAGGTGATGCGGTTGAGTCGGGTCAACCAGTTGTGAGCGCTCGGGACGAAACGCCAGTTGCACCCGCGAACCGTCGAAGCCTTGCGACGGGCAGGGGATTTCCACCGGCATGCCGTTGGGCACGAAGAGGTTTTCGTTTTGCTGGCCGCGCTTGAGGTGGCCGGGCAGGAAGTTGATGTCGCCAATGAATTGCGCGACGAACTGGTGTTGCGGCCGCTCGTAGATCTCGTTGGGCGTGCCGATCTGCAGGATCTTGCCGGCCGACATCACGGCAATGCGATCGGACAGGGTCAGCGCTTCTTCCTGATCGTGGGTCACGAAAATGAAAGTGATCCCGGCTTCTTTCTGCACGCGCTTGAGTTCGACCTGCATTTCCTTGCGCAGCTTGAGGTCCAGTGCCGACAGCGGCTCATCCAGCAACAGCACTTTCGGTTTCGGCGCCAAGGCCCGGGCCAGAGCCACGCGCTGTTGTTGTCCGCCGGACAGTTCGGCCGGTTTGCGCTTGGCCAGGTGTTGCATTTGCACCAGCGCGAGCATTTCATCGACACGCTGCGGAATCAGTTTGCGTTCAAGACCCTGCATCTCGAGGCCGAAGGCGATATTCTGCGCAACACTCATGTGCGGAAACAGCGCGTAGCTCTGGAACACCGTGTTGACCCGGCGTTTGAACGGCGGCAAATCGTTGACCGGTTCACCGGCCAGACGAATCTCACCCTCGCTGACATGTTCGAAGCCGGCGATGGTGCGCAACAGGGTGGTTTTGCCACAGCCGGAGGGGCCGAGCAGGGTGAAGAATTCGTTGTCGGCAATGTCGACAGAAACGTTGTCCAGCGCTGGGGCCAGTCCCGGATCGTCGGAATACCGCTTTGAGACGTTTCGCACTTCAATTGCAACTGGATGACCCATAATGGTGCATTCCTCTAATTATTGTATGCAAAATCTGGATGCAATTTAGAAATACCCGGATTAACCTGCTCGTGCAAGCCCCTTTTTCAATGGCTGTTCATCCGCCAGGGTTGGTTGCACAGGGCGCAAGGAGTTGATGAATGACGGAAAAGAAACTGGAAACCACGGTCGACCGCGTCTACCAAGGGGTTTACGAGGCGATCAGCAAACGCTCGCTGCGTCCGGGGATGAAGCTCGGCGAAGCTTCATTGGCCGAGCTTTTCAATGTCAGCCGAACGTCGGTTCGCGCGGCGCTCAAGCAGTTGGAAGCCGATGGACTGGTCACCACCGAGCCCAATAAAGGTGCGTCGGTGTCGTTGCCGAGTGACGAAGAGATTCGTTCGCTGTTCGAAACCCGGCGCCTGATCGAGATCGGCATCGTCAGCGAACTGTGTCGTCGTCGCGATACAGCGGTGACCCAGGATCTGCGCGATCACCTGCTGCTTGAGGACGAGGCGCATCAAAGCGGGGATCACGAACGGCTGATCCATTTGCTTGGTGAGTTCCATATCAAACTGGCCCGCAGCCTGAACAATCCGGTGCTGCTCGACTGGTTCCAGAAACTGATCTCCCGCGCCTCGCTGTACGCCGCTGCGTTGGATGACGACAGCCACGAAGCCTGCCGCGACGATGAACACCTGCGGCTGATCGAGTACATCGAGGCGGGCAACCAGAGTGCGGCAATCGAGCTGACGTGCATGCATTTGAATGGCATCGAAAAGGCGATTCTCGATGTGGCGGCCACTTTGAAAAGCAGCTACAACCCGCTCAAGCATTTGATTGAGGTTTAGCCCACATCCCCTGTAGGAACTGCCGCAGGCTGCGATCTTTTGACTTTGTTTTTTAAGGCAAGATCTAAAGATCGCAGCCTGCGGCAGCTCCTACAATTGGCGGTGCATGCCACAAAAGCCCGGGAGATGAGATTCAGCTATACCTCTATGAAACGAATAACGTTCACCGTGCTCGAAACAAACGGGTGTGGATGACCGGGATAGAGCCAAGCGATGCAGTTTCTAGACGATAGCCACGGGTGTTCTGGCTGGAGCGGCGAAATGGCCGGGCGCATTCGTGCGTTCGACTGGAGCCGGACCGAGCTGGGAGCGCTAGATTCCTGGACTCGGAGCCTGAGCAGTACGGTGCAGCTGATGCTCGCTTCACCGTTGCCGATGGTGATGCTCTGGGGCCGTCCCGGCTACATGATCTACAACGACACCTATTCGACATTTGCCGGCGGGCGCCATCCTTATCTGTTGGGTTCTCCGGTGGAGCTGGGCTGGCCGGAAGTCGCCGAGTTCAACCGGCATGTGGTGGATACATGCCTGGCCGGTGAAACGTTGTCCTATCGCAATAAAGAACTGGTGCTGCTGCGCGACGGGGTTCCCGAACAGGTCTGGATGGACCTCTACTACAGCCCGGTTGCCGATGATGACGGACGTCCGGCCGGGGTCATGGCGATGGTGGTCGAAACCACTGAACGAGTGATTTCCGAGCAACGCCGCCAAACTGCCGAAGATGCCTATCGCGCCGACAACGAACGGGTGCGCCTGGCGTTGAATGCCGGGGCGTTGCTCGGTTCCTTCGTCTGGGACATCAAGGCCAATCTGCTGTCCGGCGATGAGCGATTCGCCCGGACTTTTTCCTATCCGACGGCGCAAGACCTGAACAATCTGTCACAGGAATTCGCCGAAACGCGGATTCATCCGGATGACCGCAGTTGGGTGCAAGAGCGGGTCAAGCTGTCGGTCGAGGTCGGCGAGGCCTATAACGCGGAGTACCGCATTCTGCGTCCCGATGGCAGTTATCTGTGGGTGCTGGCCAGCGGTTGTTGCGAGTTCAACGAGCAGGGCGAGGCCTTTCGTTTTCCCGGCGTGTTGATCGACATCCATGAACGCAAGACCGCCGAAGAATCGCTGCTCCGGTTCACCCGCAACCTGGAGCAACGCGTGGCCGACGAAGTCGAAGCGCGGTTGGCGGCCGAAGAGCAATTGCGCCAGTCGCAGAAGCTCGAAGCCATCGGTGGCCTCACCGGTGGCGTGGCCCACGACTTCAATAACCTGCTGCAAGTCATCGCCGGCAACCTGCACCTGTTGGCCCGGCATGAAGCGGGCAACGCCAATGTGCAGCGTCGGGTCAGCGCTTCCATTGCCGCCGTCGAACGCGGTGCAAAATTGTCTTCACAGTTGCTGGCTTTCGCGCGCCGCCAGCCGCTGTCCCCGGCGACTTGTACGCCACAGCAGATCTTCGACGGCCTCGGCGAACTGTTGCAGCGCGCGCTGGGGGAAACAATCCAGGTCAACATGGCCGCCCCCGTTGATTGCTGGCAGGTGTTCGTCGACCGTAATCAACTGGAAAACGCCATCCTCAACCTGGCAATCAACGCCCGCGATGCGATGAAGGGCGAAGGCACCATAGACCTCAGCGCCGACAACATCAGCCTCGATCGCGCGTTTTGCGCAGGCAAAGGTATTGTGGCCGGGGACTATGTGCAGGTCTGCGTGGCTGACACGGGAGTCGGCATGCCAGCGCAAGTACTCGCGCAGGCCTTCGAGCCGTTTTTCACCACCAAACCCGACGGCCAGGGCACGGGGCTGGGGTTGAGCATGGTGTTCGGTTTCGTCAAGCAGAGTGGCGGCCATATCGAGATGTCCAGCGTTGTCGGCGAGGGCACGCGGGTGCAGCTGTATTTCCCCCGCAGCCTGCGTTCGATGGACAGTGAAACACCCACGCCGGACACGCATCAGCGGGGCGGACACGAGCGGGTGCTGGTGGTGGAGGACAACGAAGCAGTGCGTGCTTCGTCGGTGGAGTTGCTGCGGGAAGAGGGCTATCAGGTGCTGACGGCCGCCAACGCCGACCTCGCCATGCAAATGCTGCTGGAGGGGGCGCAGGTGGACTTGATCTTCACCGATGTGGTCATGCCCGGCCTGATCAAGAGTTCCGATCTGGCCGCATGGGGCAAGGTGCAAAATCCTCCGGTGGCGGTGCTGTTCACCTCGGGGCATACCCGTGACATTATCTCGCGCAATCACCAGCTCAGCCCGGATACCCATTTGTTGAGCAAACCCTATAGCCCGCAATCGCTGGCCCGAATGATTCGCACCGTGCTCAATGGCTGATCACAAATCCTGTGTAGGAGCTGCCGCAGGCTGCGATCTTTTGATCTTGATCTACAACCATTTCAAGACAGCCAAAAGATCGCAGCCTGCGGCAGCTCCTACAGTCGCGACTATCCATCAACTTTTGAACAGGGCTGTATGATGACCTCCAACCCTCCCTCCGGCATGGTCAGGGTGCGCGGCGCCCGGGAACACAACCTCAAGAACGTCGACGTCGATATTCCCCGCGACGCCCTCGTGGTGTTCACCGGGGTGTCCGGTTCGGGCAAGTCGTCCCTGGCGTTTTCGACCCTCTACGCCGAAGCGCAACGCCGTTATTTCGAGTCGGTGGCGCCGTATGCGCGGCGGTTGATCGATCAGGTCGGCGTGCCCGACGTGGATTCCATCGAAGGTCTGCCGCCTGCGGTAGCCTTGCAGCAGCAACGGGGCACGCCGAGTACGCGGTCTTCGGTGGGCAGCGTGACGACCTTGTCGAGTTTGATCCGGATGCTGTACTCCCGCGCCGGCAGTTACCCGGCGGGGCAGCCGATGTTGTACGCCGAAGACTTTTCGCCGAACACGCCGCAAGGCGCGTGTCCCGAGTGCCACGGCTTGGGCCGGGTGTATGAAGTCACCGAGGCGTTGATGGTGCCGGACCCGAGCCTGACTATCCGTCAGCGCGCGGTCGCCTCCTGGCCCTTGGCGTGGCAAGGCCAGAACCTGCGGGACATCCTGGTGACCATGGGCTACGACGTCGATATCCCTTGGCGCGACCTGCCGAAAAAGCAGCGCAACTGGATTCTCTTCACCGAAGAAACCCCGACGGTGCCGGTGTATGCCGGGCTCACGCCGGAAGAAACCCGCGTCGCCCTCAAGCGCAAAATGGAACCGAGTTACCAAGGCACCTTCACCGGCGCGCGCCGCTACATCCTGCACACGTTCACCCACTCGCAAAGTGCGCTGATGAAGAAGCGTGTCTCGCAATTCATGCTTGGCAGCCCTTGCCCGTTGTGCGACGGCAAACGTCTGAAGCGCGAGGCGTTATCGGTGACCTTCGCTGGTTATGACATAGGCGAATTGTCGCAGATGCCGTTGCTGCAAGTGGCCGAAGTACTGAAGCCGGTCGCGGCCCAGCATTACCTCGAAGAAGGTGAAGAGGCGGGCGACGTGCTGACTCACAACCAGACCCGCGAGGCCCGTGAACAGCGTGTAGCCCACGGCGCCAGCGGCCACGCCAATGCCCCGGATGTGCGGCACACACCGAACCTGTCCGTGGAAAAACGTCTGGCCGCGCAACGGATCGCACAGGATTTGCTGGAGCGGGTCAGTACCCTGACTGATCTTGGCCTCGGTTATCTGGCGCTGGAACGCAGCACGCCGACGTTGTCATCCGGCGAATTGCAGCGCCTGCGCTTGGCCACGCAACTGGGTTCGCAATTGTTCGGCGTGATCTACGTGCTGGACGAGCCATCTGCCGGTCTGCACCCGGCAGATGGCGAGGCGTTGTTCGAAGCCTTGCAGCGCTTGAAAGCTGCCGGCAATACCTTGTTTGTGGTCGAACACGATCTGGAAACCATGCGCCGCGCCGACTGGCTGATCGACGTCGGCCCGGCGGCCGGCGAGCATGGCGGGCGGGTGCTGTACAGCGGTGCGCCAGCCGGGCTGGCTGACGTTGCCGATTCGCAAACCCGCGCCTATCTGTTTGCCGAGCAAGTCAGCCAGTCGCGAGTCAGCCGCAAGGCCAGCGACTGGCTGCGGCTGGAAGGCATCACTCGCAATAACCTGAACAACCTCAGCGTTGAGTTTCCGCTGGGCTGCTTCACTGCGGTGACTGGCGTTTCAGGTTCCGGTAAATCGAGTCTGGTCAGCCAGGCCTTGCTCGAACTGGTCGGCACGCACCTCGGGCGCCCAGTCATCGACAGTGAAGCGGAAGAACCGAGTCTCGAAGACGATGCACCGCAAACCAGTGGCGGTCAGGTCACGGCGGGGTTGGCGTCGATCAAGCGTCTGGTGCAAGTCGACCAGAAACCCATCGGCCGCACCCCGCGCTCTAACCTTGCGACCTACACCGGGCTGTTCGACAACGTGCGCAAGCTCTACGCCGCCACGCCCGAGGCGCAGGCGGCGGGCTACGACGCCGGGCAGTTTTCCTTCAACGTCGCCAAGGGCCGCTGCGCGACGTGTGAAGGCGAGGGCTTTGTCAGCGTCGAATTGCTGTTCATGCCCAGCGTGTATGCGCCATGCCCAACCTGCCACGGCGCGCGCTACAACCCCGAGACGCTGGCGATTACTTGGCAGGGCCGCAACATTGCCCAAGTGTTGCAAATGACCGTGGACCAAGCCGTGGAAGTGTTCGCCGAGCAGGCGTCAATCCGTCGTTCGCTGGAGGTGCTGCGCGATATTGGCCTGGGCTACCTGCGTCTCGGCCAACCGGCGACCGAACTGTCCGGTGGCGAAGCCCAGCGCATCAAACTGGCCACCGAACTGCAACGCAATCAACGCGGGGCGACGCTGTACGTGCTCGACGAACCGACCACCGGGCTGCACCCGCGTGACGTCGATCGCCTGCTCGAACAGTTGAATAATCTGGTGACGGCAGGGCACACGGTGATTGTCGTCGAACATGAGATGCGCGTGGTGGCGCAAAGTGACTGGGTGATCGACATCGGACCGGGGGCCGGTGATCAGGGCGGCAGGATTGTCGTGGCGGGGACGCCGCAGAAAGTCGCGAAGAGCAAGAAGAGCCGGACGGCGCCGTTTTTGGCCAGGGTTCTTGGTATGGCTTGAATGTTCGGCGAACTTGCGGGCCTCATCGCGAGCAGGCTCGCTCCCACAGGGGATTTGTGGTGGTCACGGATCCTGTGGGAGCGAGCTTGCTCGCGATGGCAGATTATCAGGCACCGTCAATCGTACGCCGCACCTTGTCCAGCAGTTCATTGATCTGGAACGGCTTGATCAGCATTTCCATGCCTTCCCCCAGAAACACCTGACGGTTGATCGCGGTTTCGGCGTAGCCGGTCATGAACAGGATCGGCAATTTGTTGCGCCAGCCTCGGGCGATATCGGCCAGTTCCCGGCCGCTCATGCGTGGCAGGCCGACGTCGGTCAGCAGCAGGTCAATGGTTTGATCATTTTGCAGGCGTTCCAGAGCCCCCTCGATGTCAGCCACCTGTGTGCAGCGGTAACCGGCGTCCACCAGCACTTCGGCCACGAACATGCGCACGGACGGCGTGTCCTCGACGATCAATATGTGTTCGCCGGAGCCTTGCGGATCGACAGCGGTGGGCAACACTTCACTGGCCGTCGGATCGGAGCTGGCCGGCAGCATGATGGTCACTTCGGTGCCGCGCCGCGCCACGCTGCGGATGTGTGCATCGCCACCGGACTGACGGGCGAAACCATAGATGGTCGACAACCCGAGCCCGGTGCCCTGGCCCAGCGGTTTGGTGGTGAAGAACGGATCGAATACCTTGTCGATCACGCTGTGCTCGATACCGGTGCCGTCGTCGCGCACTGACAACGCGACGTAAGCGCCATCGGCCAGGTTGGGATCACCATGGGAATAGGCCGCATAGGTGTTGACCCAGATATTGCCGCCCTGTGGCAGGGCGTCGCGCGCATTGATCACCAGATTCAGCACGGCGCTTTCCAGCTGGATCGGGTCGACCAGGGCAATCGCCGCTTTGCTCGTCAGTTCAAGCTTCAGGGCAATGCGTTCGCCGATGGTCCGCACCAGCAGTTCTTCAAGGGAGCGAATGTGCTCGTTGATATCCACGGGCCGGGTGTCGAGCGGCTGTTGCCGGGCGAACGCCAGCAGGCGATGGGTCAGGGAGGCTGCACTCATCGCCGAATTCAACGCGGCTTCTGTGTAGAACTGAACCTTGTCGGTTCGCGCATCGGCCACACGTTTCTGGATCAGTTCCAGGCTGGTGATGATGCCGGTGAGCAAATTGTTGAAGTCGTGGGCAATGCCGCCGGTGAGCTTGCCCAGTGCGTCCATTTTCTGCACCTGCAACAACTGGGCTTCGGTGCGCACGCGTTCGGCGACTTCCTTGGCCAGTTGCGTGGTGGCGTCGTCCAGCCGCGCCAGGTGCGAGCGCTCGCGGTGGCGGTGCTCGGTGACGTCCTCGACAAACACCAGGCTGAGTTCCGGTGAGCGGTAGGGCGAGATCTGCCATTCGGTTTCGCGGATTTCGCCCTGGACCCGCATGCTCAAGGTGCCTTTCCAGCGTTCACCGTAGCTCAGGCGCAGACGCAGTTCGTCGATGATGCCGGATTGGTCGTCGGCAAAGCACTCGCGCAGCGTGTCAGGCGTGAGGTTGTCCTGAATCAACCGCGAGAAGGCATGGTTGCATTCATGCACCTTGAGCTGGGCATCCAGCACGGCAATGGGCGCCGAGACATTGATGAAAATCTCGCGAAAGCGCGCCTCGCTTTCCCGCAGGGCATTTTCCGTTTCCCGCACCCGCAGCAAGGTGCGCAGGGTCGCCAGCAGCACGTCCGGGTCTACCGGGTGGATCAGGTAAGCATCGGCGCCGGCATCCAGGCCGGTGATGATGTCGCCGGTCTGGATCGAGGCGGCCGACACGTGAATCACCGGGAGCAGGGCGGTCGCGGGGTCCGAGCGCAGTATGCGAACGATGTCGAAGCCACTCATGTCGGGCAGGTTGACGTCGAGAATCAGTGCCTCGATGGTGACACTGTCGATCAACTCCAGGCCCTCGCTGCCGGTACCGGCTTCGAGCACTTCATAGCCATGACGCTCCAGGCGTCGGCGCAGGGCATAGCGCGTGGCGACGTTGTCGTCGACGATCAGCAGGCGCAGGTCACGTTTCATCGGCAGGCTCCGTGGCGATGGCCAGCGGGATGATCACGAAAAAGGTCGAGCCAGTGCCCGGGGTACTCTGGAGCCCGACTTCGCCACCCAGCAAACCAGCGAAGCGCTTGCACAGGGACAGTCCGAGCCCGGTTCCACGCAGGCGCTTTTGCAGCGGTGAGTCGACCTGGGAAAAGTCTTCGAACAATGCGCCATGTAGCTCGGCAGCGATACCTATTCCGGTGTCGCTGACGGCAAAGCGCACATGGGAGCTGTTTTCCAGACGCGCCGACACGCGGACTTCTCCGCGGGTGGTGAACTTCAGCGAGTTGGAAATGAAATTGCGCAGGATCTGCGCGAGTTTCTTGTCGTCGGTGTACAGCCGGGGCAGTCCCACCGGCTCTTCGAAAATCAGGTCCACAGCGGTCGCATCGACAATTGGCCGAAACATACCGCGCAGTGCTGCGAACAGGTCGAACATGTCGAACCACGCCGGGGAAATAGTGATGCGCCCGGCTTCGATCTTCGCCAGGTCCAGCAGATCGTCGACCATATCGCTCAACTCGCGGGCGGAACTGCTGACGAAGGCTACCTGTTTGTGCTGTTCGGGGCTCAATGGCCCGTCGAGTTCATCGGTCAACAGGCTGGCGATGCTCAGGATCGAGCCCAGCGGGGTGCGAAATTCATGGCTCATGTAGGAAAGAAAGCGACTTTTCAGGTCCGAGGCCTGACGCAATTGTTCGGCCTGGGTGTCGAGTTCCGCATACAGCGCCAGTACACCCTGATTGGTTTCATCCAGCTCCGCGCGCAGGGCCTCGGCTTCGTTTTGCAGCCGGGCGATCAGCGCCGCTTGTTCGTCAGTCTGACTCATCGGTGCTTCAGGCATGGGCGGCCTCCAGAGCAATGACCAACACCGTGACATCGTCCCGTCCACGACAGAAATCACGGTGCAGAATGGCGGCGATCACGGCGGGATGGCGGTGCACCAGACCGGGATAATCCTGCAGGTTCCAGCGCGATTGCAGGCCGTCGCTGTACATGATCAACAGCTGTCCGCTCACTTGAGCATAGTCAAAGGCTTGCGCCTTTCGATACTGGCCGCCGACGATGCCGGGATGGGAGGCCAACCCCCGGGACTTGTCCGCTGCAATCAGGCAGGCGCCGATATTGCCGATACCGACGAATTTTAGTGCGGCGCCGTCAAATTGCGCGACGGCCACAGCACCGCCACGGGTACCGGTCATGGCGTGATGCATCTCCTCCAATGCCAGCACCGGTGACGCGAAAGGCGACAGTGCAAAGGCTTTTTCGCCGGCGCGGGCAGCCCGTTCGGCTTCTTCGCCGTGGCCCAGGCCGTCGATCACCAGCACGCTGATGCGTGGTCCGTCGAACGCCAAGTGCCAGACATCCCCGCACGCCGGGTCGTTGCGCAATGAGTGCTGGCTGATGCCTACGCGTCGATCCGGGGCCTTGTCCTGGCGCGGATACAAGCGTGCCAGCAACACGGCACCCCGTGAATCGGCGTAGACGTCGAACACTTCGGTCTGACGCGATACGGCGCCCAGCCCGATGCCCTGAGTCCCGCCGGTGGAGAATCCATCGGTCAGGCACGCCTGCAAATCGAAGCCTTGGGCGCGGTCGACGGCAAGCATTTCGATGCCGGCGCCACTTGCGCGGGGCAACACTCGCACGTGCAGTTCGCCATGGCTGGCGTGTTTGAGAATATTGCTGGCCAGCTCGGTGGCGACCAGTGCGACACGCCCGGCATCCGTACTGTCGAAGCCATTTTTTTCCGCCAGTTGCTGCGCGGTACGCCGTGCGTGGCCGATCTGACTGCTGTCTTCGATCACCAGCACTTGCGTCAGCGAACTGCCAATGTTCATGTCCATCGGGTGATCGTTATGCGAGTGCCCTGGCCAGGCGCGGTGTCGAGCTCGAACTCGTCCACCAGACGCTTGGCACCGGTCAGGCCCAGTCCGAGACCGCTGCCGGAGGTCCAGCCATCGGTCATCGCCAGCTTGATATCTGGGATGCCGGGACCTTCGTCGCGAAACACCAGGCGCAGGCCGCAGCGGGTCTGGTCGTCGAGGATCTGCCAGTCCATGTCGCCACCACCGCCGTACACCATGGTGTTGCGCGCCAGTTCGCTGACGGCGGTCACCAGTTTGGTCAGGTCGATCAGGCGCATGCCGCATTCCTGGGCGAGCTTGCGCGCCAGTTGCCGAGCAAGGACCACATCCTGCTCGATATGAATCGGATGAGAGCCACTGCTGCGTACGTTCATTGGTCACGTACTCGATCCTGAAGCAGTTTCATCCCGCGCTCGACATTCAATGCGGTACTGACCCCCGGCAGTGTCAGGCCAAGCTCCACCAGGGTGATGGCCACCGCCGGTTGCATGCCGACCAGCACCGTTTGGGCATCCATGATTTTCGAGAGTCCGGAAATGGTCCCGATCATCCGGCCGATGAACGAGTCGACCATGTCCAGCGCGGAGATATCGATCAACACGCCACGGGCGGAAGTTCGGCTGATCCGCTCGGACAAGTCGTCCTGTAGGGTCAGGGCCAACTGGTCATGCATGTCGACCTGGATGGTCACCAGCAGGAAGTCGCCCATCTGCAATATCGGAATGCGCTCCATGGGCTCATACCGCCTTGCTGATGGTCAGTCCCAACCGGGTCAGGGCCAGTTTCAGCGCATCGGCCAGATTGGCCTTGGTGACGACGCCTTGCAGGTCGAGGCCTAAATGCACGATGGTCTGGGCAATCTGCGGACGCACGCCGCTGATGATGCAATCGGCGCCCATCAAGCGAATGGCGGTGACGGTTTTCAGCAGGTGTTGCGCCACCAGGGTATCGACGGTTGGCACGCCGGTGATGTCGATAATGGCGATTTCCGATCCAGTGTCGACGATCCGCTGCAACAGCGATTCCATCACCACTTGAGTGCGTTGCGAGTCCAGCGTGCCGATCATTGGCAGTGCCAGTACGCCGTCCCAGAGCTTGACCACCGGGGTCGACAGTTCCAGCAGTTCTTCCTGTTGGCGCTTGATCACCGCTTCACGGGACTTCTGGAAAGTGCGGATGGTGTGCATGCCGAGGGCGTCGAGCAGTTCGGAGATTTCCCAAAGCTGTTCGGCCAACAGCGCCGGGCTGTCCTGATAGTGATTTTGCAGCATCGCAAACAACGGGCCTTTCAAGGCGAAGATGAAACTGGCGGTCTGTTGTGAGTCCTGGCCGAGCAGGGCACGGCTATGGGAGAGCTTTTCCAGAAACTGGCGAATCTCGTCCCAGCCGGAGGCGGCGATGTTCTGGCCGTTGCCGCTTTGCAGGCCCGAGATGATCAGTTGCAGGAATTGCGAAGTCTGCTGTTGCAAGTCCTGGTCTTTTAGATTGCGGGTGGCGTCACTGGCTTCGAGGCCGGTTGTCCATTCGGCAAGCAGTTGTGCCTGGTTCTTCTTCATCGCATCGAGAGTGCTGGATTGCAGTGCCGCCATGAGACTTGACTCCTTGTAGTGTAGGCGCCGACTCCCCAAGAAATGACCGGCGCAAATCAATGACATTTGCCGGATGAAATAGTTGTTCGCTTTCGAGAGCATTTTTCATCCGCTGCACATGGACTGTAGTCGGCGCCGGTTCTGATGGCGGTTTTTCATTGCAAATCAGCGGTCCGAGGGAACCCTTCCGGCCAGCAAACTTCGAAACCTCAAGACTCGACTATTCCGGCCGCGTACATGCAGTGACGAGCGAGGTAGCCATGAAAGACCAAACGATGACACCGCAAAGGGATCGAGCGCAGAGCGAAAACCCTGGCAAGCCCGTGGAAAGCACACCGGAGCCGCAAAGCGGCGATGGAACGGTTGATCAAAAGAACCGCCATACCGACAACGACAATGAATTCAGCCCAGGCTTCAAGCCCAATCCGGATCGACCCAAGCCCAGTGATGACACCGATGCCGATATCGATACCGATGGCGGTTAGGTGATTCTCAAACACAAAAGCCGCATCCTGGATGCGGCTTTTGCATTGGCAGCGTGATTATTTGCTCGGATGCGCGGCTTGGAGTTTTTTCGCCATATCCAGGTGCTTTTCCAGACCCGGCAGCATTTTCTGCGCAAAGCCTTTGAGTTCCACCGCGCCTTTGGATTTGTCGTCCGTCACGGTGTTGGCTTCTTTCTTGAACAGCGCAATGGTTTCTTCGTGAGCCTTGACCTGATTGTTGGCATAAGCCGCGTCGAAGGATTCGTCACGCATGTCGAGGATCTTTTCCTTGGCCTGCTTCACCAACGTCGTGCTGTCCGGCACTTCGATGTCATTCTTTTTCGCGATGGTCGCCAGTTCGTCATTGGCCTTGCCATGATCGGTAATCATCATGTTGGCGAACTCTTTGATGTCCGCCGATTGGCTTTTTTCGAGCGCCAGTCGACTGGCCTCGATTTCGGCGATGCCGCCAGCCGCTGCCTTGTCGACAAAATCATTGGAAGTCGCGGCAAATGCCGCACCCATCATGCCAGTGCTCAAAGCAACGGCCATAGCGAGGTGGCGCAGGTTAAATCCGTCCATTGGTGCTTCTCCACGCAGATGATCACGGTGATCGTTAACCAGTGGAGGCCAGCACTTGGGCAAAGGTTTTATCGCATTTGCCAGAGGACGACGAATGGACACCGCTGGTCTGACAGATGGTCGACAGAACCGGCCAACCGAGGCCATTCTGATAGTTGGCGAACGCAATCAGTCGCGTTTGCTACCGATCAACAAACGGAGGTGTTCCATGCCGGTGTCCCATGACCTTTATCAGGACCTGAGTTGCACAAAGGAAGAAATCCAGCAGAAACGCACCAAGGATCCGTTATTGGATTCGCTGATCAACAAGTATTCCCTGGCAGATGCCGAGGTGGTGAAGGCGGAGCAAGCCAAATCCAGCGATGACGCGGTGACAAAGCTCAAGGCGAAGCGCCTGGAGGTCAAGGACAAGATCGTCAAACAACTGCAATCGCCGTCCTGACCCATGGTCATGAGTCACCGACGACCGGTGACTGAAAAGTTGGAACGGCGATAAGAACCGGCACCTCGAATGTTCAGAACCCGACAAGACGGGCGGCAGGCGAGGTGCCTCATGAAACAGAAATATCCTAGCGAAGAGCAGGGTGGCTTCGACCCGATGCCGACCCATCCACAACCGTTGAGCCCGGCCCATACCACTGAACATCCTGAAGAAGAACCGGGCATTGACGATGTGCCGGAGGACGAAGGTATCGACTCCGATCTGAATTGAATGCAAGCCCGCTCCCACATTGGTTTTGTGGTGTTTATTGCATAGCCGTACTGAGCGGCAATCGCGCCATGTTCTTTGCTTTCAACGAACCGAAATACAACCAGTCGCCATACTCACGCACCGTCGTGATTGGGGAATAGTTGCCGTCGCTACCATCCTGCAGATTGGCGATGACTTTGCCCTCAACATCCAGCCCCAACGCAAAGGCGCGTTTTTCTACCGGTTTTGGCAGCACGGTCATGGCCCGCACGATCATCTTGCGTACGAATGGGTGCTCCGCCGTGGCATCCAGCAAGGCATTGCGCGGTGCATACAAGGCGACCCAGAAACGGTCGCGGCCGTTGAATGACAGGTTGTCCGGCAAACCGGGCAGGTTATCGATAAACACATCGTGGGTGCCGGCTTTCGGTCCGCTCAACCAGTAGCGGCTGATGCGATAGGCGCCGGTTTCGTTGACCAGCACAAAGGCATCGTCCGGCCCCAGTGCGACGCCGTTGGCAAACTCGAGCTTGTCCAGCAACAACGAGGTTTTACCGGTCTGGAAGTCGTAACGCAGCAAGCGGCCGTCGCCGCCGTGCTCGATGATCGCCTCGCCGTCCTTGCCGTAGCCGAAGCGACTGGAAGCGTCGCTGAAATAGGCGTAGTGACCGGGTTTGTCGATGACCACGTCGTCGGTAAAACCGAAGGGCACGCCGTTGGCCTCGGTGGTCATTGCCACCAGTCGACCCTGGGCGTCCAGCGACAGCAACCCCTTGACCGCATCGGCGATCACCAGCAAGCCATTGGGATGACGGGCCAGCCCCAATGGCCGACCACCGGTGTCGGCCAGGACTTTGGTGACCATGCCGTCGAGACTGGTGCGGATCAACCGGCCGTCATGCAATCCGGTGATCAGCGTATCGTTTTCCAGCAGCAGCGCTTCCGGGCCGTCGATATCTGCGGCGCCGACCCGTTCCACGCCCTTGAGTCGCGTGTTATCGGCATAAACGCCGCTGGTGAGGGAGGGTGCGGGCGGCGGCGTCCAGGCCACCGGTTGCACTTTGGTCGGCATCAGCAGCAGGAATGCGCCGATGGCGATGATCACCAGCAGCAGCCAATGGCGGAACCTGATGAATCGACTCACGCATTGACTCCCGATTGCGCCAGATGCTTTTGCGCCATTTCGCGCAGGGCCAGCATCGATTCGGCCGACTCGCGATCGATCCGCCGCTTGAGCAGCAGTGCATTGGCCACGCGCATTCCCAGGCCACTGAACTGGTATTCGAGGGTACGAACGAATCGCGTGCCAGTCCCCTCGGCCGCGCATTCGTAAGTCACCACCAACGACAGACCATGATCGCCATCGGCCCTGGCACTCCAGCGCCGCCCCGGCAAATACTCGTCGACCACCCAGCTCAAATGCCCATCGCGGCCGCCGGCGCGAATGTCCTCTTCGAACCGCGCGCCGGCATGCAATGAGCCTTTCTGCCCATTGATCTTGAGCGACGATGGATGCCACTCCGGCCAACGGGTCACGGTGCTGGCGTAGGCGAGCACGTCGATGGGGTTGCCGGCAATCTCGATCTGATGCTGCATGCGGGTCATGGGCGTTCTCGTCAGGTACGGGGTGGCGTGTTCCGGTTCCCAGTAGAGGGTGCCGAACAGGTAATCCATCAACGGAAAAACGATGTTGAAATTGCGCTCCTGCATCATCTCGCGGCGGTGATGCAGCTCATGCAGGCGACGCATCTGGCGAATCCACGGCAGGCGCGTTAACGGATTGTGCGGCGGCAGATGTTCACAGGCGTGAAACACCTCATAGGCCAGGTAACCGAGCACCGAGCAACCGCCGACCAGCCCGGCGACATTGGCGTCGAACTGTTTGAGCAGCCACCAGATCGGCAGGGTGATGACCAGTGTGTGCAACACGATCAGCCAGGCCGGAAACAGGATCACCCGCCAGTCGCGGGCGCTGTCGTAGGTCATGTGCCCGGGGGCGAAAAAACTGTGATGGTCACCGGCGTGACGCGCGTAGAACATCCGCGCGAAGGCTTTTTTGTGATGGCCCAGGTGCCGATGGACCATGTAAATGCCGAGGTTGAAAAACAGCAAGGTCAGCGGCACCGCCAGCCACTCCAGCGGTTGCACCTGCTGCACGGTGCTCCAGAATGCGGCGATGGCCAACAGGCCGAACAACAGCACAAAGGTGCCGTGCAGCCACGGGTTGTAGAGCGGATGGATGTTGGCGCGGTAACGGCTGCGGAATGCTTCGGTGGTCTGCCTCACTGCAATCACCTGTCGTTATTGTTATCTCCAGCAGATTAGACGATTCCGGCGTTTTGGCGGGCCGAACCTTGAGGACACAACTGCCATGATCCGGTGCAAAGCGGATTCAGGTCAGCGGGTTCCAGCGTTGCGACCAGTCATCATCGGACCGGATCACTTCGCGCAATAGATCGAAGGCCCGCTGCAGGGTTTCCGAGTCGCGATCGCGGGAATAAACCAGGTAGGTCGGGTAGCTGAATTCCGGGGCCTTGGGCACTTGTTCCAGCACGCCGCTTTCCAGGTAACTCTGCACGACGCGAGTGCGGAAGTAGCCGCTGCCGCCATTCTCCAGAATGTACTGCAAGGCCAGTGGACCGAGATTGAAACTCAGGGCAGCCTTGGCTTTTTCCGGCAGCGCGGCATCGTGTTGGCGACGGAAATCCGGGCCCCAGTCGATGTACACGTAAGGATCGGGGTGACCGGGTAGCCGTACGAGGATGAGTTTTTCCTCCAGAATCTGCTCGACTTGCAGGCGCGGCCAGTACTCGGGTTGATAGACCAGCGCCGCATCCAGAACCCCCAGTTCCAGTTGGCGTAGCAGGTTTTCGCCGTCGCGGATCTCCATGCGCAAGGCATGACTGGGGATTTTCTCTCGCAACTCGCCGGCCCAACTGAGCATCAGCGGGTTGCACAGACTGACCTCGCCACCGATGTGCAACACGTCGTGGTAACCCTCGGGCAGCGGCAAGTCCCGTCGCGCCGCTTCCCAGGTTTCCACCAGTTGATTGGCGTACACCACGAAGGCCTCGCCATTGGGCGTCAGCCGCGCCCCGGCACGGTTGCGCACGAACAGGGTGCTGCCCAACTGGCTTTCGAGTTTCTGCACCCGCGCGGTGATCGCGGTCTGGGTGACATGGAGTTTCTCGGCGGCGGCTGCAAGGCTGCCGTGGCGGACGATTTCCAGGAAGGTGCGGGCGAGGTCGATGTCCATGGGGTGGCCGGTTGGGGAAGTGCTGGCATTGTAAGAGCAGGTGCCGCCAGCGGCTACGGTGGTGTTCAGTCAAGCGGTTAGCCGAGGCACTACACTGCAACGGTCTCTCGCCCAACGGACCCGCCATGACCGCCAAACCCGCTGCGAACATCCAAGGCACCGTCGAAGGCCAGCGCCTGCTCGGCAGCGAGGCCGAGGCCTGGCGCGAATGGGGGCCGTATCTGAGTGAGCGCCAGTGGGGCACGGTGCGCGAGGACTACAGCGCCGATGGCGATGCCTGGCGCTATTTCCCCCACGATCATGCCCGCAGTCGCGCTTATCGCTGGGGCGAGGACGGGCTTGCGGGATTCTCCGACAAGGCTCAGCACTGGTGTCTGGGATTGGGGCTGTGGAACGGGCGTGACCCGATTCTCAAGGAGCGTCTGTTCGGCCTCAACAACACCGAAGGCAACCACGGCGAAGACGTCAAGGAGCTGTATTTCTATGTCGATGGCGTGCCGAGTCATGCCTACATGCGCATGCTCTACAAATACCCTCAGGCCGAATTTCCCTACGCCGACCTGATCGCGGAAAACGCCCGGCGTGGGCTGACGGATAACGAGTACGAGATTCTCGACACCGGCGTATTCGAGGACAACCGATACTTCGATGTCTCAGTGGAGTACGCCAAACACTCGCCCGACGACATCTTCATGCGTGTCACGGTGCACAACCGCGCCGATCAGCCAGCGCACTTGCACGTATTGCCTCAGCTCTGGGCGCGCAACACCTGGAGCTGGGTGGTCGACGGCCAGAAACCGAGCCTGACACTGGCCGGCGATCAGGTTCTGGCCTGGCATCCGCAACTGGCAGATCGGCAGGCCACGGCCTGGGGCGAGGAAGACTGCGAATGGCTGTTCTGCGAAAACCAGAGCAATTTCCCGAAACTTGATGGTGTGGCAGCGACCGGTCCGTACAAGGACGGGATCAACGACTTTGTGGTCGATGGCATCAATGACGCGATCCGTCGTGACACTGGAACGCGGGTGGCGGCGCATTTTGTATTGGCATTCGAGGCTGGCCAAAGTCGCAGCGTTTATCTGCGCTTCGCCCGGTCCGGTTCGGCTCAAGTGGATGCCACTGCGCTGTTCAAACGCCGACGCAGCGAGGCCGACGGGTTTTACGCAGTGCTGCAACGCGGGATCGACGACTCCGACGCGCGCAATGTTCAGCGCCAGGCCCTGGCCGGTTTGCTGTGGTCCAAGCAACTGTATTATTTCGACGTCAATCAGTGGCTCGACGGTGATCCGGGACAACCCGCGCCGCCGTCGGGGCGCTCGCACATTCGCAACACCCATTGGCGGCACCTGTCGAATTTCGACATCGTCTCCATGCCCGACACCTGGGAGTATCCATGGTACGCCTCGTGGGACCTCGGTTTTCAGGCGGTGGCCTTCGCGCTGATCGATCCAGAGTTCTCCAAGCATCAATTGTTGCTACTGGTCAAAGACCGCTTCATGCACCCTAACGGCCAGTTGCCGGCCTATGAATGGCGTTTCGACGACGCCAACCCGCCAGTCCACGCGTGGGCCTGTTGGCGTGTGTATCAGCAGGACAAGCGGCTGACCGGGACAGGCGACATGGATTTCCTCGAACGGATTTTCCACAAACTGCTGCTGAATTTTTCCTGGTGGGTCAATCGCAAGGATGCCGAGGGCCGCAACCTGTTCCAGGGAGGTTTCCTCGGTCTGGATAACATCGCGCTGTTCGACCGCTCAGCGACATTGCCACCCGGTTACGCACTCGATCAGGCCGACGGCACGGCGTGGGTCGCCGCCTACGCGCTGGACTTGATGCGCATCGCGCTGGAGCTGGCCAAACGCAACAGTGTCTACGTCGACATCGCGGTGAAGTTCTTCGAGCATTTTCTCTACATCGCCGGGGCGATCAATAAAATCGACTCCGACGCCGAAGGCCTTTGGGACGAGCAGGACCAGTTTTTCTACGACGTGCTGCACCGCCCGGACGGCGTCAACGAGCCGCTGCGCCTGCGCTCTATCGTCGGTCTGATGCCGCTGTTCGCCGTGCAGGTCCTGGAGCAGCACGAGCACGAGGGGTTACCTGGTTTACGCGAGCGCCTGCTGGGTTTCATGCGCCATCGACCGGATCTGGCCAGCCTGGTTTCGCGCTGGACCGAACCGGGTGAGGGCAACCGGTTGCTGCTGGCCCTGTTGCGCGGCGAACGCACCAAGGACTTGCTCAAACGCATGCTCGATGAAGAAGAGTTTCTCTCTGAATTCGGTATTCGTTCGCTGTCCAAGGCGTTTGCTGAGCGCTCCTTCGGCCTGCAGATCAACAGTGACCGACTCTGCGCCCGTTACGAACCGGCGGAATCGGATTCGCGGCTGTATGGTGGCAACTCCAACTGGCGCGGGCCGGTGTGGATGCCGATCAACTACATGCTGATCGAGTCCTTGCGCGAATTTCACCGTTATTACGATCAGGATTTCTCGGTGGAATACCCCACGGGGTCAGGTTTCCTGGCTTCGCTGGAGGAGGTTGCCGATAGTCTGAGCCAGCGGCTGACCCGGCTGTTCTTGCGCGATGAAGAAGGCAATCGACCGTCGATGGCGGCGTATGCGCAATTGCAGGGCGACCCCGCCAGCCGTGATCTGGTGCTGTTCCACGAGTATTTCCACGGAGAAACCGGGCGTGGTCTGGGTGCCAGTCATCAGACCGGGTGGAGTGCGTTGGTGGCGTTGTTGTTACAGCCTTGATCGAAGCAAATTCAATGTGGGAGCGAGCTTGCTCGCGATGGCGGCGGCACATCCAGCATGGATGCTGACTGATTCACTATTAATTTACGGTGCCGAAAACAACGAAACCCGCCACAAGGGGCGGGTTCCGTGTGCAACTACAGAGGCTCCCGAAAAAGGGAGCCACCATCTTACGAAGGGAACAGCTCGGACAGTTTCATCGCCAGCATCATGTCGCCTTCAGCGCGCAGTTTGCCGCCCATGAACGCTTGCATGCCGTCGGTCGAACCGTCGACGATGCCTTCCAGGGTTTCGCCGTCCATCACCAGGGTCACCTGGGCGTCAGGGTTTTCGCCTTCCAGCAGCTCGCAGGTGCTGTCCTTGACGACCAGCGAGAAGTTCTTGGTGTCGTCGATGCGGAAACCGAAGACCAGGTCCAGACCGGCAGCAGCGGCTGGGTTGAACTTGGCTTTCATTGCTTGTACGGCATCTGCTACGGAGGTCATGGTTTGATCCTTTTTCTGGTATTTAGAGCAGGGTGATTACAGCCAGGGTCACAATAGTCCGGACTCAGCGAAACGTGATGAGTTCCGGGGCCTTCAGCAGTTGCAGGTGCGCATGACTGTTGAAGGAAGCCAGGGCCACCTCGCGACCACGAAACTTGAGTTGGTTGAGCGAGGTGTTGACGATTTGCCAGTTCAACTCAAAGGCCTGTTTGGCAGGCATTTGCGTAATGAGGTGGAGCAGGGCGGTGATAGTGCCACCGGAGGTGAACACGGCGATTTTCTGCGTGTTGTCGGCCTGTTCGAGGATGCGGTGCAACCCGGCGCGAACCCGTTCGACAAACCCCAGCCAGCTTTCCAGCTCCGGCGTATCGTAGGTGCCGGCCAGCCAGCGTTCGATGATCAGGGCGAAGATGCGCTGGAACTCGGCGCGGTTTTGCGTGGCGTTGCGCAGGATGTTCAGGGCTTCGGGTTCGTCCGCCAGCATGGCGGGCAACAGCGCGCGAATCACGGCGTCGGCATCGAATTCATTGAACGCGGAATCGGTTTCCAGGATCGGCACCGGCAGGCCCACGGTAGCGAACTGTTCCAGCGCGCTGTTGGCGGTATGCTGCTGGCGGCGCAGGTCACCGGCAAGGCAGCGATCGAAGCTGATGCCGAGCTCGGCCAGGTGCTGGCCGAGGATTTCTGCCTGGCGAACACCGGTCGGCGACAGGACGTCATAGTCGTCTGCACCAAAGGAGGCCTGGCCATGTCGAATCAAATAGATGCTGCCCACGTCCGCGTCATCCCGGTACGTTGAAGGTTTGGCGAGGTTATGAGGATGGCGGTGAGCTGTCAATGAAAAAACATACGCTTGTTTGAAATGCTCGTTACAGGCCTGTTGCCAGAGGTTTCACGGCTGGTCGCAAGGCCGGCGCATGAGTATGCTGGTGGTATCCCGCGCGCGTTGATGCTGCGCATCGTTTAAGGAGTCCCTGTGGAGTTTTTGTCCGAGTACGCCGTTTTTCTGGCCAAGACCGTGACCCTGGTGATCGCCATTTTGGTGGTCCTGGCCAGTTTTGCCGCATTGCGCAGCAAGGGGCGACGCAAGTCGGCCGGTCAGTTGCAGGTCAGCAAGCTCAATGATTTCTACAAGGGGCTGCGCGAGCGCCTGGAGCAAACCTTGCTCGACAAGGACCAGCTCAAGGCCCTGCGCAAGTCCCAGGCTAAAACCGAGAAAAAACAGAAGAAACAACCCGAGACCAAACCCCGGGTGTTCGTGCTGGATTTCGACGGCGACATCAAGGCGTCGGCCACCGAAAGCCTGCGGCACGAAATCACCGCGCTGCTGACCCTCGCCACACCGAAAGACGAAGTGGTCCTGCGCCTGGAAAGCGGCGGCGGCATGGTTCACAGCTACGGCCTGGCGTCTTCGCAACTGGCGCGTATCCGTGAGGCCGGCGTGCCTCTGACCGTGTGCATCGACAAGGTCGCGGCCAGCGGCGGCTACATGATGGCGTGCATCGGCGAGAAGATCATCAGCGCGCCGTTCGCGATCCTCGGTTCGATCGGCGTGGTCGCGCAGTTACCCAACGTCAACCGTCTGCTGAAGAAGCACGACATCGACTTCGAAGTGCTGACCGCCGGTGAGTACAAGCGCACCTTGACGGTGTTTGGCGAAAACACCGAGAAGGGCCGGGAAAAGTTCCAGGAAGACCTGGACATCACCCATCAACTGTTCAAGAACTTCGTGGCGCGTTATCGCCCGCAACTGGCCATCGACGATGTCGCTACTGGGGAAATCTGGCTCGGTGTCGCGGCTCTCGACAAGCAGTTGGTGGACGAACTCAAGACCAGCGACGAATACCTGGCCGAACGCGCCAAGCAGTCCGAGCTCTATCACTTGCACTACGCCGAGCGTAAAAGCCTGCAAGAGCGTATCGGCATGGCGGCCAGCGGTTCGGTCGACCGCGTTCTGCTGAGCTGGTGGAGTCGCTTGACCCAGCAACGTTTCTGGTAACGCTGAACGTCATCTCGCAGCCATAAAAAAACCGGGGAAATCCCCGGTTTTTTTATTTCGATTCGCTGATCAGCGACGACGGAACAGCGGCAGCGGTTCGTCGGTGGCAGCCTGATAGGTCACCGAGAAGTCCTTGAGACCTTCCAGGGCTTCATACGGATCTTTGTCGGGGCGTACAGCAAACGCATCGAAGCCGCAGCGATGCATGTAGAACAACTGATCACGCAGCACATCACCAATCGCTCGCAGTTCGCCTTTGAAACCATAACGGTCACGCAGCAGGCGGGCGTTGGAGTAGTTGCGGCCATCGGTGAAGGCCGGGAAGTTCAGGGCGATCACCTTGAACTGGTTTGCGTCTTCACCGATCTCTTCGGCTTCTTCATCGGCATCCAGCCACACGCCCAGGCCGCCATCGCGGGCCAACAGCATGCGGCTATGTTCACGCCACAGTTGCAACGGCACGATGAGGTCGTCGCAGTTGCTGATCTCGTCGATGTTGAAGTCCTTGGGCAACAGGTGCCAGGTTTCGTCGACGACTTCGTTGTTCTTAATGATTCGCTGCATAGACGCGCTCCTTGAAGAGGTCAATGCCAATACGCTGATAGGTGTCGATGAAACGCTCGTCTTCGGTACGTTGTTCGATGTACACGTCGATCAGCTTCTCGATCACGTCAGGCATGGCTTCCTGGGCAAAGGACGGGCCGAGGATCTTGCCCAGGCTGGCGTCACGGCTGGCGCTGCCGCCGAGGGACACCTGGTAGAACTCTTCGCCTTTCTTGTCCACCCCGAGGATGCCGATGTGGCCGACGTGGTGGTGACCACAGGCGTTCATGCAACCGGAGATGTTCAGGTCCAGTTCGCCGATGTCGAACAGGTAGTCCAGGTCGTCGAAACGGCGCTGGATCGATTCGGCGATCGGGATCGACTTGGCGTTGGCCAGGGAGCAGAAATCACCGCCCGGGCAGCAGATGATGTCGGTCAGCAGGCCGATGTTCGGCGTGGCGAAACCTTTCTCGCGCAACTCGCCCCACAGGGTGAACAGCTTGTCCTGCTCGACGTCGGCCAGGATGATGTTCTGCTCGTGGGAAGTGCGCAGTTGGCCAAAGCTGTAGCGGTCGGCCAGATCGGCCACGGCGTCGAGCTGCTTGTCGGTGATGTCGCCCGGTGCAACGCCGGTCGGCTTCAGGGACAGGGTCACGGCAACATAACCCGGCTTCTTGTGGGCCAGGGTGTTGCGCGTGCGCCAGCGGGCGAAACCGGGGTTTTGCTGGTCGAGTTCGGCCAGTGCGGCAGTCTGGTTTTCCAGCGCCTTGTAGTCCGGGTCGACGAAGTGTTTGGCGACGCGATGCACTTCAGCTTCGGTCAGCGTGGTCTGGCCACCGCGCAGGTGCTCCATTTCCGCGTCGACTTTCTGTGCGAAGACTTCAGGCGTCAGCGCTTTGACCAGAATCTTGATCCGCGCCTTGTACTTGTTGTCGCGACGGCCATAGCGGTTGTAAACACGCAGGATGGCGTCGAGGTAGCTCAACAGGTCTTGCCACGGCAGGAATTCATTGATGAACGCGCCCACCACCGGTGTACGGCCCAGGCCACCACCGACCAGCACACGGAAGCCCAGTTCGCCAGCGGCGTTGTGCACCGGCTCAAGGCCGATGTCGTGGACTTCGATGGCGGCACGGTCGGAAGTCGAACCGTTGACGGCGATCTTGAACTTGCGCGGCAGGTAAGCGAATTCCGGGTGGAATGTGGTCCACTGGCGGACGATCTCGCACCATGGGCGCGGATCGATCAACTCATCGGCAGCGACGCCGGCAAACTGGTCGGTGGTGACGTTGCGCAGGCAGTTGCCGCTGGTCTGGATCGCGTGCATCTGCACGGTGGCCAGTTCAGCGAGAATGTCCGGGATGTCTTCCACGGTCGGCCAGTTGAACTGTACGTTCTGCCGGGTACTGATGTGGGCATAGCCCTTGTCGTAGTCGCGGGCAATCCTGGCCATCATTCGCATTTGGCGCGAAGTCAGTTGGCCGTAAGGCACCGCGACTCGCAACATCGGCGCGAAACGCTGGATGTAGAGGCCATTTTGCAGGCGCAGGGGGCGGAATTCTTCTTCGCTCAGCTCGCCTGCCAGATAGCGTCGGGTCTGATCACGGAACTGCTTGACGCGGTCCTCGATGATCCGCTGATCGTAATCGTCGTATACGTACATATAAGTCCTGTTCTCAGGCTTGGGTCGCTCGGATACAGCTGCGTTTTTGTGCTTGCTTGAGTCCGAAAGAGCCTCTGCAATTCTGCGCGCACGGCCGCGCACTCCCTATGGAGCCGGGGCAAGATACCAGTTTGCAGTTATGCGCAAAAGTGATGTTTGAGTATATGTAAAGAACCAAATCGACTAACGAGAATTGTTGTCAACTAACCCACATTTGTCGTGCGGACAATCATCGTCTTAACTGTGGTCGAGTCTTTATGCAATCACCGATAAAACCGACAAGAGGCGATGCAATGAGCAACCCAACCAAAGCAAGGAAAAGCGATAGCACGGTCGATGCCTGGGCGATTCTGTTCCTGATAATTCTGGTCGTCGGCACTGCGGTATTTTGGGTCAGTCACCAATAAGCGACCCCGTCCGGGCCTCGTTCCGACGATTGTCGGACAAAAACCGGAATAAACGCCGTTTTGCGGGCGTTCGCTGGCTATAATGCGCGGCGAATTTCCGGGGGCTCGGACGACAAATGTTGAAGTTTCTGTGTGGCGTATTGCTAACGCTGGGTATGGTCGTGGGACCTTGCGCGCAGGCGTCGTCGGTGCTGTTCCTCAATCCAGGAACCACCCGAGAAGCTTTCTGGGTCAGTTACTCGCAATTCATGCAGGCGGCCGCCAAGGACCTGGGCATGGAGCTGCGCATCGAGTATTCCGACCGCAACTCCGACATCACCATCAAGCAGGCGCGCGATGCGCTGCAAGGGCCCAAGCGGCCGGACTATCTGGTGTTCGTCAACGAGCAATACATTGCGCCGGAAATCCTGCGCCTGGCCCAAGGCAGCGGGGTGAAACTGTTTATCGTCAACAACGCCCTGACCCCGGACCAGATGCGACTCCTTGGCGCCCGGCCCGACAAATACCCCGATTGGGTCGGCAGTTTGGTGCCCAACGACGAGGAGGGCGGTTATCTGATGCTCAAGGAACTGATCCGGTTGCACCGTCCGGTGGCTCCCGGTCAGTCCATCGACCTGCTGGCATTCTCGGGGCTGAAAATCACGCCGTCCGCGCAGTTGCGCGAAAAAGGCATGCGCCGGGCATTGGCCGAACATCCTGAAGTGCGTTTGCGGCAGATGGTGTACGGCGGCTGGACCCGCGAACGGGCCTACGAACAGGCCAAGGTCCTGTTCAAACGCTACCCACAGACCTCGCTGGTGTGGTCCGCCAATGACGAAATGGGTTTTGGCGTCATGCACGCCTTTGAAGAGTCTGGCGGCAAACCCGGCAGGGACGCGCTGTTCGGCACCATCAACAATTCGCCTGCAGCATTGCAGGCGTTGCTGGACAACCGTTTGAGCGTGCTGCTCGGCGGGCACTTCAGCTTGGGCGGCTGGGCGTTGGTGCAATTACACGACTACGACGAAGGTGTCGACATCAGCCAATACGGCGGTCGCGACCGGCAGATTCCGTTGTTGCAATTGATTGACCGGGCACAAGCCAAGCGACTGCTGGCAATGGGCGCCAAGCAGGATTTCGGTGTGGATTTTCACAAGCTCTCGGCAAAAGGGCGACCGACGTCCTGGCGTTACCCGTTCACCTTGCAAACCCTGATGCACTGAGCCGCTTCAAATCCCCGCCAGATACAGCACCAGTTTGACGATGCCAAATAACGCCAGCGCAAACACGGCTGTGAAGCCGATCCCCAGAATCACGAAATGACTCGGTTTGCCGTGGGTGAAATCCCGCGCGCGATTCTTTCCGCTCTGCACACCGAATGCCGCGGCCATGACGCTGTGCAGCATCTGCCAGAACGTCGGCGGCTTGTTGTCGACTGGATCGTCCATATATCCCTCGCCTGGAAATAAGTCCTCAAAGCATAGCCAATGCGACGAATACTGTTGTGTTGAACCTGTCTGCGGATCGACGCAATTCGTTACCGGTTTTTCTCAAAGCGATAACTATCTACCGCAGTTGCGGCTTGGCGAAATGGTGTCCTGTCGATCCACTTTTATGGAGAGACAATATGCCTAACCATCCGCCGACTTCGTCCCGGCCGCTTCCAGGCCAAAGCAGTATTCACAGTGAGCTACTGGAACAACTGACGCCCCAATGGCTGATCAACGCCACGCCGCAAAGACGGGCCGCAATCAAGGACACCGGCACGCGGGCGCCGGACTGGTATCAGCGGTTGTCAACCGGGCAACAGCAGACACTCAAGGACCGTTTCAACGCCAGTTTTGCTGCGCAGTCCCGACTGGACAAGACGATGTCATCGCTGCAAGACATCGACACCTTTGCCGAACCGATACTCATCAAAGCCTTGAAGGAACGTTTTGGCGTTGAAGTAGACGTCAATAAAACCCAAGTCTGTCTCAGGCGCCCGCTGGAGGTGGGCGTGTTTGAAATAGAAGTTTCATCGTTTGAGGTGCTGAAGCTGTCGCTATTACAGGCGGCGCTGCATAACTTCGAAGCATCCGAGTGTGAGGACGGGGCCTTTCATCGCCAGTCCGGGTTTGTTGTCGAGACATCGACTCCGGGCACGTTCCAGGTTGCTACCTTCGAAATGACGGTGAGCGAGTTCCTGACACTGTGCCGCCAACTGGATATCGGCGCGCAGTACCAGACCCGTGTGAAAGCGTTTTTCCAGTCAGCGGATGCGCAGACACTTCGTCAGCAGTTCATTGCCAGTCAGAAAGCGGCAATGCGGGCCGCGGCCGAACTGGCCCTGCTGAAAAAGGACATCGAGCCCGAAGACTACACAATGATCCTCTCGGTCACTGAGGGCGAAATTCATCCCAAGGTTGGTAACAAGCCCGTCTGGTTTCGTGACTTGAATTTGATGAAGCGCCGGATGACAGGCTGCGTGGTGTTCAGCGTCAGTGAACCGTATCGCTACACCAGTGACTTCATCGTCTACATTCCCCATGACCCGGAACACCCGCTCAAGCGCTACACCTCCGAGCAGATGCGTGAAGAATTCAAGCGCCAGTTCACCGCCCGGGATGCATCGCCTGCCCCCAATGACGGGCCGACGGCTCACCAGCGTTTTTTCAGCCAGTTCGTGGCCTACGCCGACCGTCCTTATTACTTCAGCCAGTTCACCCGCAAAGCCGCTGACTCCCCTGCCGATCCTTTGCGTTCGTTTTGGATGAAAGTCGTCCAATACCTACCGCCGCTATCAACGGCAGCGCACATCAAAGAGTTGCCACCCGAACGGCCAGGTAAACGTGAGCCGGTCGACGATCCCTACCTCAATCCTTTCGGGATCACTCGCGAAGGTGTGGCCGGTATCTGGTCCGCCAACACTGATCTGTGGACTTATCTCTACCAACAAAACCGCGCCAAGGTGATCGCCGATGCACGCAGTCATGCGGTGCCCACGGCTGACGTCGACGCCAGGGTGCGGGCAGAAAAGCTCAATCACCTGCTGGAATTCGGCATGCTGGGGCTGAACATGGTGTCGATGTTCGTGCCGGTTCTGGGCGAAATCATGCTGACGGTGATGGCCGGTCAACTGCTGTACGAATCGTTCGAGGGCACGATCGAATGGAGTGAGGGCGATCGCATCGCCGCCAAGGGGCATCTGGTCGACGTGGCCGAGAATCTGGCACTGATCGCGGTGATGGCAGGAGGGGGCAAAGGGCTGGCCAAGTTGACGGCGGTGAAACCCGAAGCGGTGATCGAACGCCTGGAGCCGGTCAAGCGTGCCGATGGTGAAGCCCGGTTATGGAAACCTGACCTTAGCGCCTACGAAAGCAATATCACGCTGAATCGGCATTCAATGCCTGATGAGCTTGGACAGCATCCGGTCAATGGCAAAACCTTTATCCGGCAGAGCGGCAAGGTCTATGAAACAACCTTTGACCCATCGCTGGAGAAATGGCGCATCCGGCATCCGACGGACAAGCAGGCCTGGCAGCCGATCCTCGAACACAACGGGCACGGCGCCTGGCGCCATACGCTGGAGCGCCCGCGAACATGGGATCGCCTGACGCTGCTGCGGCGCATCGGCCACATCACCGAGGGCGTCTCCGATGAGCAATTGCTCGACATTGCCGACGCCTGTGGCGTCGAGGACAACGCCTTGCGCAAGATGCACACGGACCATCTGCCACCGCCTCCAGCACTGGCGGACGCCTTGCGGCTATTCGAAGGCGAGCCTGGCATGGGTGGGGAGTTGGCCGAAAAGTTGCGGCGCGCCAGCCCGGGGTTGAGCAATGCCGCTGCCCGGAGGGTTTTGCTGGACGCCAATGCCGAAGAGCTTTCACGTCTGAAAGCAACGCGCCGAATACCGTTGAGGATGCTGGAAGAGGCCCGTTGGTACACGCAGCAGGGGCGTGAGGCGCGCGCCTTCATCGACTTGCAGACGGGCAACATGACTTCCGCAGACAGCCGGTTGCTCGCGCTGCATGCCCTGGAAAAGTTGCCGGGTTGGTCCGGCGAGGTACGTCTGGAGGTTCGCGACGGCCATATCAACGGTCTGCTCATTGACGGTATCGGCAGTGAATCAGCCACCCGTCGCAAGTACGTCGTGAAACAGGGACCTTCCTATCAGGCATTTGATGAGCGTGGCGAGGCGCTCAATGGTGTGCCGGCCAGCGGCGACAACTTTTTTGCCTCGATCATGCAAGCCTTGCCTGACGAGTCACGTCAGGCACTGGGCGTTCCTCATGTCAGTCAAGGTGCCAATCTGCAGCAGGCCGTCATCGAATCGGCCGTCGAACATCGGGCGATGTTGTCACGCCTGTTGGCGGAGCGTGCCGGTAACCGCAAGTCTTTCAAACCACCTGCACGGGTCACCGAGCGCAGGGTGGGTTACTACGCCAGCGGGCGCGGGCAAGGTTTGAATCCTTCGCTGGTGACACGGGTGCAGGATGTGTATCCGGCGCTCACCGATCAGCAAGCCAACGGATTTATCCTGGCACAGATGCGGGCGGGCAAAACCGATACCCAGATCTACAGCTTGTTGAAGGGGCGCATGCGGGAATGGAAAGAACTGGAATCGACGCTCGATCAATGGGTTGGCGAGCCGGTTCCGGAGTCCATTTTGCAGTCGATACTGGGGAGCAGGAGCTCGGTCGCGCATAACATCAAACAAAGCTGGCGCAATTCGCCGTTGGCCGGGGAACACTCCCGCTTCAGGTTGCTGGATTTGGTCTGCCACGACCCGATCCCTCAGTTGTCGGCGGATTTTTCCCATGTACGTGATCTGAATGTCCGGGGTCGGTGCATCACTGACGTCAACGCCGATGCCCTTTTGACGAGTTTTCCAAAGCTTAAACGGCTGCGAATCAATGCTACAGGCAACGAGTTCAGCAACGTTCCCGAAGCATTGAGCGAAATGCACGACCTCAGGGACCTGAGCCTGTTCTCAGCGACTTCATACGCGGTGGATATGCCGTCAAGGTTGAATGCGTTGACTGGGCTTGAAGACCTCACGGTTTCTTCCTCCAGCTACGCGCCGCTGGCCCTGGATGTTTCCCGGTTGCACAAATTGCGTAGCCTGGAGGTCGTTGCCTCTTCAATGTTCGAATGGCCTGCCGGAGTTCTCGAACTGCCGCGCCTTGAGCGTTTAAGCTTGAGAGGGACAGGGATCAGAACATTGCCCGATAGCATTTTCGAAGGGCATGAAAAGCTCTGGTCCGGATTGTCACTGGAGTGGTCAAACTTCTCGCGGGAAAACTTCAAGCCGGCGTATGAATACGCCAAGAACCATCCTGCGCACCTTGTTGATCTGGAGGAAATGGTCAGGGGCTACAGCAAGGGTGAGTTAAAACGTCTCGGCAAAGGTATCAACGACTCTTTCGACGGGGTGTTCAATCAGTTTGCCGAGCAATGGCCGGATGCCGAGTCCAGGTTTGCGGCTGTTGAGGCCTTGAGTGAGCAATACAGCGTGCTCGAGCGACAACTCGATGACTGGTCCAGTCGTGCGATACAGACGCCAATGATCAAGGAGATGATGGGGCGCACCTGGGCGAAAAACGCCCTTAAAGACTGCTGGCGCAATGGCGTCTTCAAACGTTATGGCTCGACAGGCGATGCGTCGGTGCTCGATTTGCCGAATCTGGAACTCAGTGAATTTCCCGAGCTGCCGGCCGGTGCTTTCCCACATGTGCAGAACCTGTACTTGAAGGGCAGCAAAGCGTCCGCAGAACAGATTCGCGGCTTCATCGGTGGTTTCACTGAACTGCAAAAGCTCGACTTAAGCCGCAATGAATTGACTGAAGTGCCGATAGCGCCCGGTGAACTTGGGCAATTGATTCATCTGAATCTTTCCGACAACAGCATTGGTGCCGGTTCAGCAGCTGTGCAATATATTGAGGGGTTGCAGTCTCTCGAATACCTGGACCTGCGCAACAACCCGCTGCACGCGCTGGATGTCAGCGCATTGAGTCGCCTCAAAGCCTTGAGTCTGCGCGGCACAGCACTGCATGAATGGCCGATAGGGGCGCAAAACTTGCCAGAACTGACCTGGCTGGATCTGCGTGATAGTCAGCTCAGTGAACTGCCCGTGCAGCTTGCGGATGACATGCTGCTAAAGACCAATCTGACCGGCACGCCTTTGACCCCGCAATCCATTGCAACGCTAAAACTCGCCCAACAGCGTTTGGAGGTCGCCAAAGGGCTGCCACTCGGGATCCTGGAGCGGTTTGACCTGGAAGAGGTGCCGACGGTTTTCCCACCGTCCGAGAGCGGGGAATCGATCGCCCGACATTTGCTGCCGTTGACAGAAATCCCGGTGGGAGAAGGGCCTGCGTTTTTGACTAAACGCCTGCAACGGTTGAAACCTGACCTCGTCGATGAAGACGCCTTTCAGGTGATCGAACAGGTACGCGCGAATGGCTTAACGGACGCGGAACTCAGCTCGCGACTTTCCGAAATGGGAACAAACCTTTGAATTGCTCACCCGTCGTTTGAATGGCTGGCTGTATACGCGAGGCATTCAAGGTGCTGGCTGGATGACGTCTTCGGGCACTCGCAGGCTGGGGGCTTTACGAATCCTTGAATGCTGGCGTGAGGGTCTGCTCGGCACGCAAGGTGCTACGGATTCCGTGTTGAATCTGAATGGCCTGCAACTCGGAGACCTGCCCGAGCTGCCGGTAGCGTTCGATCATGTGGGCAGCTTGAACCTGACGAGTGTAAAGCTTACCGCTCAAGGTTCAGATGGATTCCTCAGGGCATTTACGCAACTGAAAACGCTGGAACTCAATGGCAATGGACTGGATCTCGTGCCTGACCCGGTTCAACACATGGCCAAGCTGGAACGGCTCGAAATGTCCTCGAATCTTGTAAACGATAACGAGCAATTGTATGCCTCGTTGGGTCATCTGGAACGGTTGAAATGGCTGGACCTGGGCTACAACGAACTGGATACCTTTGATGTCGGTTCTTTTGAAGCTCTGGAGACGCTCGACCTGCGCAACAACAACCTGACCGAATGGCCGGACGGTGCGCTCGACTCCTATCGGCTCAGAGCGTTGAACCTCAGTGGCAACGACATCACATCGATTCCTGAACAGGCTCTGGATGGCAGCCACGAAGTGCTGCTGCGCGGTATCGATCTGAGCGATAACTACAATGTGTCGCTGGAGAGCCTTGAGCGACTGCGGACCTATCGCGAACAGGGTTTGCACGAGACCGTTCTGGGGTTCACGCGCGCTGATCTGGATGAGTTGATTGATGATGCCCTTGGTTTCGACGAAGAGGGCAATGAAAGCGTCGAATCTGATGAAGAACTCACTGAAACCGAGCCTGACGCCGCGCAAAAGGAGCCCTGGTTAGCCAATGCACCCCCCGAGGAATTGGCTGGTAAAAGCGAGATCTGGAATCAACTGGCGGCGGAGCCGGACAACGCGGCGTTCTTCCATTTGATTGCCCGATTGCAGGATACCCAAGAGTTCAGAGTGGCGAATGCCGACCTGACCCGGCGAGTGTGGACAGTCATGGACGCCGCCGCCGGCAACAGCGAACTGCGTGAGGTGTTGTTCGCCAGTTCCGCGACCCATGGTACCTGTGTCGACGGTCGAATCCTGACGTTCAGCGGGCTGGAAAGCAAAGTGTTCACCCACAATGCCTTGCTCGATCTTCCTGTCGGAGGCTTGAGCGTGAAGGGTGAAGCACTGTTGAAATTGTCCCGGCAGTTGTTTCGTCTGGACAAGGTAGATGAGCTGGCCACAAGGGCCACTCGTATTGGTCTGGATGAGGCTGAGGTACGTCTGGGTTATCGAATCGGTCTGACTGATGGCTGGGATGATGGCCTGAGCCTGCCAGGGCAACCGAAACACATGACCTATGCCTCGGGCGTTACGCCTCGGCAAATGGCGGACGCGCGCATTGAGATCCTCAATGCAGAACGCTCCGATGCCTTTCTTGAAGACCTGATCCAGCGTGACTATTGGGTGAGTTATCTCAAGGAGAAATACCCTGGGGTCTTCCAGGCACTTGATGAGATGGATGTTCAGGAGGAGGTGGATAACGCCGATGAAGCTGTCTTCTTGAGCCAGCTTTTCGAACAGGCGGCGGCACGCAACGCGAAGATGATCGAGTTGTCCCGACATGAGGTTGCGGAGCTGGCGGGTGGCTCAAGCAGCTAAATCAGTAAAACCACATTACCTTTGGGAGCGAGCTTGCTCGCGATGAGGGCCCGATATTCAACATCAATGTTGACTGACACGCCGCCATCGCGAGCAAGCTCGCTCCCACAAGGGATCTTTGCCAACCACAATGTTGTGGTTGGCAAAGCAGCTTAGTTGTCGTAACCAAGGTTCGGCGCCAGCCAGCGTTCGGTCACGCTCAACTCCTGGCCTTTACGCGAGGTGTAGCTCTGCACCTGGTCCTTGTCGATCTTGCCCACGGCGAAGTATTGCGCCTGCGGGTGAGCGAAGTACCAACCGCTGACCGCCGCTGCCGGGAACATCGCGTAATGCTCGGTGAGGAACACGCCGCTGCGGCCGGCACGCATTTCGGCGGCGTCGGGGTCGAGCAGGGCGAACAACTGGGCTTTCTCGGTGTGATCCGGGCACGCCGGGTAGCCCGGAGCAGGGCGGATGCCGGTGTATTGCTCTTTGATCAGCGCCTCGTTGTCCAGGGTTTCATCCTTGGCGTAGCCCCAATGTTCTTTACGCACTTGCTGGTGCAGCCATTCGGCGCAGGCCTCGGCCAAACGGTCGGCCAGGGCCTTGACCATGATCGAGTTGTAGTCGTCGCCCGCGTCCTGATAGGCCTTGGCCACTTCTTCGGCACCGATACCGGCGGTGGTGATGAAACCACCCACGTAGTCGGTGAGCTCGCTGTCTTTGGGCGCGACGAAGTCGGCCAGGGAGAAGTTAGGCTTGCCGTCGGTCTTGATGATCTGCTGACGCAGGTGATGCAGCTTGGCCAATGGCTTGCCGTCATCGCCGTAGAGCTCGATGTCGTCGTCGCGCACCTGGTTGGCCGGCCAGAAGCCGAACACCGCGCGGGCGCTGATCAGCTTCTCGTCGATCAGTTTGGCGAGCATTTCCTGGGCATCGGCGTACAACGCGGTAGCCGCTTCACCGACCACTTCGTCCTGGAGGATGCGCGGGAATTTACCGGCCAGGTCCCAGGAAATGAAGAACGGCGTCCAGTCGATGTATTCGGCCAGCACTTTCAGGTCGATGTTATCCAGCACTTTGGTGCCGGTGAACGTCGGTTTGACCGGCTCGTAGGTGCTCCAGTCGAACTGTGGTTTTTTCGCGATCGACGCGGCATAGCTCAGGCGTTCGGTGCGGGCGCTGCGGTTGGCGGTGCGCTCGCGAACGTCGATGTATTCCAGGCGGGTTTTCTCGACGAAAGCCGGTTTCAACTCTTTCGACAGCAATTGCGTCGCCACGCCCACGGCGCGGGAGGCGTCGGTGACGTAGATCACCGCATCGTTGCTGTACTTGGGTTCAATCTTCACTGCCGTGTGCGCTTTGGAAGTGGTCGCGCCACCGATCATCAACGGCAGGTGGAAATCCTGGCGCTGCATCTCGCGCGCCACGTGGACCATTTCATCGAGCGACGGGGTGATCAGGCCGGACAGGCCGATGATGTCGCACTTTTGTTCCTTGGCCACCTGGAGGATTTTTTCCGCCGGGACCATCACGCCGAGGTCGACGATGTCGTAGCCGTTGCAACCCAGCACCACGCCGACGATGTTCTTGCCGATGTCGTGCACGTCGCCTTTCACCGTGGCCATGAGAATCTTGCCCTTGGCTTCCGGTTTGTCGCCTTTTTCCAGCTCGATGAACGGGATCAGGTGCGCCACGGCCTGCTTCATCACGCGGGCGGATTTCACCACCTGCGGCAGGAACATCTTGCCGGCGCCGAACAGGTCGCCAACGATGTTCATGCCGGACATCAAAGGGCCTTCGATCACTTCGATCGGACGGGCGAACGACTGACGCGACTCTTCGGTGTCTTCGACGATGTGCGTGGTAATGCCTTTGACCAGCGCATGTTCCAGGCGCTTGTTGACGTCCCAGTTACGCCACTCTTCGGTCTCGGCTTCCTTGACGCTGCCGTCGCCCTTGTACTTGTCGGCGATGGCGAGGAGGGCGTCGGTGCCTTCCGGGGTGCGGTTGAGGATCACGTCTTCGACGGCGTCACGCAGTTCCACCGGAATCTGGTCGTAGATCTCCAGTTGACCGGCATTGACGATACCCATGGTCAGGCCGTTGCGGATCGCATACAGCAGGAACACCGAGTGAATGGCCTCGCGCACCGGGTTGTTGCCACGGAACGAGAATGACACGTTGGACACGCCGCCCGAGGTCAGGGCATACGGCAGTTCATCACGGATGTAGGCACAGGCGTTGATGAAGTCCACAGCGTAGTTGTTGTGTTCTTCGATGCCGGTGGCTACGGCGAAGATGTTCGGGTCGAAGATGATGTCTTCCGGCGGGAAGCCGACTTCGTTGACCAGGATGTCGTAGGAGCGTTTGCAGATTTCTTTCTTGCGCGCTTCGGTGTCGGCCTGGCCGGCTTCGTCGAAGGCCATCACCACCACGGCGGCGCCGTAGCGTTTGCACAGTTTGGCGTGATGAATGAACTGTTCGACGCCTTCCTTCATGCTGATCGAGTTGACGATGCCCTTGCCCTGAATACATTTCAGGCCGGCTTCGATCACTTCCCACTTCGAGGAGTCGATCATGATCGGTACGCGGGAGATGTCCGGTTCACCGGCAATCAGATTGAGGAAGGTCACCATGGCCTTCTTCGAATCGAGCATCCCTTCGTCCATGTTGATGTCGATCACCTGGGCGCCGGCCTCGACCTGTTGCAAGGCGACTTCCAGGGCTTCGGTATAGTTGTCTTCACGGATCAGGCGGGCGAACTTGGCGGAACCGGTGATGTTGGTACGCTCGCCGACGTTGACAAACAGCGAGCTGCGATCGATGGTGAACGGTTCCAGGCCCGAGAGACGGCAGGCCTTTGGAATCTCCGGAATCTCGCGCGGCGCATAACCGGCCACGGCTTTGGCGATGGCCTCGATGTGGCCCGGCGTGGTGCCGCAGCAACCGCCGACGATGTTGAGGAAGCCGCTTTGGGCGAATTCTTCGATGACCTTGGCGGTTTGCGACGGCAGTTCGTCGTACTCGCCGAATTCGTTCGGCAGGCCGGCGTTCGGGTGCGCGGAAACGTGGGTGTTGGCCTTGTTCGACAGCTCTTCGAGGTACGGACGCAGTTCGCTGGCGCCGAGGGCGCAGTTCAGGCCGACCGAAATCGGTTTGGCGTGGGCCACGGAGTTCCAGAAGGCTTCGGTGGTCTGGCCCGACAGCGTACGGCCGGAGGCGTCGGTGATGGTGCCGGAAATCATGATCGGCAATTCGATGCCCAGTTCTTCGAACACGCCTTGCACGGCGAAGATCGCGGCTTTGGCGTTGAGGGTGTCGAAGATGGTTTCGATCAGGATCAGGTCGGCGCCGCCTTCGATCAGGCCCTTGGTGGATTCGGTGTAGTTTTCCACCAACTCATCGAAGGTCACGTTGCGGTAGCCAGGGTTGTTGACGTCCGGCGACAACGAACAGGTGCGGCTGGTCGGACCGAGCACGCCGGCAACGAAGCGCGGCTTGTCCGGGGTTTCCAGGGTCTTGGCGTCGGCCACCTTGCGTGCAAGGCGCGCGCCTTCTACGTTTAACTCGTACGCCAGGCCTTGCATGCCGTAATCGGCCAGGGAAATCTGGGTGGCGTTGAAGGTGTTGGTTTCCAGAATGTCGGCGCCGGCATCCAGGTAAGCCTTTTCAATGCCACCGATCACGTCCGGGCGCGTCAGCACCAACAGGTCATTGTTGCCTTTGACATCACTCGGCCAGTCGGCGAAGCGTTTGCCACGATAGTCCTGCTCTTCGAGCTTGTAGCTCTGGATCATCGTGCCCATGCCGCCATCGAGAATCAGGATGCGCTCTTTAAGGGCGTGCTTGAGAGCTTGAAGGCGAACGCTGCGATCGGACATTTGGACTACTCGATAAGGCCATGACGAAGGGCCGAGATAATAGCAAACCTGTGCGCTTTTAGAGCATGTTCGGGTTTTGCATGAATATCGTTCATGTTGGTGCGAGCGTCAGACCGGTAGAATCGCGGCGTTTTCAAAGGATCGGGGCCAGGGACATGTCGTATCGCGTCGTCATCAGCAGTGTGTTGATGTTTTTAAGCTGGGGCGCGGTCGCGCAAAGTCCGGCGGTGTCCCCTGCGATCTCCTACACCCGCGATATTCAGCCGATCTTTACCGAAAAGTGTGTGGCCTGCCATGCCTGCAACGACGCCGCCTGTCAGCTCAATCTGGGCAGCGGTGAAGGCGCGGCGCGGGGGGCGACGAAAGTTCCGGTGTACGACGGCGACCGCAGTCAGGCCGTTGCACCGACCCGGTTGTTTTATGACGCTTCCGGTAAACGGGCCTGGCAGCAAAAGGGCTTCTATTCGGTACTCGATGCCCAAGGCAGCCAGGCGGCACTGATGGCGCGAATGCTTGAACTGGGCCACAGCGTGCCGTTGCAACCTAACGCCAAGCTACCTGAAGACATCGTCCTGGGCCTGAACCGCGACAACACCTGCGCCATGCCTGCCGAGTTCGACGGCTACGCCAGTGCCCATCCGAAGGAAGGCATGCCGCTGGCGGTGACTGGCCTGACCGATCAGCAATACCAGACGCTGCAACGCTGGCTGGCCTCTGGCGCGCCGATCGACGAGCAAGGCCTGGTGCCGAGCGCACAAGAAGCCTTGCAGGTAGTGCAGTGGGAGAATTTGCTCAACGCGCCGGGTGCCCGACAAAGTCTGGTGGGGCGCTGGCTGTTCGAACACTGGTTCCTCGCGCACATCTATTTCAAGGACGGCGAGCCGGGGCATTTCTTCCAGTGGGTGCGTTCGCGCACGCCGACCGGCCAGCCCATTGACGTGATCAACACCCGTCGCCCGAACGACGATCCGGGCGTGCAGTTCTATTACCGCTTGTGGCCGGTGCAGGGTGTGATCGTGCACAAGACCCACATTACCTATCCGCTGAGCGCGGCGAAAATGGCCCGGGTCAAAAGCCTGTTCTACAACGGCAACTGGCAGGTCAGCGCCTTGCCGGGTTATGGACCTGAACGTCGGGCCAACCCGTTTTCCACGTTCGAAGCCATCCCGGCCCAGGCGCGTTACCAGTTCATGCTTGATAACGCCGAATACTTCGTGCGCACCTTTATTCGCGGCCCGGTGTGTCGGGGGCAGATCGCCACGGACGTGATCCGCGACAACTTCTGGGCAATGTTCCAGGCGCCGGAACACGACCTCTACATCACCGACCCGAACTATCGCGGCCAGGCCACGCCGTTGCTGGCGATGCCGGGGCAGAACGACGATGTCGGCAGCGTCCTGACCCTTTGGCACGATTACCGCGACAAACGTAACGAATACGAGGCCTTGCGCCGGGACAGCTACGCCGATGAGCCGGCACCGAGTTGGTCGACGTTGTGGGCCGGAAACGACAATGCGCTGCTGAGCATCTTCCGGCATTTCGACAGCGCCGCTGTGACCAAAGGCTTGATCGGCGAGGTTCCGCAGACCATGTGGCTGTTCGATTACCCCTTGCTGGAGCGCACGTATTATCAGTTGGCGGTGAATTTCGACGTGTTCGGCAACGTCTCCCACCAAGCCCAGACACGCCTGTATTTCGACCTGATCCGTAACGGTGCCGAGCAGAATTTCCTGCGCTTGATGCCGGCCGATTCGCGGGACGATTACCTCGATGACTGGTACCAGAGCAGCGGCAAATTCAAGATGTGGATGGACTATGAAGCCATCGACGACGACAAGCCGAGCGCGCTGAAACTCGACGAGAAGGACCCTAAACGCGATTTCGCCAAGCAATTGCTGGCGCGTTACGGCGAGCTCAACGCAAAGCCTGATCCGATCAATCGCTGCGACGGCGCCTATTGTTCACGGCCGAACATCGACCCAGACCTGCAAAATGCCGAGCAAGCCTTGAGCACGCTCACCGCGCGTCCGGCTGCCGGGCTCAAGGTCATTGATCAACTGCCGGAAGCAACGATGTTGCGCGTCGAAACCGCGAGTGGGCAGCGTGTGGTCTACAGCCTGCTGCGCAATCGCGCGCACAGCAACGTGGCATTCCTGCTCGGCGAATCGCTGCGTTATCAGCCGGGGCTGGACACCCTAACCATTTTCCCCGGCGTACTCAGCAGTTACCCGAACTTCATGTTCAACATCCCGGCTGATCAGGTTCCGGCGTTTGTGGAGGCGATGGAAAATGCCAAGGACGCCAACCGTTTCGAAAAAATCGTCGAACGTTGGGGGATCCGCCGCAGTCATCCGCAATTCTGGCAGTATTTTCATGATTTGAGCCGCTATATCCACGAGACCGAGCCGGTGGAAGAGGGCGTGCTGGACATGAATCGCTACGAAAACCTCTGAAACACGCTAATCCCCGTAGGAGCTGCCGCAGGCTGCTATCTTTTGATCTTGAAAACAAAATCAAAAGATCGCAGCCTGCGGCAGGTCCTACAGGGATATTGTCCAGTTTCCCGCGTTACTGAGTGACGCAGCGCGT